>NZ_BMBX01000003.1:0-363523 GCF_014634905.1 Sporomusa sp. GT1 | reverse complement strand
GGGGTCGATGATTGGGGTGAAGTCGTAACAAGGTAGCCGTATCGGAAGGTGCGGCTGGATCACCTCCTTTCTAGGGATAAGCAGAGAACCAGGTTTTTAGGAGCGAAAGCGACGCGGAAACCTGAGTGAATCGCTTAGTTCTGAGCGGTAGGCGATAAGCAGAGAGCCCAAGAAGTCGAGCCGAGAGGTGAAGGCGGATTGGAGCGAATCGCTTAGTTCTGAACGATAGTGAAGAACATCCTACAGCTAACAAGCGAGCTCTAATTCCAGGTCGGTACATTTGGCAGATGATAACTCTTACATTGTTTGGTTTTGAGGGAATGCTAATTAGCCAAAGTTGTTTATTGAAATACATGAGTGATTGTGATAATATAAGTATTCCTGAAACAATATGGGGATATAGCTCAGCTGGGAGAGCGCTTGAATGGCATTCAAGAGGCCAGCGGTTCGATCCCGCTTATCTCCACCAGAAAAGGAAGGTTGTCTCAAATAGACTTTTAAATCTATGAGAGGTAGCCTTTTTTGATTTAACAAAATTTACAAGTTTTGCGTGCCGACACAAAACCCGGCCCAGGCGGCCATCATACAACACTGCGCCGCCGGCGCTTTAATCTCCGCGCTTATTCATAGCGTCCGCCCGTGCCTCAGTAGTGTTGACGCTATGTAGGCTGCATCAGTGATTTTTCTTATTTTAGAAATGAGGAGTATTGTTATGTATTTTTGCCGTGAAATTTCTGAAGCTGATTTAGGGGCTTTGCCGGATTTGGCCGCGGAATTAGGCTATAAAGTCACTATCGAGGAAATTAAGGAAACATTTTCTTGTTTGGAAAATGATGAGACAAATAAGCTGTTTATAGCTGAGACTGAAGACAAAATGGTTATTGGCTGGGTGCATGTATCAATCTATAGAACTTTGATTACGAAAAAAACAGCCATAGTTTTGGGTCTTGTGGTGAGTAGCGATTACCGTAAAGCCGGTATTGGCAGGATGTTAATGGAAAAAGCGGAGTTGTGGGCGCAGGCTAAAGGCTGTTTAAGAATCAGACTGTATTCGAATATTACGAGAACAGAGGCTCATCAGTTTTATCATCGACTTGGGTATGAGGAAACCGCAAATAGTTTGCTGTTGCAGAAGTGTTTGGATAATAAACCTTCAGTCCTTTTTCATAAATAGTTTTTATCCGTTAGACAACAAGATAAATTGCTGTAACCTGAGATGCAGTTTCGTTGAATTTATATGCTTAACTGTGCTTAAAAGTAGAATGGGTTGCGGTATAATATAAAAATAAAAGTGAATTATTTCACGAAAAAAATTCTGAGGTGTATTTATGCTTAAATTATCCATTTGTTTTGGTAGTGCCTGCCATTTGCGCGGCGCGTATAGTGTACTAAATACTTTTAGAGCACTGATAGATAAGTATCAGATTCAAAGTGAGATAGATGTCGAAGGCAATTTTTGTCAGGGTAAATGTACTGAAGGTGTGGTTATTAAATTAAACGATGAGATTATAACTAATGTTGCCAAGGAAAAGGTGTACGGCATTTTTATGGAAAAAGTGTTAGGAGGTAAAGGAAATTAACACTATTATTACGCATAAAGTAAATTGCCAGGATTGCTTCCGTTGTGTACGGTCATGTCCTGTTAAAGCAATAGGGATTAGAAAAGGTCATGCTCATATTATAGAAGAAAGGTGTATTTTGTGTGGGCGATGTGTTGTGGAATGTCCACAGAAAGCCAAACAAGTGGATAATCAAATCCAGCGCTTACAAACAGCTCTGGAAAAAGGTCAAAGAGTTGTGATCAGCTTAGCCCCATCCTATGTGGCGGCTTTTCCTGAAATTGCCCGGGAGGAGCTTATACAAGCGCTGACTGGTGCCGGAATTCATAGTGTGGCTGAAACTGCCGTAGCTGCCACCATGATTTCTGAAATTTATGGGACATACATGCAGCCTAGTTCTCAGGGACTACCGGATGCTACCGTAATCTCGTCATGCTGTCCGGTTATTATAAATATTATTGAAAGATATTATCCGCAATTAATAGATAACCTGGTGCCAGTCATATCACCGATGCTGGCTCATGCCAAACTGATTAAAAAACAATACGGTCAGGATACTTTTGTTGTTTTTGCCGGACCATGTATAGCTAAAATTGGAGAAGGCAGTGGCGCAAACTCAATGGTTGATGCCGTAATAACTTTTGAAGAGCTAAAAAACTGGCTGTCTTCGCCGTTTAAGAATCCAACTATAATGCAGGCAGGGGCACGGGAACAATCATCACTTGCATCAATGAGCGCCGGTCGCTGTTTTCCTGTAGCAGGTGGCATAGTTATGCCTTTTGTGGGACTGACTGATGCAGAAATCATTACTGTAGATGGTATTGAAAAATGCATGGAAGTATTTGAGGGATTAATCAACCAGGAGTTCTCCCCGCGATTTGTTGAGGCTCTGGCCTGTTCCGGAGGCTGTATCGGCGGTCCTGCTATGGGGATTCGTCAATTTATGCAGACCAAGAGGAACAAAGTCTTGACATATACCCAAGCGGGCTGTACAGATAAATGCCATTATGGTGCCGACAATACACTGGATTTATCCCGCTCTTATCAGTCCAAAACCATTAATGCGGTTATCCCGACAGAAGAGGAAATCACAGAAATTCTCAAACAAACTGGGAAATTTACTGTCCAGGATGAAAAAAATTGCAGTGCCTGCGGTTATGACACCTGCCGGGCTAAAGCCATTGCAGTATTTCAGGGACATGCCGAGCTTGATATGTGTGTACCCTATATGCGTTCGAAAGCGGAATCCTTTGCTAACATTATTGTTGAGAATTCATTAAATGCCATTATTGCAGTTAATGAAAAAATGATTATTAAGGAATTCAATCCGGCTGTTACACGTATGTTTGGCAAGATCAAAGAGATATATAAAGGTATGAATCTTACAGAGCTGTTTAATTGCTCTGATTTCATTGCAGCGGCAAAATTTGGTCATAAAATTGTAGGCAAACGAGTTGAGTATCCATTATATGATATTGTTACCGAGCAAATGATTATACCTGTTCCGGAGCATGGACTGATTATTGCTATAATTACAGATATAACTGCCCATGAACTAAGAAATCGCGAATTGCAGCAGATGAAACTGGAGACTGTGGAAAAAGCGACAGATATCATAAATAAACAAATGCATGTTGCCCAAGAGATTGCAGGCCTTTTGGGTGAAACAACCGCCGAAACTAAGTCAGCTTTGTTAGAGTTGATTATGCTGATCAAAGGCAAGGGGGAAGCCTGATGCAAAACCTTCATGCCGAGGTAGGAATAGCCCAATTATCCAAAAACGGTGAAGAATTATGCGGCGATAATGTAGATATTGTCAGGACACCTGAATCAACAATTATTGTAATGTCTGACGGCCTGGGCAGCGGTGTCAAGGCAAATATATTAGCTACTTTAACCACAAAAATTGCCTCCGTTATGCTTAAACGCGGCATCGCGCTTGAAGATGTTGTGAACACCGTTGCGGAAACACTGCCGGTCTGCCGGCAGCGAAAAATAGCCTATTCGACATTGCATATCATAAAAATTAGTCCTGACGGTCAAACCACAGTGGTCGAATTTGACTGTCCGTCTACTTTTTTAGTGCGCCGTGGCAAGGTAATCGAGTTCCCGACTAAAGAAAAGCTAGTAAGCGGCAAAATTATCCGCGAAGGGGAACTGTGTCTCCAGGAAGATGATATATTAGTGGCAGTAACGGATGGAGTTCTGCATGCCGGTATCGGCGGCCTGCTTAAGCTGGGGTGGGGTTGGACAGGGGTAGCTGCTCAACTGGCAGATGAGTGTAACGAGAGTAGTGATGCTGAAACCATCGGGCAGCATTTGATAAATTGTTGCGAGGGGTACTATATGGGATGTCCGGGCGATGATTCAACAAGCTTGGTCGTTAAAATGCGGTATCCACAGCAACTAACTGTATTTACAGGACCGCCGGCCGATGCGGCTCTCGATGAACAGCTTGTCCGGCAGCTGCTTTCGGCACCGGGAAAAAAGGTGGTTGCAGGCGGGACTACTGCTCAAATCGTAAGCAGGATAACGAACTGTCCGCTTAAAATGGATTTAACCTGCTATGATCCGCAAATTCCACCGATCGGTTACCTTGAGGGGATTGATCTGGTAACAGAAGGAATTTTAACTTTAAATGCAGCTGTTGATCGTTTGAGCAATACTAAGAACTTACGCAGTTCTACTAAACGAGATGGAGCTACCTTACTTGCCAAGCTATTTAATAATGCAGATAAAATTAGAGTTTTTGCCGGTTTAGCTGTTAATCCGGCGCACCAGAACCCTTACTTTCCTTTGCAGATGAATCTTAAGGCCCAGGTGTTAACTAAACTAAACAGCGTACTGCAAGAAAAAGGCAAAGCAGTCAGTATTGAGTGGATTTAAAAAATGTACTTTGCCAACTACCTCCTATTATGTTACAATATTGGCGATTCACATAGTCTGAGAGGAGTATTACAATGTCGGGACATTCAAAATGGGCCAATATTAAACACAAAAAAGGCAAAATGGATGCTGTGCGGGGCAAGGTTACTACCAAAATTAGCCGTGAGATTACGATTGCAGTACGAATGGGTGGGTCTGATCCAACAGGTAATATGCGTCTAAAGTTGGCATTGCAAAAAGCAAGAGAAAATAATATACCAAAAGAGAATATCCAACGGGCTATTCAAAAAGGTTCGGGTACACTTGAAGGCAGCAATTACGAAGAAATCAAATATGAAGGTTATGGCCCCGGTGGTGTTGCTATCATCGTGGAAGCCATGACAGATAATCGAAACCGAACTGCTGCCGATGTACGGCATTTATTTTCTAAATATGGCGGCAACCTCGGAGAGACCGGCTGTGTTTCCTGGATGTTTAAGCAAAAAGGCGTATTTGCTGTTGAACAAGAGGGTATAGAGGAAGAAAAATTAATGCTGATGGTGCTGGACGCCGGTGCTGAAGATTTTGAAGCAGTTGACGACCAGTTTGAAATAACTACCGATCCTGAAGATTTTGAACAAGTACAAGAAGAACTGGATAAAAATAATATAAAAACAATTGTTGCCCGGGTCACTATGGTACCGGAAACTATCTCCAGCTTATCCGGCGATGAAGCAGTTAAAATGATGAAACTCCTGGAAGCATTGGAAGATCACGACGATATTCAGGAAGTGTATACTAATTTTGATATTCCGGAGGATATGGAAGAGTAGTCAGCAGGCTTCGGCCTGCTTTGTTTTTTGGCCTGACAGGCAATAGGACGTTGGTTTGAATAAGATGGCAAGACCAGCATGACGCTTTTGCTTATTTATTTGGAAAACTAGTATATTTTTTGTATAATTTGGGAAAAATACTGACGACACTAGAGAAAGGAGTGTTGTCAGTATGTGGTCTAAATTTATTGCGAAACTTTCTTCATTCCACCAGGTAAAGGTGTATGGCAAACTTATCCCCGTAAAGCCTGTATTAATCGGCGGCCTAATTTTATTATTGTCCGGTGTTGGTTATTATGCTTTTCAGGCCGGCGAAGACGGTAAGCTGCCTATCCCACAACAAGAGACCGAGGCTGTTAAACAGGATGGAAAAATTAAAATTTCAGCCAATACCGATATTGTGCAAAAAATAATTTATACCAAGTGCAAAGACGAAGAGGTATTTCGAACCAAGCCACCTGATAATTTAGTTGGCCTTACTTTTAATCAAGTACAAAAAATCTATTCAGGCTGGTCTATAGAAAAATTCGATACTAAAGAAATTGAAATGAGGCTGCAGGTGGACAGCTTGTGCCGGGAGCATGCCAATAATATGTTTATTGGCATCAAAGATGGTTATGTGACCGTTTTCTATGGAGTCCCCGGCCCTAAGGCCCTGGTCAAAGAAGTAACGAAGATACCTATTAATGCTTTGATGCCGCAGGATGTACAGGAATTAAGACAGGGCTTGGTTGTGCAGTCCAAAGAAGAGCTGCTCAGAACTTTAGAAGGTATGCAGGCACGTTAAAGAGAGGGAAACCTCTCTTTTTACTTTTTAAAACAGGAAAACGGCTTAAAGTTGTCGAATGAAACTGGAAAAAGGGGGCAGCAAATGATAGTATTGGGAATCGACCCCGGCACAGCTATATGTGGTTATGGTTTGGTCGAAGCACAGGGAAGCAGATTAAAAGCACTAACGTATGGAGTTATCGAAACAACACCAGATATGGAAGCGGCAATGCGGCTAAAAAAAATTCATCAGGAAATTGATTTCCTGATTAAACAGTATAAGCCTGCTATTATGGGTGTAGAACTACTATTTATGAATAAAAATGTCCGGACAGTTATGGCTGTGGGACAAGCCAGAGGTGTAGTACTGCTGGCTGCAGCCCAGAATGATCTCAAACTGGCCGAGTTTACGCCATTGCAGGTAAAACAGGCAGTAACCGGTTATGGCAAGGCAACAAAAGAACAGGTTATTTATATGACTCAAAGATTATTGAATTTGCCGAAAAAGCCGCATCCTGATGATGCCGCCGATGCTCTGGCTGTGGCTGTATGTACCGCACATTGTGGGAGTATAAATAGGATGAGGGTATCGCATGATAGGTTATGTTAAAGGTATAGTAACACATCTTTTTACTGATAATTGTTTTATTGATGTACAGGGAGTCGGCTATCGGGTTTTTATCCCCAATTCGACCAGGCAGAAACTGGCTGTCGGGCAGCCGTCAACCTTATTTACCTACCTTAATGTGCGCGAGGATGCGCTGACCTTGCACGGGTTTTATACCCAGGAAGAATATGAACTATTTTTAAGCCTTATTTCTGTATCAGGAATTGGGCCTAAAGTGGCTGCCGGTGTTTTGTCAACCATTACACCGCAAAATTTCCGGTCTGCTGTCAGTACCAATAATGCCGCTATGCTGACTAAATTACCGGGTGTTGGCAAGAAAACAGCAGAAAGAATCATTTTAGAGTTGAAAGATAAAATGGGTATCAGCACCGATTTTGATCCAGCCATTGCCGGACAGCCGGCAGCCGGTACAAGCCCCGAAGGAGATATTATGCAGGAGGCTGTACAAGCGCTTGCCGCTCTGGGGTATAATCATGCCGAAATAACACCGGTTATTAAGAAAATATATGAACGTGAGGGTAAGGCGCAGTCGGCGCTGTCATTAGAACAATTGATTCGGTTTGCGTTGAAGGAATTTGGCCGGAGGTAACTGGGAGGAGAGCTAACTGGTGGAAGAACGTGTTTTGGCATCAGACGAGCAAGAGGTTGATTCTTGGCAGTATAGCCTGCGGCCGCGCCGTTTGATTGAATATATCGGACAAGACCAGGTAAAGAATAACCTGTCCATTTTTGTGCAGGCAGCAATGGCCCGGGGAGAGGCGCTTGATCATGTATTATTATATGGACCGCCTGGGTTGGGGAAAACTACATTAGCCGGGATTGTCGCCAATGAACTTGGTGTCAATTTCCGGATTACTTCAGGTCCGGCGATTGAGCGGCCTGGTGATTTGGCGTCACTGCTGACCAATTTGGGCGAAAAGGATGTATTATTCATTGATGAAATTCATCGTTTGTCCCGGGCGGTGGAAGAAGTACTGTATTCGGCAATGGAAGACTATGCGCTTGACATTATTATCGGTAAAGGTCCGTCTGCGCGTTCCATTCGTCTGGATTTGCCTAAATTCACGCTAGTGGGGGCGACAACTAAGGCCGGCGCCTTAGCCGCGCCGCTGCGGGACCGGTTTGGTGTCATTTGCCGCCTGGAATATTATGAAACAGAACATCTGGTATGTATTGTAAATAGAGCGGCTGAGATACTTAACGTTGCTATTGAGCCCCGCGGTGCTTTAGAGATTGCCAGACGGTCACGCGGTACGCCGCGAATTGCCAACCGCCTGTTAAAAAGGGTACGGGATTTTGCCCAGGTAACAAGTGATGGTGTCATTACAGACGCCATCGCCGATAAGGCGCTGGAACTGTTAGAAATTGACAAACAGGGCCTGGACAAAACTGACAGGAATATGCTGGATGCCATCATCAGAAAGTTTAACGGTGGCCCGGTTGGCCTTGATACATTGGCTGCCTCTATAAGTGAAGAAACAGAGACCATTGAAGATGTGTATGAGCCATTTTTGCTGCAGATGGGCTTTATCGCCCGGACGCCGCGTGGGCGGGTAGCCACTCCTGCAGCCTATGCCCATCTCAACATATCTTACAAGGATAAAGCTGAAACCCAAGAAAAATTGTGGTAGGTGATTTATTGAATGCGCATGCTGTTACACGTATGCTGTGGTCCGTGTTCGGTCTTTCCGCTTAAACATTTGCAGGAAGCATACCCGGAATACGAAATAACCGGCTATTTTTACAATCCTAATATTCATCCGTACAAAGAATTTGTCCGGCGCCTTGATACCTTAAAAGCTTTTGCCGCAAAAATTGGTCTGGAGCACTTAATTATTGATGACAGGTATACCTTAGAGGAGTTTTTACAACAGGCACTCACTGCTCCCGGCGGCCGCTGCCGTAATTGCTATGACCTCAGGATGCAGCAAACGGCGCGCTATGCCAGGGAGCATGGTTATGACTGTTTTAGCACTACTTTGCTGGTCAGTCCTTATCAGCAGCATGAATTGATAAAAGCAGCAGGTGAAGCTGCGGCAATTGAGCATGGCATCAAATTTTCTTATATCGACTTTCGTCCAGGCTGGCAGGAAGGAGTACAGAAAAGCAGAGAACTTGAAATGTACCGTCAGCCTTATTGTGGCTGTATCTTTAGTGAAAAAGACCGGTATTGCAAACCGCGGAAAGGACAGAACTGATGCCTGGAGGATTTGACTCATTTGGCAAGCTGATGATGCTATTTGGCGTAATTTTGTTAATTGCCGGAGCTATCTTCCATTTTGGTGGGAAATTCCTTAGTTTAGGCCGATTGCCAGGCGATATCCATCTGGAGCGGGGGAACTTTAGTTTCCATTTTCCGATTGTTACTTCTATTATTATCAGTATTGTTCTCACAATAATTTTAAATTTGATCACAAGAAAATAGTACCGGAGGTATGCGCGTGCGTAAACATATGCTACAATGGTTACTGCTGGTTTTTTTTATGCTATTATTTTTGCCTGTAACGGGGCAAGCCCGGGAGACTGAGCCAGCGTTATGGCCGAAAGAACCCAGTCTGCGTGTGGGAATTTTGACCGGGCAGCAAAGTGTGCAAATCACTGCTGACGCTAATTTCGAGCTTGTCAACGCCGGAACGAATAAAACCGTAAAAAGTTTTCGCGCTTATGAAAAAGTAACAATTAGTGATAAAGGTAATGGTTTTTCCATCAATGGGATGCCGGTTGCCGCTAACAGCATCCATGTTGTCCTTAAAAACAAGGATGTTATGGTTTCCATTAAGCAGTATGCACATGTTAATAACCGCCGGTATCGTGGCGATATCAGTATTCTTCGCCCTGCCGGTAAATCCGGCATGACTGTTGTTAATACCCTGCCGGTAGAAGAGTATGTGTATGGAATCATCAAGCATGAAATATCACCCGAATGGGCAATGGAAGCAGTCAAGGCACAGGCGGTGGCTGCGCGTACCTATGCGCTGGCCAGTAGCAATAAACATAAAGCCGATGGCTTTGATGTATGTGCCACTACCGATTGCCAGGTGTATGGCGGGCTTGAAAGTGAAACTCCCAGAGCCCTGGAAGCGGTAGATGCGACAAGAGGCTTAGTACTATTTCATAGCGGTAAATTAATAACCGCCTATTTTCACAGCAGTTCGGGGGGACATACTGAGAACAGTGAAAATGTCTGGTCCTCACCGCTGCCCTATCTAAAAGGGGTAGCTGACTTCGACCAGGATTGCCCGTATTTTAAATGGGAAAAAAAGCTGACAATTGCCGAACTTAATCAAGCTGTCAGTAGAGCCGGTTACAATATTGGCCGTCTTCAGGCCATTGAATTGTCGCCACTGGGTAATCCACCGGCTGCCAGTAATGACCGCGGCGTATCCGGACGGGTTAAGCATGTTCGTTTGTTAGGTACTAAAGGCAGTGTACAGATAACGGGTGCAAAAATGAGAACCATGTTAGACTTGAAAAGCACTTTATTTGATATTACTACCGCAGCAGCTCAGCCGGTTTTTGCCGGCAAAAAGAGTGTGCGGACACAGCTGTCGCAGAGCAGTATTCGCCCGGTTGCCGGTGAATCAGCCGATTTTGTGATTATTAACGGCTCTGGCTGGGGACATGGCTTAGGCTTGTCGCAGTGGGGGGCTAAAGCTATGGCGGAAAAGGCATCACCGGGCAATACCGAATATTTTAAAGAGATATTGAAACACTACTACCAAGGTGTAGAAATAAAAAAAGCCTACATATAGGCCATAAAGAGGGGTTACATGCTGGTTTCGGATTTCGATTATTATTTACCCGAAGAACTAATAGCCCAGCAGCCGGTTGAGCCACGGGACCATTCCCGGCTGCTGGTGCTTGACAGAAAGACAGGCACGATTACTCACAATGCTTTTTATAATCTGCCGCAACTTCTACAACCAGGGGATACCCTGGTTTTTAATGATACCCGGGTAATACCTGCCCGGCTGCTGGGCATTAAACCGGAAACCGGCGGCAAAGTGGAAGTTTTTTTGTTAAGCCGGACGACAAAAGATGATTGGGAGGTTCTGGTTAAACCCGGTAAACGGGCCAGACCGGGAACCGTCATTGAATTTGGCGAAAATCTGCGCTGCGAAGTGCTGGATACCACCGATTTTGGCGGCCGGATTGTCAGATTTACTTATCAGGGAATTTTTGAAGAGATTTTAGATGTGTTAGGGGAAACCCCCTTGCCGCCTTATATTAAAGTTCAGTTGTCGGACCAGGAACGTTACCAAACGGTATATGCCCGGGAACGGGGATCGGCTGCGGCCCCCACCGCCGGGCTTCATTTTACCCGTGAACTCATGGAAACTATTGCAAATATGGGGGTTAATTTAGCTTATATTACCTTGCACGTCGGACTGGGAACCTTCCGGCCGGTAGTGGCGGAGAATATAAACGAGCATGTTATGCACCGCGAGTATTACTCTGTGCCACCGGCAACCGCCGAGATTGTAAATAAAACCCTTGCGGCAGGCAACCGGGTTATTGCGGTGGGCACCACAGCCGTCCGTACCCTGGAATCGGCCGGGAGCAGCGGCTGCTTAGAAGCCAAAAGCGGTTGGACTGAGATATTTATTTATCCAGGCCATGAGTTCAAAATTGTTAAAGCTCTTATTACAAATTTTCATCTGCCAAAATCCACATTATTAATGCTAATCAGCGCTCTGGCTGGCCGGGAGTTTATTTTTGACGCCTATCGGGAAGCGGTGGATAAACGCTACCGGTTTTTCAGCTTTGGCGATGCCATGTTCATCCGATAAAGCTAAGTCTATTTTATTAATTGACTATGGAGGTGCAGTTATTGGCCATTACATATGAACTAATCAAACGCTGTTCCAAAACTGGGGCGAGGGCGGGCCGGATACATACACCGCACGGCGTATTTGACACACCCATTTTTATGCCTGTAGGCACACAGGCCACCGTAAAGGCTATGTCCCCTGATGAGTTAAAGGCCATGGGGGCAGGAATAATTTTAAGTAATACTTATCATTTATATTTGCGGCCAGGTCATGATTTGGTTGCCGAAGCCGGCGGTCTTCATAAGTTTATGCAGTGGGATCGGGCGATTTTAACTGACAGTGGCGGGTTTCAGGTGTTTAGTCTGGGACCGCTGCGCAAAATTACCGAGGATGGGGTTACTTTCCGCTCACATATTGACGGCTCCAAGCATTTTTTATCACCGGAAAAAGCCACCGAAGTCCAAATGGCTTTGGGGGCTGATATCATTATGGCATTTGACGAATGTGTGCCCTATCCGGCAGAACATGAATATGCCCGCCAGTCTACCGAACGGACAACCCGCTGGGCCGAACGCTGTAGAAAAGCCCACACCCGCAAGGATCAAGCCTTGTTTGGTATCGTTCAGGGCGGTATGTACAAAGATCTCCGGACTATGAGTGCCCGGGACCTGGTTTCCCTGGATTTCCCCGGTTATGCAATCGGTGGTCTTAGTGTGGGTGAACCCAAACCGCTGATGTATGAGATGCTGGAGCATACTGTGCCTTTACTGCCACAGAATAAGCCGCGTTATTTAATGGGAGTAGGCACGCCTGATTGTTTATTGGAAGGCGTAATGTATGGTATTGATATGTTTGACTGCGTTTTCCCGACAAGGGTGGCACGCAATGGGACTGTCATGACAAACAGAGGCAGGCTTGTTGTCAAAAATGCTGAATTTGCCAGAGATTTCCGGCCTATCGATCAGGATTGCAATTGCTATACCTGCCGGAATTTTTCACGCGCTTATATCAGGCACTTGTTAAAGACAGAAGAGATCTTTGGCTTGCGATTGACCACTACCCATAATCTGCATTTCCTGGTGAATTTTATGAAAGAAATGCGCCAATCCATTCTTGATGAGCGTTTTTTGGAGTTCAGAGAAGAGTTTTGGGCTTATTATCACAAATAATAAAAGGATTTACGCTAAATGTGTGGAATATACTGCTAATAAACAACAGGAGGTGATTAATGCATGACTCCAGAAATAATGCAGGCCATTCAGGCCTCATGGCCGATTGTATTGATGGGCGTAATATTCTATTTTTTACTGTACCGTCCGCAAAAAAAAGAACAACAGCGCCGCAAAGAACTTTTGGATAATTTGAAGAAAGGTGCGCGAGTTGTAACAATCGGTGGAATATACGGTACGATCACGGCACTAAGTGAAAAAACCGTAACTATAAAAATTGCCGATAAAGTAGAAGTCGAGATATCGCGTACTGCAGTAGGCCAGTTGCAAAGTCAACCTAAAGAGTAAACTGTTGCCTGATTACGAATGTCGTCCGGAGGACTTGGTGAAAAGCCAAGTCTTTTCTTAAGGGGGAGGGAAAACATCATGGAGATTAATAAAGATGCCAAGAAAGAATTGCGTAAAAAAATTTTAGCCATTAGACGCGAAATGACCCGGGAGGAAGTGGCTGCCGGTAGTGGCAGGCTTGCTGAGCATTTGTTCACCTGGCCTGTATATCAAAATGCTAAAAATATTATGCTGTATCTGGCAATGCCTGATGAGCCTCACTTGGATAAAGTTATCTCCCATGCGCTTGCTGCCGGTAAGACCATCTGTGTGCCGCATATGCGTGAGACCAGGGGGTTAATGGATGCCGCCATTATTGCCAATCTTGAGGATCTGGTGGTAGGACAGTTTAATTTGCTTACACCGAATCCGGCAACCTTAAACTTACTGGAACCAAGTGAACTTGACCTCATAATTGTCCCCGGGGTGGCTTTTGACAAAACCGGACGGCGCTTAGGCATGGGAGCCGGCTACTATGACCGGTTTCTGCTAAGAGCCAACAAAGCCGAACTTATTGGGGCGGCCTGGGCGGCGCAGATACTGGAAACGGTGCCGACTGACGAGCATGATAAACCAGTAAATTATTTACTTACAGAAGAAGGCATATTTACTTGCAGGTAAGGCAAAATGTAAGTAGTTATATTTTTCTTTACCTGCCGGTACCGATTATCTAGTCTTGAGATATTGGGCAGGCAGGGCTAATTTGATAATCGGAGGATTGGTCATGTCAATTGCTACTATCGGACAAGACGTCACTGTTGCTCAATTAAAAGCAGATCACGAAGTAAATGTTTATCTTACCCGAAGTACTCAGTATCTTGGGAGCTTGGGCTTTACTGAACATGGTCTTAGACATGCCGGCATCGTCTCAGCTTTAGCGTATAAGGTTTTGCATGAACTGGGATTTCCGGTACGGGACTGTGAACTTGCAGGTATCGCAGGGTATCTGCATGATATTGCCAATATGATTAATAGGTATAATCATGGTGGTTCCGGGGCGATAATGGCTTTTACCATTCTTACCCGCATGCAGATGCCGCCGGAAGAAGTTGCCTTGGTTATATCTGCCATTGGCAATCATGAAGAAGAACGCGGCAATGCCGTTAATCATGTAGCCGCCGCGCTAATTTTGGCTGATAAATCAGATGTTCATCGTGCGCGGGTTACCAATCGTGACTTTGCTAAATTTGAGATCCATGACAGGGTAAATTATGCAGCCGAAAGCAGTAAACTAATTATTGACAAAGATTCCCGGACGGTAACACTCTATGTCACCATTGACACCGATATTTGCCCTGTTATGGAGTACTTTGAAATATTTTTACAACGGATGATTATGTGCCGGCGGGCGGCAGAAGTACTAAACTGCCGTTTCAAACTGGTAATTAACGACTATGATTTGCTATAGTCATAGTTATCGAAAAAAACCTATTAGCAAGATTGGAGGACAACCTTTTGAGGTGGGGGAATTTAACCAAATTTTTGGTTGTTATTGTGGCAATTCTCGCTGTTGCCGGCTACTATATGCCGCCATTAGCCCTGTCTATTAAACAAGGGCTTGACTTACAGGGGGGAACGCATGTTGTACTTGAGGCATCTGATACGCCGGAAGCTAAGGTTAACGACGATGCTCTGCAACGGGTCGTTCATATTATTGAACGCCGGATTAATGAGCTTGGGCTTACAGAACCGCTTGTACAGCGCCAAGGGGAGCGTCGGGTCATTGTTGAATTACCGGGCGTAAAGGATCCGGAAAAAGCCATTGAAATGCTGGGACAAACAGCACTTATGGAGTTTCAGGATGAAAGCGGTAATATTGTGCTGACCGGTAAAGATTTGAAAGATGCCAGAGCACAGATCGACCAAAGCGGTCAAAAGCTGGTTGCTATTGAGTTTACCGATGAAGGTACCAGGAAATTTGCAGACCTGACGGCAAGAAGCGTAGGCAAGCATATTGCCATCTTATTGGATAAACAAATATTGACCAATCCTGTTGTGCAGGAAGCCATTCCTAACGGCAAGGCGGTCATCACCGGCAACCGTTCCATGGAAGAGGCGGAACGCCTGGCAATCCTGCTGCGCTCAGGTGCGCTTCCGGTTAAAGTCGATGTATTGGAAACAAGGACTGTAGGTCCGACTTTGGGTGAAGATTCAAAAGCCAAGAGTGTGGAAGCCTTTGTAATTGGCATTGCTGCCATTGTTATTTTTATGCTGCTATTTTACAGAGTTTCTGGTTTTGTTGCCAATGTAGCTCTGGTTTTGTATGTAATGCTGCTGTTAGCTAGCCTAAAAATGCTTAATGCCACATTAACCCTGCCGGGTATCGCCGGTATTATTCTGTCAATGGGTATGGCCGTTGATGCCAATGTGCTTATCTTTGAGCGCTTTAAGGAAGAATACCGTAATGGTAAAACCCTGCGGGCAGCCATCGATGCCGGTTTTACCCGCGCATTTTCTACTATTTTGGACTCAAATATCACCACCCTGATTGTCGCAGCAGTACTCTTTTTCCTGGGAACAGGACCGATTAAAGGTTTTGCTGTTACCTTGGGCCTGGGGATTGTTTTGAGTATGTTTACCGCCATTACAGCTACCCGGTTTATGTTAAAAATTCTTATAAACGCCAATATCATTAAAAATGGCAAGTTTTTCGGGGCTTAGGGGGGAAAAGAGATGAAATTTGATATTGTTAAACGACGTAAGTGGTGGTATCTGCTCTCAATATGCCTTATCCTTCCCGGCCTGCTGTCAATAGCAATCCAAGGCTTTAATTTAGGCATTGATTTTACCGGCGGCACATTGTTGGATCTAAAATTTTCCCGGCCTGTTACCGTAGCCGAGGTACGGGATGTGCTTAAAGACTATCAATTGGAGAATAGTACAATTCAGTTAGCCTTGACAGGGCAAGAGTCTGTTTCCCCTAATGTATTTATCCGCTCCCATGTATTAAACGAGGATGAACGCCGTGCCGTGCTGAAAGGTTTCGAAACCAAGCTAGGGGCTTTTGAAGTTCTGCGGGTGGAAAAGGTTGGCGCCGTTGTCGGTTCCGAGCTGACCCGGCAAGCCGTTTTTGCTTTGGTAATCTCTTGGGTGCTCATGATTGTGTACATCACATACCGCTTTGAATTCAAATTTGCGGTTTGCGGAATTTTGGGATTAGTTCATGACGTAATCATTACCATCGGTGCCTTTTCGATTCTGCAAAAAGAGATCGATGCTGCCTTTGTCGCTGCCCTGTTAACAGTTGTCGGTTACTCTATTAATGACAAAATTGTTATTTTTGATAGAATTAGAGAAAATCTGCGAAACTACAAGAAAAATGATGACATTGAAGAACTGGTTAACCGCAGTGTATGGCAGACTATGACCCGCTCGATCTATACTGTGCTGACAGTGTTGTTCGCTGCCGGGTCCCTCTATTGGTTTGGCGGCGAAACAACGAAAAATTTCTCGCTGGCGCTGCTAATCGGTATTACTGTCGGTGCCTATTCCTCGATATTTACTTCCAGCCAGCTGTGGGTTGACTGGAAAGAATATGATGAAAAGCGGCGTATTGAAATGAAGGCAAAAGGCGCCAAGTAAAACATTATATGAAATCAAAAAGCCTGAGGAAAATAAATTACCTCAGGCTTTTTTGCACCATTAACGCCCCGGGGTAATATCCTATTAGCAGGCAGGGGGCGATACGTATGGGAGTGATACTACCGGCATTGTCGCTGGCCATTGTTCATATTGCCGGTGATAATGTAGCTGTTGTTCCGGCCATGGCTTCGTTATTAGGCAATGGTATTTATGCTACCGTATTTCTGGCTTATATGATATTTGGCTCCATAGTGGCAGGTGTTTCTGCCTGGATTGGCGCAAGAAGCGGGCGTGAGTTGCCAGCTGTGGTTAAGCGGTTATTTGGGGTGCGCGGCAAATGGCTGCTGGCACTTTCCGTACTGGCGGTATCGTTACCGGCCAGTACATTGACCGGTGGTTATTTTGCCGGACAATTGTTGCAGCAGCTTACGGGGATCTCCTATACAATTGCCGTCCCGCTCTGTATAGTGGCGTGTTCTTTGTTGGCAGCCGGTTATGGCCGGGAAATACTTCAGCTTTCTAATTATTTGGCACTGCTATTTATTCCGGCAATCGGGATGATGGTAGTTATGCTGCAGGATACTATTCCGATAGTATCCTTTGAAAGCCTGATTTCGTTCGAGAATATCAGCTGGCCTTTAGTATTGGCGCTCATTGGCTATAATGCCGGAGGCATGCGTTCAGCCCTGGTAGTGGAAACGGGAACCTATTTTGCGGCAAAAAATTATACAGGCGTGTATTTGGCGATATTGGCAAAATTTTTTGAGGGCTTTTTTACCCTGGTGCTGGTTCATCTGGCATTGACAAGCGGCGCTCCGGGTTTACTGCCATTGTCGGCAGTTGCCGACAGGACGTTTGGTAGTTGGCTTGCACTCGGGTTTGACAGTATCTTATTTTGCATTTTGATCAATACAATGGTTCCGGCCATGTTAGTTAATGCTAAACAGCTTAGTGTAATTACCAAATTTAACTTTTGGCCGGCTCTCGGCTTATCTGCTGTATTTGTATGGGCTGGCAGTTATGCTAAGCTGGAAACCATTCTTATGCTCATGAGTGTTACCGGGGTGATCATGACGGTTTTTATTGGCTGCATAGCGTACTTTCTACATAAACAGGAGGCTAACAAGTTACACTAATACTACCAATAGGCAGAGTGGTGTGAAACGAGGTAAGTAACTTTTGGTGGTCAAATTTTTTGTAACATTTATAATGGTGACAGGTCTTTTTTGTACAGTAACCTTAAAACTGCCGGGAACACTGCTTATATTACTCGGGGCTGCTTTTTACGGTGCCGTTACCGGGTATGTGAGTGCTGCTCCCTGGCTGGTTGCCTTATTGGTGTTAATTTCAATTACGGCCGAGTTGGGAGGCAGAGTACTCAGGCTATATTTGACACGAAGTTATTCTGTATCACCTGTGTTTAGTGTTAATTGTACGGCAACTCATTTGGCGGGTATGCTGGCCACTAATGCCTTGCTTGGACCGCTTCTCGGACTTGCTGTGTGGGAATTAGTTGCCGGTAAAACATTGCTGCCCCGGGGTGATACGGTTACCAGTGTACTTTTGCGGTTAGCCGGAGTGGCATGCCTTAGATTTGCTTGTGGGCTTATCATGATTGTGCTTATCCATATGTATTTATTTTTACCCTAACAGAAAGTATAACTTTCTTAAGAGCAGGATAAACATCGGCTTCTGTCGTCGCCAAAGGTTTGGCGCAGGGCCATGTTTTCTTTATAACTCACATCCCAAAGGACTCAACAGGCGGTTGCCTGTTTTTGCTTTTATTTGCCGAAATCGCTAATTTTAAAAGGAATATTCAAGTTTTTGCGAGAATACTACCGTTAAGATATATTTGTGGATGGTGATAAAATATGATGAATTTATTATTTGCTTTTGTGTTCGCCTTATTGGTTGCCGTTTTTGCTGTGCAAAATTCGCTGCCGGTGACTGTAAGCTTTTTAATGTGGAGTTTTCAAACCTCGCTGGTTATCATTATTTTGGGAGCAGCTACCTTTGGTGCGATGACTATTCTGTCACTTTCATTGCTGGTACAGTTCAAGCTTAGACGCACCATCACTAAGTTAAACGAAACACAGCGGCAATTAGAAGCGGAAAATCATGAACTAAAAGCTAAGCAGGAAATCCAGCAGGAAACTCCTCAGGAGATCCAGCCGCAAAATCAGCAATAATTGCTAAGAACAGGCAAAGTTGCAAAATGTTACACTGTATACTACAATTATCTAATATAGCATTACGGAGGTCTGCAAACTTTATATGGCTAGGCTGCAAAAGGCATGGAGGTTATTTCCAGTTAAGGGTGAACTGGCAAGTGAACTCAGCCGGAAACTTAATATATCCAGGCATATTGCACAGGCGCTAATAAATCGTGGCATTACAGACGAGCAGAAGGCTGTTGAATTTTTATATGCCGGTATGGAACATATTGCGGACCCATATTTACTCAAAGATATGGGACCTGCTGCCCTGAGAATTGCTCATGCGCTGGAAGCCCGGGAGAAAATTACGATCTACGGCGACTATGATGTAGATGGAATTACTGCCTGTGCAATTTTATACAAAACCTTAAGCCGGCTGGAGGCTAATGTTGAATTTTACATTCCAGACAGGCAAAGCGAAGGCTATGGCCTTAATATCGCCGCGTTAAACAATCTGAAACAGACAGGAACCACCTTAGTGATTACCGTTGACTGCGGCATCAGTGCCATAAAAGAAATTGAGGCTGTACAAGGGCAGCTGGATATAATCGTAACCGACCATCACCAGCCGCCACAGCAGCTGCCGCCGGCGTTAGCCATTATCAATCCTAAACAGCCTGGCTGTGCCTATCCGGAAAAAAATTTAGCCGGAGTTGGTGTTGCCTTCAAGCTGTGTCAAGCTTTATGGCAGCATTATCATGGAACTGGTAATAGTTTTTTCGATTATATAGAGATTGTGGCCATTGGCACAATTGCCGATATTGTCCCGCTTACCGGAGAAAACCGGATATTGGTCAAGCTGGGACTAAACCGGCTGCTTACTACCGATAACCCGGGGATAAAGGCATTGGTGGAAGTGTGTGGCCTGACAGGCAAAGGTATTGATAGTGGCAGTGTGGGGTTTGTCATTGCCCCCCGGCTTAATGCCGTAGGGCGTGTCAGTCAGGCCGCCACCGGGGTAGAACTGCTGCTTACCAATGACTCCGAGTATGCGCGCGAACTTGCAAACCTGTTAGACGAAGAAAACTCTGCCCGCCAAGCCATCGAAAAATTAATACTGGCTAAGGCTGAAGAACAGCTTGAAGCCATAGAGTTAAGTACTGCCAAGGTGTTAGTGCTGGCTGGTGAAAATTGGCATTCCGGAGTTATTGGCATTGTAGCTTCGCGTTTGGTAGAAAAATATTATAAACCGGTAATTATGATTAGTATCCAGGAGGGTTATGGCAAAGGCTCCTGCCGCAGTATACCGGCGTTTGATATTTATACAGCTTTGTCGCGCTGTTCTGATATACTAACTCAGTTTGGCGGTCATCACCAGGCTGCCGGGCTGACAATTCCGGCTGAAAATATCCCGCTGCTCAGGGAACGGTTACAGGCTATTGCGACAGAAACATTGTCAGCAGCAGATTATGTACCGATTCTTACTATTGATTCGGTTCTGGCGCTGGAAGAAGTCAATGCTGCCTTTATCGAGCAATTAGCCTGCCTTGAACCATATGGCTTTGCCAATCCGAGTCCGCTCTTTGCCTGCCGGAATGTTAAGCTGAGGGAAAAGCGGCTTGTCGGACAACAAAGCCGGCATTTGAAACTTACCTTGGAGCATACGTCAGTTAATGATGTCATTGCCTGGAATATGGGGGAATTATCAGATAATCTTACTTGTAATGAAACCATAGATATGGTATTTGTCCCTAAGTATAATGAATGGCAAGGTCACAAAAAATTGCAGCTTACAGCGCGGGATGTTCGCCAATCGCTTGACCGGCAGACACAGGCAAAACTAAATGCAATTGCGCCTGACCGCGATTGTGTAAGTCAGGTATATTTGACGTTAAAACGATACAATAGGTCTGGTTTGCATGATTTGTCCCTTCGGAATATTTCGGATAATATTTTCAGCAACTATAAAGAAACTTTATCTGAACGGGTTATTGACTTATCGCTAGCCATTTTGGGGGAGCTAAAATTACTAACCCGGGAATTCGTTGAGCAGGATGTGTTTAGGATTCATCTTCAGCCTGCGCCGACGACCAGGCTTGAACTGACAGATTCACCTACATTTAGGGAAAGCATAAGACTGCGTGAAGAGTTCTTGAATCAGCATATTTAGTTTGAGGGGGTTCATCCATAATGGATCTACAGGAAAAAATTCGCAATATACCCGATTTTCCTCAACCGGGAATTCAATTTAAAGATATTACCACTTTGCTCAAAGACGGAAAAGCCTTCCGCTTAGCTATCGATAGACTGGCTGAGCCTTATAAACAGCAACCGATTGATATTGTTATCGGTCCTGAGGCAAGAGGATTTGCGGTTGGTGCTCCTGTCGCTTATGTCTTGGGAGCCGGTTTTGTGCCTGTTCGTAAACCAGGCAAACTGCCGGCAGAAATTGTAAGCTATGAGTATTCTTTAGAGTATGGTAAAGGTTCTTTGGAAATTCATAAAGATGCTATTGTACCAGGGAGCCGGGTACTAATTGTTGACGATTTGCTGGCAACAGGCGGTACTACTCTGGCAACCATTAAAATGGTAGAACAATTAGGTGGTACGATTGTAGGTCTGGCTTTTCTGGTCGAATTATCTTTCTTAAATGGCCGTCAAGTGTTGACCGGTTATGATATTGGTTCACTGATTCAGTATTAACAGTAATAAATCCGGTTGTCTGTAGCAGCAGTAAGAGGTGAGACATGGGTAACGATGCACAAGGAAAAAGGACTATAAAGCCTACGCTTGAAAATATACTTGCCAAGATCAAAGTTTACCAGCCTGATGCGCCGTTGCCGCTGGTTGAAAAAGCCTATCAAATGGCTCATGATGCACATGAAGGGCAGCTTAGGGTATCTGGAGACGAATACATATGTCACCCATTGGGAGTTGCCAATATCCTGGCCGATTTGCAGATTGATGCCATAACCATCAGTGCCAGTTTGCTGCATGATGTGGTGGAAGATACGGATATTACGCTTGAACTGCTGGAAAAAGAGTTTGGTAAAGAAATCGCCATGCTGGTCGATGGGGTTACTAAATTAAGCCGTATTGAGTATAAATCCAAAGAAGAACATCAAATGGAGAACTATCGCAAGATGTTCCTGGCGATGGCCAAAGATATCCGGGTGGTTTTGATAAAACTTGCCGACAGAATGCATAATATGCGAACCCTTAAATATATGGCGCCGTATAAGCAGCAGGAAATATCGCGTGAAACGCTGGAGATTTTTGCGCCGCTCGCCCACCGGCTGGGGATTTCTAATGTTAAATGGGAACTGGAAGATTTGGCCTTTAGATTTCTGGAGCCGGAAAAGTATTACAGGCTTGTTGAACAGGTAAAACAAAAGCGCAAAGAACGGGAAGAGATTATCACAGACGCCATTGCGCTTATGAACGAACGGCTTGACGGTGTTGGCATTAAAGCCGAAATCCAAGGCAGGCCCAAACATTTTTACAGTATTTATAAAAAAATGAAAAAAAGCCATAAGCAGGATGTCAGTGAAATTTATGACTTATCAGCTATTCGTATTGTTGTTGATACGGTAAAAGACTGTTATGGAGCCTTGGGCATTGTCCATACATTATGGAAGCCTCTGCCTGGCAGATTTAAAGACTATATTGCTATGCCTAAGTCCAATGGCTATCAGTCGCTGCACACGACAGTTATCGGTCAATCCGGACAACCGCTGGAAATCCAGATTCGTACCCTGGAGATGCACCGTATTTCCGAATATGGTATTGCTGCTCATTGGCGTTATAAAGAAGGCGGTAAGGCAGCAGCTAAGGACTCTGATCAAAAACTAGCCTGGTTAAGGCAGCTTTTGGAATGGCACCGTGATTTAAGAGATCCGCGTGAATTTATTGAAACGGTGAAATTGGATGTTTTTGCCGACGAGGTATTTGTATTTACTCCCAAGGGCGATGTCGTTGATTTGCCTGCCGGTTCAGTACCCATTGATTTTGCTTATCGTATTCATACCGATGTAGGCCACCGGTGTGTTGGCGCTAAAATCAACGGTAAAATTGTACCGCTGGAATATAAGCTCACCAATGGTGATATTGTAGAGATTATTACTGCCAAGCAGACGAATGGTCCCAGCCGGGATTGGCTGAACGTAGTTGGTGCATCAGAAACCCGCAATAAAATCAGGCAATGGTTTAAAAAAGAAAAACGGGAAGAAAACATTGCCAAAGGCCGGGAAATGATTGAACGGGAGACCAAGAAGCTTGGCTACGAATGGCGCGATCTGATAAAGGGTGACCGTTTGAGTGAAGCGGCAAAAAAATTAAATATTTCCAGTGAAGAAGATTTATTTGAAGGCTTGGGTTATGGCGGAGTTACTTTGCATGGGGTTATGACCAAACTGATTGAGGCCTATAAAAAAGAATTAAAAAGCACCACCCCTCCTGATGTTTCGGCTATGCTGGCCGGTCTCAAACCCAAACGGCAGAAAAATAAATCCGGTCATGGTATTTTGGTCAAAGGCGAGTCAGGGCTGATGGTCAGGTTGGCGCGGTGTTGCAATCCGCTTCCGGGTGATTTGATTGTAGGCTATATTACCAGAGGCCGGGGTGTATCGGTGCATCGTGCCGATTGCCCCAATATCCACAACAATCCGGAAGAATATGAGCGCATGATTGAGGTCAGCTGGGATATTACCGGTGATACATTATACAAAGTTTCGATTGAAATTACCGGTACCGATCGTCCTAATTTGCTGTCAGATATTATGATGATTGCCTCAGATTCCAAAATAAATGTGTCTTCCCTTAATGCCCGCGTGCAAAAAAATAAAACTGCGGTTATTAATATGGATATTGATATCGGCAATCTGAGCCAGCTGGAACATATCATGACTAAAATACGACGAGTTCAGGATGTATATAGTGTGCATCGTATGACCCAACTGTAGGAGGAGTCTGATGAGGGCTGTTGTTCAATTGACCGATAATGCCAGTGTAACAGTCGATGATCAGGAGATTGCCGCTGCCGGCACAGGCCTGACTGTTTTTCTGGGGGTAGGACAGGAGGATACCGAGCTGGATGCTAACTACCTTGCGGAAAAAATTGTAAATTTACGAATTTTTCCTGATGAAGCGGGAAAAATGAATTTATCCCTTAAGGATATAAAGGGAGAACTATTGGTAGTTTCTCAATTTACCCTGTATGGTGATTGCCGCAAGGGACGCCGGCCGAGCTTTGATACCGCTGCGCCGCCTAGAGCAGCTATAGCCCTTTACGAATACTTCGTAACACTATGCCGGGATATGGGGGTTTCGGTAGCTTGTGGCAAGTTTCAGGCTGAGATGATTGTCCGCTTGACTAACCATGGGCCGGTAACCATGCTGTTAGACAGCAAACGGCTGTTTTAAGCATATATTCGCAGCAAGGAATTTTGCAGTCGCAGGCGGGTGGTGTATTGACAACGCTTTGCCACTGGCGGTTTGGCGTGTGCTTTTGCCAACATCCTACCCGCCTGCAAAATAGTTAGCAGGTTATATATAGGAGCGTGATTTAAGTGAAAGTGATTCAGATGGGAGTAGGGCATTTAGGAACAAATTGTTATATCCTCTATTGTGAACAAACCTCAAAAGCCGCGGTGATTGATCCTGGTGGCAGTGCCGAAGCAATTATTGCCGAGATTAATAAGGCAGGGCTTAAAGTGGAATATATTATTAATACTCACGGGCATGCGGATCATGTTGCTGCCAATGATGCCGTTAAACAGGCTACCGGTGCAAAAGTCTTAATTCATTATGAAGATGCAGAGATGTTGACAAGCGCCGAGCGTAACCTGTCAATATATATCGGCGGTGGTATGGTCTGTCAGAGTGCTGACAGATTGCTAAGCCATAATGACACGATTAGTATTGGGAATATTGAGTTAAAGGTGCTGCACACTCCTGGCCATACCCCCGGGGGCATCTGTCTCTTGACCGATTCACTGCTGGTAGCGGGAGATACCTTATTTGCAGGGTCAATTGGACGGACTGATTTCCCCGGTGGCTCTTACAGTCAGTTAATTCACAGTATCAAAGAAAATCTTATGCCACTCGCCGATGATGTCAGGGTACTGCCAGGACACGGTCCGGAAACCACAATTGGCTGGGAACGTACCCATAATTCCTTTATTCAATAAATGAATTAATAAAGGCAGGTAAAATGTATGACGATTGATTTATCTAATTTGCGCCAAATGTTTAGAGAGCGCGAGTATAAGCTTACGCCGCAGCGGCAGATTATTTTGCAGGTATTTATTGATAACCGTGATAAGCATTTAAGTGCTGAAGATGTTCACAATATTGTGCGACAGCAGTCCAATGATATCGGTTTGGCGACAGTATACCGTACCCTTGAACTGCTTAGTGAACTCGATATTCTGCAAAAGATGGACTTCGGCGATGGACGCAGCCGGTATGAGATGAATGAAACCAGCACGCCGCACCACCACCATCATCTTATTTGTCTCTATTGTGGTAAGGTTATTGAGTTTGAGGACGATCTTCTGGATGATCTTGAGAATAAAATCTCTAAAAACAGTAACTTTACTATTGTCGACCATCAGGTAAAGTTTTATGGATACTGCGGGGAGTGCCGCGAAAAACGTGAAGAGTAAAGAGTTCTTTTATACTGCTACTGGTGCGGAATTTGACGTGTTAGCTGCGGTGCGTGACATCATGGCCTTATTTAAGGTGACATATGCAGGAGGCTGGCCGGAAGGAGCCGCACTAACCAAACTTGGCGGCTCCAGTTTCCTGGTAGCGGTTGCTGTCAGCCCTGCAGGCGCTGAAGTAGCCGTAAAGGTAACTGTAAGCAGCTGTGATTCAGACGGTAATTCTCAATCGCAAAGCGCGTGCCAGACTCGTCCGGTGCCGCCGGCAGGCGGTAAAAATGCCGGCGGGGAAGATGTGACAGGCGTTGCCAGGCATCTGGTACGCCTTACTTTGCTGTTGCTTATGCGTAAGATAACAGCAAAGAATCCAGCTCCCTGGGGAATATTACGCGGTGTACGTCCGACAAAAATTGCTCACCGGCTGTTGGACCAGGGCGAAAGTTGCCATAACATTATTAGCAGACTGGTGGAAGATTACGGCATAGAACCGGCAAAGGCTGAACTGATCACAGGTATTGCCATTCATCAGCGGCCGATGCTTGCCAGACCAGGTCATCTTGCCGATGGTAAAAAAATAAGTATCTACATAGGTATACCCTATTGTCCATCGAGATGTTTGTACTGCTCATTTCCGGCATATGTGCTGCCTGAGCGCCGAGAACAGCTTGATGCTTTTTTACGGGCAATTACTAAAGACATCCAAAGTACTGCTAAACTGGTAGCCAAATATGGCCTGACAGTGGAAAGCATCTATGTTGGTGGTGGAACTCCTACAAGTTTAACAGCCACTGATCTTAATAATCTGTTGCAGTTGATCAAGTGTGCTTTTTGGGGAGCAGAGACTAAAGAATGGACAGTGGAAGCCGGTCGGCCTGACAGTGTTAATGATGAGAAAATTGATGTTTTTCGCCATAACGGGGTAAACAGGGTTAGCATAAATCCACAAACTATGCAAAATAAAACTTTAAAACAGATTGGACGGCGGCATAGTGTTCAGGATATAATAGACATATTCGGGAAAATTCGCCGCGCGGCGATTCCAGTTATCAATATGGACGTAATCGCCGGTCTTCCCGGTGAAACGGCTGCTGATATGGATGATACCATGCGGCAAATCGTTGCACTTAATCCTGAAAATATTACGATACATACATTAGCTTTAAAGCGGGGCTCTATCCTGAAGGAATCCCTGAATTCCGGTATAATCAACGAACAAGTGTTGCCTAATGAGGAAACAACCCAGTCAATGCTGCAGCTTGCGACTCAATATACTGCCAGTATGGATATGCATCCTTACTACTTGTACCGGCAGAAGTATATGACCGGAAATTTTGAGAATGTTGGTTATGCTAAGCCGGGAACAGACTGCATTTATAATATTCAAATTATGGAAGAACGGCAAACCATCATTGGCATCGGGCCTGCTGCCGGTACTAAAGCGGTAAGCCACCAGGGTGTTTGGCGGCTTCAGAGCTGTTATAATGCGAAAGATGTTTTTGCATACATTGCAAATTTAGATAATTACTTATGTGAAAGAAATACCTTGCTTTCAAGACTGTATGGCGACCATAAGGAGGATTCATTATGCTAACAAGCGGACCGAGGGGAACAAAAGATATATTGCCTGACAGTAGCGGATACTGGCAGTATATAGAACAAGTAATCCGTGAAGTGTGCCATAATTTTGCCTATCAAGAGATTCGTACCCCGATTTTTGAGCATACTGAACTTTTTTTGCGCGGCATCGGCGAGACGACCGATATTGTTGAGAAAGAGATGTATACCTTTACTGACAGAGGTAGACGCAGCCTCACTTTGCGTCCTGAAAATACCGCAGCCGTAGTCAGGTCTTATTTAGAACATAAGCTATACGCCGGACCACAGCCGACAAAACTCTATTATATTGGGCCGATGTTTCGCTATGACCGGCCGCAAGCCGGCCGTTACCGTCAATTTCATCAATTCGGCGTTGAGGCTTTGAGCGCACCGGGGCCGGCCATTGATGCCGAAATTATCAGCCTGGCAGTCGAGTTTCTCAACAAATTAGGACTCAACGATTTAAAACTACTCATTAACTCGGTCGGTTGTCCGGCATGCCGTCCTGTTTACCGCAGCAGGCTGCAGGAGTTTTTCCGCGACAAATTATCGCATGTATGCCCAGATTGCCAGTCGCGCTATGACCGTAATCCTATGCGTATTTTGGACTGTAAGAACGAAGCCTGTACCGTGCAATCTCAGGGTGCGCCGCACATGGCAGACTGTTTGTGCGAGGAGTGCGGCAGCCATTTTACCGGCTTACAGGCATTGCTGACAGCTGCAGGCATTAGTTTTGTGCTTAATCCCCGGTTAGTGCGCGGGCTTGACTACTATACTAAAACCGCCTTTGAAATTCAATATGCGCCGTTGGGGGCACAGAGTGCGGTGTGTGGCGGCGGACGTTATGACGGCTTGATTGCCGAATGCGGTGGACAACCTACACCCGGTATTGGTTTTGCCATAGGGATGGAGCGGGTGCTGCTGGCTCTGGAAAAACAGGAATTACTGCCGTCAGTAACCAATGCCATTGAGGTCTTTGTTGCCCCGCTGGGGCAGGAAACACAGGCAGCTGCCTTTGAAATTTTGACAGAACTGCGCCGGGCAGGTATTGCCGCCGATATGGATTTTATGAACCGCAGTCTAAAGGCACAAATGAAGTATGCTAACAAGTATCCGGCCAGGTTTGTGGCACTTATCGGTGAAGATGAACTGGCACAAAATAAAGTAATGTTAAAAAATATGGAAGCAGGCAGTCAGGAATTAATTGACAAGGCTGACTTGATTTCGATGATTACAGAGGGGATGGAGAAGTAATGGCACAAATAGAAACAGCTCATGAAACAATTGTGATTGATACAATGCAGGGGTTAAAACGTACCCATGCCTGCAACGATTTAAATGAGGATCACACCGGACGGGAAGTCACCCTGTGTGGTTGGGTCTCAAGACGCCGTGACCATGGCGGGTTGATTTTTATCGATTTACGTGACCGCTCAGGCATTGTTCAGGTAGTATTTTCCCCTGATGTTGACAAAGACGCTTTTGTTAAAGCCGAGATGGTTAGGAACGAATATGTTTTAGCTGTACGCGGCGTGGTTAAAGCTCGTTCGGAAGCTACTGTCAATCCTAATATGGCTACAGGTACTATTGAAGTATATGGCAATGAACTAAAAATCCTAAATACAGCAAAAACCCCGCCTTTTTATATTCAAAATGGTATTGAGGTAGACGAATTGCTGCGTTTACGGCACAGATATCTTGACTTGCGGCGTCCTGAAATGCAACAGGATTTGATGCTCAGACACCGGGTAACAAAATCCATGCGGGATTTTCTTGATAAACATAATTTTGTTGAGATTGAAACTCCCATTCTCACCAAAAGCACCCCGGAAGGTGCGAGAGATTATTTGGTGCCAAGCCGGGTGAATCCGGGCAAATTTTATGCTTTGCCCCAATCTCCGCAAATCTACAAGCAGTTATTAATGGTTGCCGGCATGGAACGTTACTTCCAGATTGCCCGTTGTTTCCGTGATGAAGATCTGAGAGCTGACCGTCAGCCGGAGTTTACGCAGCTCGATATTGAAATGTCATTTATTGAACGGGAAGATATCCTGTCCCTGATGGAAAAGCTGATTGCCTACATCTTTAAAGAAGGTGTCGGTGCCGATGTACCTACACCCTTTGTCCGTTTAAGCTATGACGAGGCTATGGCCCGTTATGGTTCAGACAAACCTGACCTTCGTTTTGGCATGGAGCTGATTGATCTGTCCGGTATCTTTAAGGACTCCGGGTTTAAGGTGTTTGATGCGGTATTAGCTAACGGCGGACAAGTTAAGGCGATTAATGTTAAAGGCTACGCTAATGCACCCCGGCGTGAGCTTGATGGTCTGGTAGACTATGTTGCTACCTATGGAGCCAAGGGGTTAGCCTGGATTTCCTATACCACTGAGGGTCTGAAATCACCAATTACTAAATTCTTCAGTGAGGAAACCATCCAACAAATGACTGAGGCCGCTCAGGCTGAAACCGGTGACTTGTTGTTGTTTGTTGCCGATAAACCTAGTGTGGTGGCAGCCGCATTAGGACAGCTCAGACTGGAGATGGCCCGTCGTTTAAACTTAATTGATCCCGATAAGCTTTCTTTCCTGTGGGTTATTGATTTCCCCATGTTTGAATACGACGAAGAAGACAAGCGCTGGGTTGCCATGCACCATCCGTTTACCTCGCCGCGTGATGAAGATGTTCAGTATCTGGGCAGCGAACCTGGCAAAATTAGAGCCAAAGCTTATGATATGGTGCTTAACGGTATCGAACTTGGCGGCGGCAGCATCAGGATTTATAATCGCAGCCTGCAGGAAAAAGTTTTCACAGGCATCGGTTTAACACCTGAAGAAGCTGTGGAGAAATTTGGTTTTCTGCTTGAAGCCTTTGAATATGGCACTCCGCCCCATGGTGGCATTGCTTTTGGTCTGGACCGTTTGGTTATGCTTATGGCCAAACGCGCTTCTATCCGGGATGTCATTGCTTTCCCCAAAACCCAAAGTGCTTCCGATATGATGATGCAGGCACCGGCAGAAGTCGGGCAGCGGCAGCTTAAAGAACTATATATAAAATCTGAGGTTGTTACCAAAAAATAAGCTGGAAAAATATTCTACAGCTGCTACTCTTGCAATTGTTTGACTTATTTGATAATATTAAAGCGAACAAAGGAAGCAGCTCAACCCTGCTGTGCACGTGTAAAGTCTATGTTTTGAGCCAACACATTGACTTAGGGAGCCAGGCTCTGATTATAGCGTGTATGCCCAGGATACAAGGGACACATAAAGTAGTCAGGCGAGCACCCACCTGCCGAGGGCAGGTTCAAAACACAGGCGATACGGCATAGTGGGGATTGGGTATGCCAACTGAATTGATTTACAATGGATTATCCCTCTCAGGTATATGAGGCGGGATAATCCATTTTCTTTTAAAGTAGTAGTAGCCTTTGCCAGGAATTTTCACATTTAGACAGAATAGTAATCAGATACCTTATATGTAGAATATAGCAACATATTTTGATGGGAGTGAAAGTTTTGCGATTAGTCGATTTACGAAGTGATACCGTAACCATGCCGACAGCGGCAATGCGCGAGGCAATGTACCGGGCAGAGGTAGGCGACGATGTATATGGGGAAGACCCCACGGTAAATAGGCTGGAAGAACTGGGGGCCCGGATGACCGGCAAAGAAGCCAGTTTGTTTGTTGCCAGTGGCACGATGGGCAACCAATTAGCGATATTAGCCCATACACAACGGGGGGATGAAATTTTATGTGAAGCAGAGTCTCATATCTTTTTCTATGAAGTGGGAGGGTTAGCTGTTTTGGCTGGCGTTCAGGCAAAAACACTTGCCGGTCACCGGGGCATTTTAACGCCAGAGGTTGTGCAACCGGCGATTCGCCCTCAGGATATTCATCAGCCACGCTCTTCGCTAATCTGTTTAGAGAATACGCATAATCGGGCCGGCGGCAAGTGTTACCCTATTGAAACCCTTGCCGGCATCTATACACTGGCTCAAGCACATACTATACCTGTTCATATGGATGGTGCCAGAATATTTAATGCAGCTGCCAGGCAGCAGGTTGCTGTGGAAAAACTTACTGCATATGCGGACTCGGTCATGTTTTGCTTGTCCAAAGGTTTAGGCGCTCCTGTTGGTTCCTTATTGGCAGGTTCAAGGGATTTCGTGGAAACCTGCCGCCGCTATCGCAAGATGCTTGGCGGTGGCATGAGGCAAGCCGGTATTATTGCGGCTGCCGGTATTGTTGCGCTTTCCACCATGGTGGAGAGATTGGAGCAAGATCATGCACATGCCCGGATGCTGGCCGATGCTGTTGCTAATATGGGGATAGGCTTTGATGCAAGCGATGTTGAAACTAATATTGTAGTTATCGATACCATGCAGAGTGGGAAAACTGCCGCTGAGTTATCTGCATGTTTTGCTGGACAAGGAATTAAAATCAGTCAGTTTGGTAATCACAAAATTCGTATGGTAACCCACTATGGAATTACCAGGGATGATATTCAATATACCATTGATACAATGGCACGCATAATAAAAGGGTGATATTGTGGAGCTGTTTTCTCAAAACTTATTTGACCCCAAGCCGAAGGACAGCAGGCCGCTCGCTGTAAGAATGCGTCCCCAAACACTGGAAGAATATATTGGGCAGGAAGAAGTCATTGGTCAGGGAAAATTTTTGCGGCGAATGATCGAGTCTGATAATATTCCGTCAATGATTCTCTATGGACCGCCGGGAACAGGTAAAACAACACTTGCTCACATTATTGCGCAAACCACCGGCAGCCAGTTTGAAAAATTAAATGCCGTTGCCGCCGGTACAGCCGATATTCGAAAAGTAGTGGAAAGTGCGCAAGAACGGCTTAGGCTCCATCAGCGGCGAACCATATTGTTTGTGGATGAAATTCACAGATTTAACAAAGGACAGCAGGATGTCCTGCTGCCATATGTTGAAAATGGAACCGTTATTTTAATTGGAGCAACTACTGAAAATCCATATTTTGAAGTAAACTCGCCGCTTCTGTCCCGCATGCGGGTAATTCGGCTCACACGGCTTAATGAGCAGGGGATTATTCAGATCATACAACAAGCCCTGACTGACAGTGAACGAGGACTCGGCCAGGAAGGAATAAGCTGTGACAACGCTGTGCTGGCGAAAATTGCCACAATTGCCGGTGGTGATGCACGAACGGCGCTCAACATACTTGAACAGGCAGCCGCCATGTTTGGGCCGGATCAGGCCCGGATACTCACTCCGGAGATTATTGAAACAGTCGCCGGCGAAAAATTGCAAGCCTATGATAAAAAAGGCGACAACCATTATGATGTCGTGTCAGCCTTTATAAAAAGCATACGGGGTTCAGACCCTGACGGGGCACTGCATTATCTTGCAAGAATGCTCGAAGCTGGCGAAGATGTTAAGTTTATCGCCAGGCGCCTGGTTATTAGTGCGGCTGAAGATATCGGTAATGCTGATCCGCAGGCAATTGTCGTAGCTATGGCTGTGGCTCAAGCGGTGCAGTTTATCGGTATGCCTGAAGGCCGGATTCCGTTGGCCCAAGCAGTGACATATTTGGCCTGTGCGCCCAAAAGCAATGCAGCCTATGTGGCTATTGACGAAGCCATCACCGATGTACGGAAGATGGATTGCGGTCCGGTTCCCCAGCATCTTCGCGACAGTAATTATGGCGGCGCTCATAAGCTTGGCAGCGGCAAGGGCTATCTTTATCCTCACAACTATGACGGCGGCTTTGTTGAGCAGCAATACCTGCCAGATAAGCTAAAAAACAAGATATACTATCAGCCTACCTGCCATGGTTTTGAAACAGGTTTTGCTGAAAGACTTGGGCATATCCGCAAAAAGAATCCCAACTAAAAGAAAAATGGCCCCCCAAGGGAGCCATTTTCTTGATTCATAGACTGTATAAATTTTACGTACTGAGACAAGCACCGGCGCGAGCGTTCGATTATGCATAACGGTCGTCCCGCGCCGGCGGTTTTCATAGTATGATTAAGTTGATTATTTAAAAATACCGAACGGTTTGCCAACAGGAAGAAAGGGTTTGCCGAAATGAACATTAAGAGTAACAGCAGCGCTGCCATAAAAACCGAACAAAGCAATTAAGAGTTCAGACCAGGCAGCCAGCACATGCCAGCCATGGCCGAAACCAAAGGCGTCTGCTGCCAGGCCAATAAACAGAAAATCAATAAGAAAGAATATAATGAAAAGAACTTTATTGGTTTCCATAGCGCCGATGGTCATAAACACACTAAAGATAAGGAACCCAAGGAAGGCAACTCCCAACTGAGCACCGTCAACATTGGCAGCTAGTACTGGTCCGAAAGCTCCCATTTTAATCAGCCAACTGGTAGCCACCGCAAGCCAGAACAGACCATATGCGCCAAAAGCTGTTGCGCCAAAGGTGTTATTGTGCTTGAAATCATTAAAGCAAGCAATCAATTGAGCAATGGCACCCAAAAAAATAGCCCAGGGAACAACAAAAGAAAGTCCTGTAGTCCAGCCCAGTTTTTGGGTAGAGGCTACGAAAGTAACCATTGCTAACCCAAATAGGCCCAGCCCGCCCGGATCGGCTGTGACGATTTTTACCGATTGTGTGTTGCTCGTATTGAGACTCATGAAAAACCTCCTAATATATACTATGTTTAAAAAATAACATAGTCAGAATAGCTTGTCAATCCGGTAAAATTTTAATTTAATTGAGATTTTTTTTAGCGTCAAGTTTTACGTGCTGTAAGGATATAAATGGCAACTGAAACTGCTAAAATACAGCTTGAACTGACGCATAGAGCGTTATAGATGACGAATACTAAAAAAATTAACAGTTTCGCCTTTGACAATTATCCATAATTTTGCTATATTAAAAAATGTAAAAGCAAGAAAACCTATCATAATACTCGGAAAAGCCGGGCTGGGAGAGGTTGCAGTGAAGTTATCAACGAAAGGGAGATATGGCGTAGCGGCTATGTATGATTTGGCACTTCACTATGGACAAGGCGCCATTTCACTTAAAAGCGTAGCTCAGCGTCAAGGAATATCCGAACATTATCTGGAACAGTTAATGGGTACACTAAGGAAGGCCGGATATGTAAAAAGCGTCCGGGGAGCCCAAGGCGGTTATGCATTGACTAAAGATCCCGCAGAAATTTCGGTTGGTGATGTAATCCGCACGATGGAAGGGCCAATTGCCCCGGTTGACTGTTTGCTGGCTGATGATGCAAGCAGAACCTTCTGTGAACGGGTTGATATATGTGTGACCCGCGGTGTTTGGGCTAAGGTAAGAGACAGCATTACTTCTGTGATAGATTCAATTACGCTCGCAGACTTATGCAATGAAGAAAAGGGACAAGGAGATGAGTAGCATGAAACGTATTTACTTTGACCATTCGGCCACGACTCCCGTTGACCGGGAAGTTGCTGAATTGATGCTGGAATATATGACCGACAAATTCGGCAATGCATCCAGCGTCCATGCTTTTGGCCGGGAAGCCCGCAAAGCGATGGAGGATGCCCGGGAAAAGGTGGCCGCCTTGATTAACGCTGAACCAAGGGAAATTTTCTTTACCAGCGGCGGCACAGAAGGGGATAACTTAGCCATTAAGGGTGTGGCTTATGCCAACCGCAAGAAAGGAAATCATATAATTACTACAGGTATTGAGCATCACGCTATTTTTCATACCTGCGAATACCTTGAAAAACAGGGCTTTACTGTTACCTATCTGCCGGTTGACGAAAATGCCATGATTAGCCTGGAAGACTTAAAAAATGCCATAACAGACAAGACCATACTTATTAGTGTTATGTTCGCCAATAATGAAGTTGGAACAATTCAACCAATCAAAGAAATCGGACAACTTGCACGGGAAAAGGGAATTTATTTTCATACCGATGCCGTACAGGTTGCCGGCAATTATCCTATTGATGTAAAAGAATTAAATATAGATATGCTGACCTTGTCAGGTCATAAATTCTATGCCAGCAAGGGCGTTGGTGCCCTCTATATCCGCCGTGGTGTAAGAGTTGAGGAAATTCAGCATGGTGGCGGTCATGAACGTAATATGCGGGCCGGTACCGAAAATGTACCAGGAATTGTCGGATTAGGGAAAGCAGCAGAAATCGCTAAACAGGATATGGATAAGAAGGTCGCTTATGTTACCGGCTTGCGCGACAAGCTTATTGCCGGCGTTATGGAGAAGATTCCCCATGTAAAGCTAAATGGTCATCCGGAAATGAGAATGCCGGGCAATGCTAACTTCAGCTTCCTGTTCATCGAAGGGGAGTCATTGCTCTTGAATCTTGATATGAAAGGAATTGCGGCTTCCAGCGGTTCTGCCTGCACTTCCGGTTCTTTAGATCCCTCGCATGTCCTCTTAGCTATGGGTCTAAGCCACGAAGTAGCGCATGGTTCACTTAGAGTTACACTGGGTAAGGGAAATACAGAGGCAGATGTCAACTACTTCCTGGACGTTGTACCGGAAATTGTGGAACGGCTGCGCAGCATGTCGCCATTATATGGAAGCGCGGCTGAATTTAAGCCGTCTAATCCTTGCTCTAGTTGCCATCATCATCACTAATTGAAGGTTGAGGAGAGGATACTAATGTATAATGACAAAGTTATGGACCATTTCTCCAATCCCCGTAATGTCGGCGAAATAAAAGACGCTGCCGGTGTTGGTGAAGTGGGTAATGCCAAATGTGGCGATATTATGCGGATTTATCTGCAGGTGGAAAACGACATAATTACCGATGTTAAGTTTAAAACCTTCGGCTGCGGCGCGGCTATCGCTACCAGCAGTATGGTAACAGAGATGGTTAAAGGCAAAACCCTGGATGAAGCCTTGACAATCTCCAACCAAGCGGTGGCTGAGGCATTAGGTGGTTTGCCTCCGGCAAAAATGCACTGTTCTAATTTGGCAGCCGATGCGCTGCATGAAGCTATAAAGGACTACATTGCTAAAAAAGGAAAGTGATTTATGAATGGCTGACAAGCCCAGAGTGGTTGTAGCCATGAGCGGAGGGGTGGACAGTTCTTTAACTGCCGCCCTTCTTGTTCATCAAGGCTATGATGTAATCGGCGCGACAATGCAAATATGGGAAAAAGATCAGGGGAGTGATGATCCTGACAGTAGAGGCTGTTGTTCCCTATCAGCGGTTGATGACGCCAGACGGGTTGCCAATAAACTCGGCATTCCCTATTATGTATTAAACTTTCGGGATATGTTTCAGGAAACTGTTGTTAAGTATTTTATGGCAGAGTATTCCGCAGGCAGAACCCCTAATCCCTGTATTGCCTGCAACCGTTATGTCAAATTTGAAGGTCTGCTGACTAAAGCGCTGGCTTTGGGGGCAGAGTATGTGGCCACCGGCCATTATGCTCAGATTCGCTATGATGAAAACCGGCAGCGTTATATTCTGCAAAAGGGGGTAGACCCTGCTAAAGATCAGTCCTATGCCTTATATCACCTGAATCAGCATACTTTAAGCCATTTTTTAATGCCTTTAGGCAGTTTTACAAAAACCGAGACAAGAAAACTGGCTAAAGAGCTGGAGTTGTCGGTTGCCGATAAACCGGACAGCCAGGAAATTTGTTTTGTGCCTAATGATGACTATAAAGCTTTCCTGAAAGAACGGATACCTGAATCACTCAGACCGGGAAATATTATTGATACTACCGGCAAAGTGTTAGGCAAACATCAGGGGGTGCAGCTTTATACCGTCGGGCAGCGCAAAGGTCTTGGCTTAGCGGTCGGCAAACCTTTGTATGTGGTGGCGGTTGATGCAGAGCGTAATGAAGTGATTGTCGGCTCAGACCAGGATGTTTTTGCATCCGAACTTGTTGCTGATGATCTCAATTTTATTACTATCGATAACCTGGACAAGCCACTTGTTGCCGACGCCAAAATTCGTTATAGTGCAATGCCGGCGAAAGCCACGGTAACACCAATCGGCAATGGACAAGTGCATGTAAGGTTTGCTGTGGCGCAACGCGCCATAACGCCCGGGCAATCAGTAGTATTTTACCATGATGATATTGTTGTCGGTGGCGGCATTATTACAAAAGTAGTGAAATAGCAGTACGGATGCTATAAACAGTCTGAATTCTGGTTATACTAATACTACCATCTGCTCAGGAGGCCTATGATGCAAAAATTACGTGAAATATTTGGCCTGCCGGTGCTTATTACCGGGACCGGCACGCAGATTGGCGAGGTAAAAGAAGTAATTGTAGACTTGGAGCAGGCTGTTGTTCGTGGTATTGTCCTTGCTGGCGCTAATTGGTTTACTAACGACCAGGGTATATTGTTTGAAGATTTATCCAGGGTAGGCAGTGCCGCCGTTATGGTCAGGGCTGCTTATGCAGTGAGGGACTTAACACCGGCTATGATGCCGGGAACGGTCTACCATTTGAATGATTTACTGGATAAGCCGATTTATACTGATGCCGGATTAAGTTTAGGCATATTGGTTGACGCTCTTTTTGACTCTGCTACCGGTGAAATAAAGGCTTATGAAGTTTCTGAAGGCCTTATCACTGATTTGTTGTATGGCCGCAAAGTTATGCCGCTGCCTGAGGCACAAGTTGTTAGTCAGGAACGTGTGATAGTTCCTGACACTATGACCAATCTTCTTATACCTGAATCAAAAGAGGTGTGAGGTGGATTTGCATGACAACTTGTCCGGTATGCGGACGACATGGAATAGGTAAAGTGGGTGCCGACCAGTACTACTGCTGGGACTGTTGTGTGGAGTTTATGGTCCGGAACCAAGACGTAAAAATTTTTAATGTTGAGGCTGACGGCACTTTGACTCTATATGAGGATTTGCTGCAGGGTACTGTAAATCTAGAGGTACAAAAGGGGTGATATGATGCGCAGCAATTTTTGGCAAGGGTTGATCTTCGGTGGATTTCTAGGAACCGTACTCGGCGCTATCATAGGTCCCATGGCCAAACCACAGAAAAAACCGCTGCTTGAGCGCAGTACCGACACCGTTACCGACACCACCCGGGAGTTGATGCGGGGTGCGCGCCGGGCACGCCGGCGACTGATGAAAAAACTGGATTAGTATTCAGTAATAGGGAGGCCTTGTGGTCTCCTTTTTCTTATTCAACTACAGGAGGAAAATATGCAGCTCACCAAAAAGCATTTCCGGCTTATTCTTGTACTATTATTTTTATCGGCAATTGTATATTTTCTCTGGCTTGTCCGCAGCAGCCTCTATCCATTCTTAATTGCTTTATTTTTAGTATATCTGCTTAATCCGGGCGTATGTTATCTGGAAAATAAAGGTCTGTCACGCGGCTGGTCTATTGCCCTGCTGTATGTTGTTGTATTTGCTGTTTTTGTTCTGGGAACAACTCGTCTTGTGCCTATTTTTGTCAATGATCTGGAAAATTTCGCCAAAGAATTACCGCATATTTTTAAAAAAGGTGAGGAACTGCTTTATCTTATTCAGAGTCAATATCAAAATTCAGTTATACCATATTCCATGCGTGTTGCTATTGATGATTCCATGTTGGCGTTGCAACAGGCGGGCCAGTCTTTTGCCCGTGAATTGGCCGGCAGTATTATGGGCTTGCTTTCCCATGTAATCGGGCTGGCTATTACGCCGATACTGGCTTATTATTTCCTGCGCGATGGGCACTCAATCAAAGAAGGCATCTTTCGGTTGGTTCCGTGCCATTGGCGGAATGAACTAACCCAGGCTCTTAAGGACATTGATACCGTGTTAAGCGGAATCATTCGCGGCCAGCTTACCGTAGCCCTAATTGTCGGTGTACTAGTGAGCTCCGGCTTATATTTGTTTCATGTTCCTTTTGCCCTGTTAATAGGTATTGCCGCCGGATTGCTTGATATTATTCCGTATTTTGGTGCATTTATTGGAGCCGCTCCGGCCGTAACACTGGCATTGCTGGAATCACCCGTATTGGCCCTGAAGGTAGCAATATTATTTTTGGTTATCCACCAATTGGAAGGTAGTGTTATTGCCCCGAAGATATTAGGAGAGAGTGTGGGGCTGCATCCGCTTACTGTAATCTTTTTTTTGTTTGCCGGCGGAGAATTATTTGGGATTATTGGCATGCTGCTGGGCGTACCGGTGGCGGCAGTGGGAAAAGTACTTGTTAAACATAGTATTAAGTTATTGTTGTAGTTTTTCCTGAAATAAACCCTGTTAACACCAAATATTGACACTAAATCTTAAACTGTAGTATAATTCCAGCAGAATAATGGATTAAATTTAGCACATTGGAGCTGATTGATTTGAAACAACTAACCGGAAACGAACTGAGAAAACTGTTTCTGGATTTCTTTGCAAGTAAAGATCATCTGATTCAGTCAAGTTATTCACTCATTCCTGAGAATGATCCGTCCCTGCTGTTAATCGGTGCAGGGATGGCTCCATTTAAACCCTTTTTTACCGGCAAAATGAAACCGCCGCATACCCGGATTTCTACAAGCCAAAAATGTGTTCGTACCGGTGATATTGAAAACGTAGGCAGGACTGCGCGCCATCATACTTTTTTTGAAATGCTTGGCAATTTTTCTTTCGGTGATTATTTTAAAAAAGAAGCCATTGCCTGGGCCTGGGAATTTCTGACCGAGAAGTTGGAATTGCCCCAAGACAAGCTCTGGATTACCATACATACCGGTGATGATGAAGCTTTTGACATCTGGCATAATGATATTAAAATCCCGGCAGACCGCATTATCCGGCTGGAAGAGAATTTCTGGGAGATTGGCCCAGGACCCTGTGGTCCCTGTTCGGAAATCCATATTGATTTAGGTGAAGAGCGGGGATGCGGCAAGCCTGGCTGTGCAGTAGGCTGTGATTGTGACCGTTATTTAGAAATTTGGAATTTGGTCTTTACTCAGTTTGACCGGGATGAAAACGGCAATTATACGCCGCTTGCCAAGAAGAATATTGATACCGGCGCCGGCCTGGAGCGGATAGCTTCAGTGCTGCAACATAAACGTTCAAATTTTGAAACCGATTTATTATATCCCATTATCGACTATGCGGCGAATGTGGCTGGTGTTACCTATGGACAATCTGCTAAAAATGATGTGTCACTAAAAGTAATTGCCGACCATGGCCGCAGCATGACGGTTATGATTGCCGACGGTGTATTACCTTCCAATGAAGGCCGCGGCTATGTTCTGCGCAGGATTTTGCGGCGGGCTGTCCGCCATGCCCGCCTGCTGGGGATTGAAAAACCGTTCCTCACAGATATTGTTGATGTGGTTTCCCGTATTTTCGCTGAGGCCTATCCGGATATTAGCGACAAAAAAGCATATCTGAAAAAAGTAATTCAATTAGAAGAAGAACGTTTCCATACCACCCTTACTCAGGGGATTGAATTATTAAATAAACATATCCAGGAGCTGACCCAAGCCGGCAAAACTACCCTTGACGGCACAACCGCCTTTAAGCTGTACGATACCTTTGGCTTCCCGTGGGAGCTTACGGAAGAGATTTTGAGCGAACATAACATGACTTTGGATAAGCAAGGTTTTAACCAGGCCATGAATGAACAACGCGAACGGGCCCGTGCTGCACGGCAGGATAATGAAGAGCAGGTTGTTATTCCTGATTTATCAGATTTGGTGACAGAAGAGCTTAGTTATAAACCTGATGCCGAAACTGCCAAAGTCGTCCTGCTGTTTAAAGCAGGTAAAATTGTTGAAGAAGCCTTTGACGGGGATGAAATTGCCGTTATTTTAGATGTTACGCCTTTTTACGCCGAAGGTGGCGGTCAGGTGGGAGATACCGGCCTGATTACCGGTTTACTGGGTAAAATCGAAGTAAACAATACCCGCAAGCTGCCTGATGGAACGATTTACCATATTGGTCAGGTGAGTGAAGGTTCAATCAAAACCGGTGAAACGGCTGATTTAACCGTAGATTTTGCCAGACGCCGGCATATTGCCCGTAATCATACTGCCACTCATCTGCTGCATGCTGCTTTAAAACAAGTGTTGGGCGGACATGTTAATCAGGCCGGTTCCTCTGTTGATGACAGTCGTCTGCGTTTTGACTTTACGCATTTTGCGCCTGTAACCGCCGAACAGCTTGCTGAAGTTGAGGAAATTGTAAATGATGTCATTTTGAATAACACCAGTGTTGGCATTATTGAGACTACTCAGGATGTAGCCAAGGAAATGGGAGCAATGGCTCTGTTTGGTGAAAAATACGGTGAGCAGGTACGGGTTGTCATGGTAGACAGCTTTAGTAAAGAACTGTGTGGCGGTACGCATGTTGACGTTACTGCCGAAATTGGCCTGTTTAAAATTATCAGCGAGGCAGGCATTGGTGCCGGGATGCGCCGGATTGAGGCTGTTACCGGTTATGGGGCACATGAATACCTCAAGGTTCAAACCGGCCTTATCAAGGAAGCGTCAGCCTTGCTTAAGACCCGGCCGGAAGAAATGGTAACCCGGCTTGAGGGTCTCAACGGACGTGTCCGTGATTTAGAAAAAGAAGTAAGTGCACTGCAGACAAAATTGGCTAAGAACGAGGTACAAGACCTGTTAGCCGCTATTAAAGATATTAATGGAGTGCAGGTTGTTATCGGGCAAGTGGTTGCTGCCGACATGGAAAATTTGCGTGCAACCGGCGACATGGTGCGTGACCGTTTACAATCCGGTGTAGTTGTGCTGGGTGCTGTTAACGGCGATAAGGTTAATTTTATTGCGATGGCAACTGCCGATTGTGTAAAAAAAGGTATCCATGCCGGCAATATCATTAAGGAAACAGCCAAAGCGGCTGGCGGCGGCGGCGGCGGGCGGCCTGACATGGCTCAAGCCGGTGGCAAGCAGCCGGAAAAAATCGGTGAAGCACTGCAGATTGCCGAACAAATTATTAAAACACAAATAAAATAGGTCGTACTCTACCAAAAAAGACCGGTTTACAGGCAGGCTTTGAGGCCTGCCTGTAAAAATTTTAATAAACTAACAGGAAAAATATAGTGAGAAGTAGAATATATAGGTTAATGCTTTGCCGATAATATAAGGGAGGAGGAGGCTTTATGACCAACACATCCCAAGAGACCATGATGTTTAAAGTACATAATGATGAAACCAATGCAGCGGAAGTAATCCTGACTACGGTTTACCAGTCATTAAGGGAAAAAGGCTACAATCCGATAAATCAATTGGTTGGATATTTGCTATCCGGTGACCCAACGTACATAACCAGCCATAATAATGCGCGCAGTTTAATTCGCAAGCTGGAACGTGATGAAATTATTGAGGAGTTAGTCCGAGCCTATCTTAAAAACAAGTAAATGGATTATCAGGTACTTGGCCAAACCGGTCTTAAGGTGTCAAAACTATGTTTTGGCGGACTCACTATTGGCCCCTTGCAGTCAAACCGCCCGCTTGCCGAGGGGGCTGCCGTTATGAGAGCAGCGTTTGATGCAGGGGTCAATTTTGTTGATACTGCCGAATTATATGGTACATATCCTTATATTCGGAAAGCCATGGCTGATGGCGGGAAAGATATAATTATTGCGTCCAAATCTTATGCCTATACTTATGAGGCTATGCGGACAAGCGTGGAAACTGCTTGCCGCGAAATTGGCCGTGATTATATTGATATATTTCTACTGCATGAACAGTCTTCCAGAATGACGCTCAAAGGTCATGCGGACGCGCTGGCGTACTTGTGTGATGCCAAACGTCAGGGAATAATCAGGGCAACCGGTGTGTCAACCCATACCATTGACGTTGTGCGGGCCGCTGCCCTCATTGAGGAAATAGATATAATTCATCCCATAATCAACATAAAAGGAATTGGCATTACGGACGGGACTGCCGGCGAAATGCTGGAAGCCATCCGCTTTGCGGTAGACTGTGGCAAAGGCATCTATGCGATGAAAGCATTGGGCGGGGGACACTTAAATGCCATTGCTGCGCAGGCTTTTGCCTGGATACTGGCTCAGTCAGGCATTACTTCCATTGCTGTCGGTATGCAGACAATCGATGAAGTGCTGCTGAATACAGCCATATTTTCCGGTAAAAATCCTGACAGTCAGCTCTGGGACAAAGTGATAGCAGCACCCAGAAGACTGCTGGTGGAAGATTGGTGCGTCGGTTGCGGCCAGTGTGCCTCGCGCTGTCCGGCAGGGGCATTAGCCGTTGTTGAGGGCAAAATCAGAGCCGATTACGCCCGGTGTATCTTATGCGGTTATTGCGGCGCCTATTGTCCGGATTTCTGTTTAAAAGTAATTTAATAAAAATATCTATTTTGCTATATATTTTGGAGGATATATGCGTATACTAGCACTTGACGTTGGGGACAAAACCATAGGTGTGGCTGTTTGTGACGAACTCAAACTGACAGCACAAGGGGTGGAGGTTGTCAGGCGAACGACGCCGTCCCGGGACTTTGCCAGGCTGAAAGAACTGATTAACCAGTATCAAGTGGGATTGGTTGTTATCGGTTTGCCCAAAAATATGAATGGTACTATCGGTCCCCGGGGTGAACTCGTAAAACAGTTCGCTCAGGACATGCTGCAAACTATTCCGGATGTGGAAGCTGCCTTTTGGGATGAACGCCTGTCAACCGTAGCGGCGGAAAAGTCATTGATAGCGGCTGATGTCAGCCGGGCCAAACGCCGTCAGGTTATTGATAAAATGGCTGCTGTATTTATACTGCAGGGCTATCTTGACAGTTTGCCCCGCACAACAGCAAGAGAGCCATAGGTTTCCTTGACAGGATATGTTTTCTAGGATACAATTACATTGCGTATGAGTAAAATGAGGTGAAGAAATGGCTGACAATGAAAAAGATGATATCATGGAGTTTGAAGACGAACCGGTAGTAGTCATGACTGACGAAGAAGGCAACGAATACTATTATCGCGAAGATATGATTGTTCCTGTTGGTGACAAGCGTTTCGCTATACTGGTACCCATCGACGTTGAAGAAGAAGGCGGCGAAGACAGCTGTAGCTGCGGTTGTGGCTGTGATGAAGAAACCGATGTGTTTATTGCCCGGATTGATGTTGATGAAGATGGCGAAGAAATTTACGTAGATCCAACAGATGAAGAGTTTGAAGCAGTTCGCCAGGCTTATGAAGAATTAGTTTTTGAAGACGAGGAAGAATAAAAATAAAGAAGCCGAACAGGCTTCTTTTTTTATTGTTTGTCTACCTTGGCATTATATATTATAATATAATAGCTTCAGATTACAGGAACGGGAGATAGTTAATGATTATGCTGAAAAATTTGATGTCTACAACAACTATGGTCAGCATACTGGTAATAACACTTGTTGGTTTTAGCGCTATGCTTGGCTGGACGTTTGCTCAACCGGCCGGTACTGCCGGTGAACCGGTTGTTTTTACTGTTAAACCAGGCACTCCGACCAAAGTAATTGCAGATGAACTGGAAAACAGAGACTTAATTAAAAATGCGTTCGTCTTTCGGATTGCTGCTAAGCTTCGAGGTGTGGAAAACTCGCTGCAGGCTGGAGAATATGCGATTAGCCCGGTAATGCCAGTGAACCAAATGCTTGATATGATGTCACAAGGTCAAACCGCCTATCAGCAAATTACTATTCCGGAAGGATATACCGTTGATCAGATTGCCGGGCTATTGGCTGAGAAAAAAATAGCTGATCCGGAAAAGTTTAAAGCTTTGGCTAAAACCTTTTCCCCCTATCCGTATATGCAAGCTAACCCTAATACAAAATATAGTGCCGAAGGATTTATTTTTCCTGACACATACCGGTTTGCCAAGGGAATCAGTGAGGAAGAAATGCTGGCCCTGATGGTCAAACAATTTGATGCCAAACTAACACCTGATCTCAGGCAGCAGGCAGCCCAACTGGGGCTTTCTGTCCGTGAGGTCATTATCCTGGCTTCACTGGTAGAAAAAGAAGCTAAACTGAGTGAAGAACAGCCGGTAATTGCCGGTGTATTTTCAAATAGAATGAGGAAAGACATGCCGCTGCAATCCTGTGCCACCATTCAGTATATTTTGGGGTATCCGAAGGCTGAACTTACCATTCAGGATACACAAATCGATTCCCCGTATAACACCTACCAGAGTATGGGATTGCCGCCAGGACCTATTGCCAATCCGGGCAGTGCAGCCATTAAAGCGGTACTTTTTGCTGAGAAGACCGATTATTTGTATTTTGTTGCCGATAAACAGGGCAAGCATCACTTTAGTAAGACTTATGAAGAACATTTGAGCGCAATCAGTCAGGTGCAGATTTAGTATGGACAAGCAACAGCAGATCTTAATTACCATGCAGGACTACGCCAATATTCATATGGTACCAATTATCAGCCGGGAAGGTGGCCGCTTGCTGCAGGAAGTGACTGCCGCTGCCAAACCGGTATCGATTTTGGAAATCGGGACAGCCATTGGCTATTCCACGCTCTTATTGGCGGCTGCAATGGCACCGAATGGTAAGATCACAACCATTGAGCAAGATGGAGCCCGGCTCGAAATTGCCAGCAATTTTTTGGCTCAGGCGGGCAAGCTTGAGCAGGTTAGCATGATTGCCGGTGATGCCGGCGAGGTTTTACCGGCATTAACCGGCAGTTTTGATTTGGTATTTATTGATGCAGCCAAGGGGCAATATCTTGACTACTTGCATAAAGTTATGGATAAACTGCTTCCAGGAGCTGTTATTATTGCCGATAATGTTCTCTTTAGAGGCTGGGTTCTTGATGACAGTAATGCACCCAGGCGTTTTCGCACAATTATTAAACGGCTTAAGGCGTACCTTGACTTTGTAACTAAAGATAAGCGGTTCAAGACGGTAGTGCATCACACTGGTGATGGTATGGCCGTATCGCATTATCAGGGAAGGGCGAATATATGAAAATACCGGAGTTGTTAGCCCCAGCGGGGAATTTAGAAAAACTAAAGATGGCGCTCCTTTATGGCGCAGATGCTGTGTATATGGGCGGAAAAGCATTTGGCCTGCGGGCCTTCAGCGATAATTTTGAAGAACATGAGCTTAAACAAGGCATTGCTTTTGCTCACAGTCTGAGCAAAAAAGCCTATATCACGATTAACATTTTTCCTCATAATGATGATCTGGCTGCTTTGCCTGATTACATACGCGCTGTTGCTGCTATGGGCGCTGATGCTATCATTGTCTCAGATCTTGGCGTCTTTCGCATAGCCCGCCAAGTCGCGCCGGCGCTGCCTATTCATATCAGCACACAGGCTAACAGCACAAACTGGTCGACCGTTCAGTTTTGGCAAGAGCTTGGCGCAGCACGGGTAGTGCTGGCAAGAGAACTTTCACTGGCCGATATCAGACTTATTCGGGAAAAGGCAGCTGTTGAACTGGAAGCTTTTGTTCATGGTGCGATGTGTATGTCTTATTCGGGGCGCTGTCTGATAAGCAATTATCTAACAGGACGCGACGCTAACCGGGGGCAATGTGCGCAGCCTTGCCGCTGGAAATATCATGTTATGGAAGAAAGCAGGCCGGGAGTTTATCTGCCTGTGGTGGAAGATGAACGCGGTACCTATATCTTCAATTCCAAAGACTTATGTCTTATTACTCATTTGCCTGAGTTAATTGACAGTGGCTTAGATAGCTTTAAAATTGAAGGCCGCATGAAAAGTGTTCATTATGTTGCTACCGTTATCAAGGTTTATCGGGAAGCCATTGATGCTTATGTCAGTGCAGGCGGTACTTTTCACCTTAAGCAGGAATGGCTGGAAGAACTGCAAAAAGTATCGCACCGGGAATATACAACCGGCTTTTATTTTAATAAAACTACCGAACAGGATCAGATTTATACTTCGTCCAGCTATTTGCAAACCCATGATTTTATCGGACTTGTCAAAGAATATGATCCGGCAACAGGCAGGGCTGTTGTTGAGCAGCGCAACAATATGAAGGTTGGGGAAAAGATTGAAATTATGCAGCCTGGCAGAGAAAATTTCGTTCAGACCATTCGGGCGATGTTTGATGCCGAAGGCCATGCTATCGATGTAGCGCCTCACCCGCAGCAAATTATAACCATGCCGGTAGACAAACCAGTGGTGCCTTACGCTATGCTAAGACGTCCTGAGGCCAAGCGGGGGTCTGAATGAAAGACACGATAAAACCGATCTGCATTCAGGTTGAACCCAAAGATGTAAATTTTGTTAACCGAATCATGGAAGGATATGAATATCTGGGGGTTGTCAGTACTTTGGACCGGAAGGCCGGAATTTTGATAATCCGGGCAACCCCGGATACGGCTGGCGATGTCCGTGAAATACTGGCCCATCTGCCGATTGAGGTTCAATATGTTGAAGCCTGAATAACCTTTTACGTTAATAAGCCATACTATGCCTATATGTTTCATACAGAAAGGCGGCAGTATGGCTTATTCCAATAGACGCATTTATCAATTGTTATTGTTTTTTTTGGTGGCAGCAGGTTTCTTAGTTCTGCGCCTGTTCTACCTTCAGATTATTCACGGTCCGCAGTTAGCGCTGGAAGGGCTGAGTATTCGTGTGCAGGAACTGCCGGTAGAAGTTGCCAGAGGCGAGATATTGGATTGTAACCGTTTACCGTTAACCAGCACTTCGCAACAATATAATGTTATCGTGTTTCCCGGGCAAATTGAGCATAAAACAGGACAGGCATTACATAAACTGGATACCATTATCGACTTGCCGCAGGCGCAGCTTGATATGGCGCTGCGCCGCCGCCTAAGCACCAGCCAATATCCTTTTCGGCTGGCTAAAGATATCGGTTATGATACTGCTCGGAAGATCAACGAAATGCAGATACCAGGGGTTGTGGCTGTTGCTGAAAAAGTTCGCTATGGTCATGGTGTATTGGCTTCTCATGTGGTTGGTTATATCAATGCGGCAGATAACAAAGGGGTCAGCGGCATTGAGGGGATGTATGATGAATTATTACATGGCAGCCAGCCGGAATATGTGGCTGCACTTGTAGATGCCGGCCAGCAGCTTATTCCCGGCCTGGGCTATAAACGGATGAAACTTACTGTCGGCAACAGAGAAACCAATATTATTTTAACCATTGACAAACATATTCAGCAAAAAGTTGAAAAAGTTATGGATCATACTATGGTTAAGGGTGCTGTGGTAGTTATGCGCCCCTATACAGGCGAGGTGCTGGCTATGGCTTCACGGCCGGCTTTTGATGCGAATAATCTGAGCCATTATTTGGATCAAAGCAGTGCTCCGCTCTTAAACCGGGCAATTTCAGCCTACCAGCCCGGATCGGTGTTTAAATTGGTAGTAGCCGCAGCTGCATTGGAAAACAAGACCGTGCGCATGGATGACAGCTTTTTTGATCAAGGCTTCATTGATGTGAATAATGTCCGGTTCCAGGGCTGGGATTACGAACAAGGGCCCAAAGGCCGGCTGACGCTTACGGAAGCCATGGCCCATTCCAGTAATCCGGTATTTATTGAAATAGCTTTAAAACTGGGAGCTGACAAGCTTATTACTATGGCCCAAAAGCTTGGGTACGGTTCCCGGACCAAGCTGGATTTTTGGGGTGAAAGTAAAGGTAATTTGCCGGAGAGTGATCAGTTATATCCGGGTGATTTAGCCAATTTAGCCATTGGCCAGGGCTTTTGTGAAGCTACGCCGGTACAGTTGGCTCAAATGACGGCAACCATTGTCAACGACGGCATCAAAGTGGAGCCATATATTGTAAGCATGTTTGCCAGTCCTGACGGTGCAATTGTAAAAAAATTTCAACCCAGTTCGGCGGTGCGGGTAATGTCACGGCAAACGGCCGAAAGATTGCGGACAATGATGGCAGCTGTTACTCAATATGGAACCGGCCAGGCTGCTTATGTAGAAGGGGCTGGTTCGGCCGGTAAAACAGGTTCGGCTGAAACCGGACGAATCAGTTCAACCGGTAAAGGGATTAACCACGCTTGGTTTGCCGGGTTTACACCCCTTGATCGGCCGCAATATGTCATAGTTATATTTGTCGAAGAAGGCATGTCAGGCAGCAATGTTGCTGCTCCCATTTTTCGGGAAATAGCTGCAGCTGTTTTGAAGCAGTAACACGGCTGGCAGGAAGGGAATACCTTCATCGTTTTTTGTAGTCAAAATAAAAAATATATGCTAAAATGTAAAAGCTGGTACATACATAACCATTTTTTTGAATAAATTGTAATTGCTAGCTAAGGAAGACAAGTGCTGGAGATGATGGATTGAGAGCAGATACAGAAAAAATATTGGTTTTGCACGGACCCAATCTGAATTTGCTGGGAAAGCGTGAGCCGGATATATACGGTGCGACTACACTTGAAGATATTAATGCAATGCTGCAGGAAAGGGCAGAAGGATTGGGTTTGGAACTGACTGTCATTCAGACAAACCATGAAGGCGTCATGATTGATGCCATTCAGCAGGCTCAGGGCCAGTATGCCTGTATTATTATCAATCCGGCGGCCTTTACCCATTATAGCATTGCTGTGAGGGACGCACTGGCAGCAGTAAGTGTTCCTGCTATTGAAGTGCATTTATCGAATATCTATCGCCGGGAAGAATTCCGCCATCATTCGGTTGTTTCACCAATAGCTGTTGGCCAAATAGCAGGATTTGGTGCAAATAGCTACCTGTTGGCGCTGGAAGCAGCAGCAGGTTTACTAGGAGCAGATAAACAATGATCGAGCAGCGGCTGGCAAGATTATATGCAATGATGGACACAGGCGGGGTTGATGGCATTATTGTCACCAAACCGGAGAATCGTCATTATTTTAGTGGTTTTACCGGATCGGCGGGTGTACTGCTGATCAGCCGGCAAACACAAAAGGTATTGACTGATTTTAGGTATATTGAACAAGCAAACCAGCAAGCGCCGTTATACCAAGTTGTCCGGCACGGAGCGTCCCTCTTTGAGACGCTGGCAGAGCATTGCCGGGACATGGGAATGGTGCGTGTTGGTTTTGAAAGTGATTTTGTGACATGGGAATTTTATCAAAAACTGGCAGAGCGTCTGACGGCCATAGAGCTTAGGCCTGTTACACTTGATGCCTTACGCATGGTTAAAGATCAATCAGAACTGGAACTGCTCACCAAAGCGGTTGAGATTGCCGATTTTGCCTTTGACCAAACCCTCAAGATAATTAAACCGGGAATTACAGAATTAGAGGTTGCGTTAGAGCTGGAATACCAAATGCGCAAGCTTGGTGCTGAAAAACCGGCGTTTGATACGATTGTGGCTTCCGGAGCGAGAGGTGCGCTGCCGCATGGGAGGGCTACCAATAAAGTCATCGAAGCCGGGGATTTTATAACTATGGATTTTGGCGCAGTTTATCAGGGATATCATTCTGACATGACGCGGACGGTTGTGGCAGGACGGGCGACTGATAAACAGCGCGAAATATATAATATTGTATTAGAGGCCCAATTGGCGGGTGTGAATGCCGTGAAGGCCGGAAAAAGAGGCAAGGAAATCGATGCCGTTTCCAGACAGATAATTGCTGATGCCGGCTATAGTGAATACTTTGGGCATGGTTTGGGCCATGGGGTGGGGCTGTTTATCCATGAAGAGCCCCGATTGTCGCCGTTAGGGGAAGTCGTCTTGGCAGAAGGCATGGTGGTGTCTGTTGAGCCGGGAATTTATCTTCCGGACTGGGGCGGCGTACGGATTGAAGATTTAGTTGCAGTTTCTGCTGCCGGCTGTACAATTCTTACTGCCAGTAGCAAGGATTTAATAGAAATAGCTAATTGATTGAACTATGGGGAGGCTTATCAATGATTTCAGTAAATGATTTTCGTACCGGTGTAACAGTGGAAATTGATGGCGATGTCTGGCAGGTTGTTGACTTTCAACACGTAAAACCAGGCAAAGGAGCTGCATTTGTTCGGGCCAAATTAAAAAATGGCCGTACCGGTGCTGTTGTTGAGCGGACGTTCAATGCCGGCGAAAAATTACCCAAAGCACATGTTGATCGTCGTGAAATGCAATTCCTGTATGAAAGCGACGGAATGTTCAATTTAATGGATAATGAAACTTTTGAACAGATTGAATTATCGGCTGAACAAATGGGTGATGCGCGTAAATTCTTAAAAGAAAATATGAATATTGCCGTATTATTCTTCCAAGGTAATGTAATTGGCATGGATTTACCTATGTCGGTTGAACTTACTGTTGTTGAAACAGACCCCGGTATTCGCGGCGATACCGCCACCGGTGGTACCAAACCGGCTAAGCTGGAAACCGGCCATGTTGTTCGTGTGCCGCTGTTTATCAATGTCGGTGAGGTTTTGAGAATAGATACCCGTTCCGGCGATTATATCGAGCGGGCATAACAGCTAAATAACTGTAAGGCATAAAACCCCCTGGTGCTGCATCCGGTGATGTTATGAAGTATAGCGCCGAGCATTTTTGTTGTCAGGCGCGGCGGAGGAGCCGCGCATATCGGACATATGTAAGGCGACGACAACAAAGTCTGGCGGCAAAAAGGCCGGTGATATACTTCATGTTATTGCCGGATGCAGCACTAAGTTATGTTTTAATAAGCATTGGACATACTACTAGTAGCCAATGAATAGTAGAACATAGCTAAAGGGGGTTAAGTTTTTATGAGAAATCTTAAGGAAAAAGTCGCCTATTTACATGGATTAACTCAAGGACTTAATGTTAACGAACATTCATCTGAGGGCAAAGTTTTGCTCAATATTATTGATGTACTTGATTCTTTCGCTGATGAAGTCCGTAATGTCAACCTGGCGCAAAGAGAACTCGAAGATTATGTGGAGTCTATTGACGAAGATCTGACTGACCTTGAAGAAGAAGTATATGAAGAAGATTTTGACAATGAAGATGATGATGATTACGACGATGAGATGTATGAAGACGTCTTTGAAGACGATATGGTTGAAGTGGCTTGCCCGGATTGTCATGAATTGGTTACTTTTGAATCCGAGATATTAGATGATGTGGAGGATATTGAGGTTACCTGCCCGTATTGTGGCGGTGTCGTTTATGACAACACCCTGGATATTACGGCAAGTCATATGCATGATACAAAAGATTCCGGCCATATTATGCATCCAGGTATATAAATATATTTCGCTTTAGCCTCATCCCGGGAAAACTCCCGGGATTTATTTTTTTGCAAAATTGCCAGTGGTTCGCATAAGTCATGTTCTTCTTTTTTGGTATATATTTTTTTCCCCGACATATCTATGTAAAGAAACCAGGTGCAAGACAAGTTACCATATCAGTAGTTATGAGGATGAAAAAATAATGAAAAACAGGAAAAGCATTTTACAACAGGAGATTTGTCCGGTCTTGCCTTCCCATATTGCCAGTTTGTTACTGCAGCTGCCTGACAACATTATCAATGAGATCACCGAAATCCGTATCAGGGTCAATCAGCCTTTACTGCTGGTCTTAGACAACAGCGATATTATGGTTCCTCAGGCAGGTAAAACGGCTGCGTCAGAGGCCTATTGCTGCAACAGCCAGGATTTGTCCCGTATATTTCAACTGTTATGCAAGAATTCCGTCTATGCTTTTGAAGAAGAAGTGAGTCAAGGATATTTGACCATTCCTGGCGGTCACCGGGTTGGTTTGGCTGGACAGGCAACAGTTTTTGCCGGGGTCATTAAAACAATCAAGTGTATCAGCTCGCTAAATTTCCGGTTGGCCAAAGCTATTCCGGGCTGTGCCGACAGTATTCTGCCTTATATGGTAGACCGGGAATGCGGGAGGATAGTAAATACCTTGCTCATTTCACCGCCACGGTGTGGTAAAACCACCATCCTGCGCGACCTAATCAGACAGTTAAGTACAGGTAAGCCGTCACTCGGTATTGCCGGAGTACAAATTGGTGTGGTGGATGAACGTTCCGAAATTGCCGCCTGTCAAAACGGAATTCCCAGTGTCGATTTAGGTCCGCGTGTTGATGTGCTTGATACCTGCCCCAAAGCAAGCGGGATGCTTATGCTGATCCGTTCAATGGCTCCTCAGGTAGTAGCAACAGATGAATTGGGACGGCAGGAAGACGTAATTGCGGTAAGGGAAGCCATTTGTGCCGGTGTAACAGTGGTTGCTACCGTTCATAGCCGGACAGTTAATGAGCTGTATGGGCGTCCGTACATTGGCGAATTACTGGCACAAAAGCTTTTTGACAGGTATGTCGTCCTTAGCAGCCGCTTAGGGCCAGGTACTATTGAAGAAATATTCGATTCACGCCAAGAAAAAGTTTTATATACTTGTCCGGATGAGGTGGGAATATGTGGTTGAAGATACTAGGCAGTTTGCTGGTCATCATTGCCAGCGTTTCTCTGGGGTTTATGTTAGCGGCACAGTATGCCGAACGTCCGCGGCAAATTCGCCAAATAATCAGTTGTTTGGCGGCGCTAAAGTCTCATATTAATTATACGGCAATCCCCTTACCGGCAGCCTTAGTTCAGTCTACCGGCGGTATTACCGGGCCTGTAGCCGAATTGTTTCAAGCCATGGCATTATTACTGGCAGATAACGGCTTAACACCACAGGCGGCATTGAATCAGGCCCTTAAAGACTCAAATAAGCTAGTATTACATAACCCTGAAAGGGAAGTTCTGTCAGTGTTTAGCGCCAACTTAGGCGGTATGAACCGGGAAGAACAACATAAATCGCTTGATTTGGCCCAGGAACAATTATCACGGATTCAATATGAAGCCGAAAGACTATGTGAACAGAATGTTAAAATGTATCGCTATCTCGGTATCTGCGGCGGGTTGGCAGTAGTCATAGTTCTGGTATAACCAAACCATATCTTTAGTAGTAAAAGGAGGGTAATGATGGGGCTGGATATTCTATTTAAAATTGCCGGGGTAGGTATCTTGATATCGGTTTTCCACACTGCGTTAAAACAGGCAGGCAAGGAAGACATGGCTCATCTATGTACACTTGCCGGTTTTGCCATGGTGTTATTATGGGTGGTACAACTATTAGGCCGCTTGTTTAACACCGTCCAGGACGTATTTAAGCTGTTCTAAGGGGTGTTGTAAGCGTCATGGAAATCATTCAAATCATTGGGCTTGGATTTATCGTTACCTTGCTAATCTTAGTAATAAAACAGCAACGTCCTGAGCTTGCCGTACAGCTCGGCTTGACGCTGTCGGCTATTATCTTTTTAATGGTGCTAAGCAAACTGAATGTTGTACTTGATTTATTTCGTGACTTAGCAGAAAAAGCCAATATTAGCCAGATGTATTTAAATACCATCCTCAAAATTATTGGTATTGCTTATGTGACCGAATTTGGTGCCCAAGTATGTCGTGACGCTGGTGAAGGAGCAGTCGCCGGCAAGATTGAATTTGCCGGCAAGATATTGGTTATGGTTATGGCCGTACCAATTATCGCCTTGGTACTGGATACCATTGTAAGACTCATTCCTTAAGGTGGAGTGTGTGTGAAGAAAATAATAATAATAGTGTTACTGCTTGTTTTGTATAGCAATATGGCCTGGGCAGCACCTGAGGAAAATCAGGCAATTCCGTTTGAATTGCTGGAGGAATCATCAGTCAATCAGGTAAATCACTTTATTCAGACCGTTAATAAGGAATTGCATGAAGATATCCCGCTCTTGACTACCGATGTAATTAAAGATATTGCCAGTAAGGGATTTTCTATTGACTGGCAGGCGGTAGGTAATAAATTTATTGCCTACCTGTTTAAGGAATTAGCAACCAATATCCATCTTATGGGTAAACTTTTGTTTTTGGCTGTTTTGTGTGCTTTATTACAGAATTTGCAAAATTCATTTGAGCAATCCTCCATTTCACTGTTATCCTATAGTGTCTGCTTTATTTTCCTGTGTGTCATTGCCTTAAGTGCTTTTTATCAAGGACTCTCCCTTGCGCGGGAAACCGTAGGTAATATAGTTGGCTTTATGGAGGCACTGCTGCCGCTGCTGCTGTCTCTGCTAGCCGGAGTTGGTGCTTTGACCTCGGCAGCATTGTTTACCCCGTTAATGCTATTTGTGGTTAGTGCAACCAGTGTGGTGGTTAAAGATATCATCTTACCTTTGTTATTTTTAACTGCAGTTTTAGAATGTGTCAACTATCTCTCCGGCAAATACAAACTCAGTAATTTGACCAGTGTGCTGAAACAGGCCGGTATGATGGTACTGGGCTTAGTACTTGTAGTATTTATTGGCATAGTAAGTATTCAGGGCGTCGCCGGCAGTGTTGCCGACGGGCTGACCTTGCGGACGGCAAAATATGCAACAGCCACCTTTATCCCGGTAGTGGGTAAAATGTTTGCCGATACGGTTGAATTAGTTATGGGGGCATCCCTGGTATTAAAAAATGCGGTAGGCATCTTTGGTGTATTGACAATTGCATTGCTTTGTGCGCTGCCTGTCATCAAACTTATCTCCCTGGTAGTAGTAATTAAAATTGCCGGAGCACTGATCCAGCCCATGGGTGATGAGAATATGGCTAAATGTCTTGATGCTATGGGTAATAACCTGTTATTGGTATTCGGTGCGTTACTCACCGTTGTTCTCATGTTGTTTTTGGTAATTACTATGATTATCGGTGCCGGCAGTGTTGCCATGATGCTCCGATAGGCTTATGGCAGGTGATGGTATGATTGATTCTATTACGGTTTGGGTCAAGGGTATAGTATTTGTCGTACTATTTGCCTCTTTTCTGGAACTGTTGCTGCCTAGCAATAGTATGCAGCGATTTGTGCGCGTGATTATGGGCTTGTTTATTATGCTTACTATTTTACAACCCGTTATTGAGATTATGGAGAATAAGTGGACCAAAGACCTGCAGCCGGCATTAGCAACCCGGTCCGAGAGCCGTCCGGATGATATTTTACACGCAGCCAATCATGTTGTCGATAAAAGGGAACAATTAGCCCGTGATATCTACAAACGGGATTTGGCCAAGCAAATTAGGGCAACAGTACTGGCTATTGACGGGGTTGCTGACGCCAAAGTGACAGTAGACTTAGATAGCACCGACGAGCAAGGCAGCAAAGGTAAAAGTATCGGGAGGATTAAAAATGTAGTGATTTATATTGAACCGGGAATTACTGCCGATGAACGAAAGATTGAAAAAATAACCGTTGGTGGTCCGGCTATCCGCGAAACATCAAAAAAACCGGAACAATTATCTACAGCAGTAACTGACAAGGTTAAACGGACAGTGTCTGAGCTATATCAGCTTAAGACCGGTCAAATTGGGGTTAAACGCTTACATTAAGGAGGTTACATGGTATGACTGCATTAAAAATATCTCTTAAAGAATGGCTGGCAGGAGTAAAAAAAACTATACCCAGTCAAATTGTAAAAGCCGGAGCGGTAAATGCCAGACTGATCTGGCTGGGACTACTCGGAGTTATGCTGCTGGTTGTTGGTGGAGTTTATGAGCCATTTAGCGCGCCTGCACCCGCAGTGCCCTTAGAAACACCTAAGACTACTCCGGCTGTAAGTCGCAGTTATGAAGAAGCTCTTGAAAGTAAACTTGCCAATCTTCTGGCCCAGGTCAGAGGAGCCGGTTCCGTTTCGGTAAGTATTATCCTTGAAACCGGCGGTATGCAGGAGCATGCCAAAAACATTACCAAAGAAACTAAAACCGTACAGGAAAAAGATAATACAGGTGGTCTGCGTACGACAACAGAAATTAAAGAGACAGAGCAAGTATTGTTAAGCAGGGAAAATGGTGCCGACAAAGCGGTAATGGTACGGGAATTTAAACCGGTAATTAAGGGGGTTCTGGTCGTGGCCGAAGGTGCATATGATTCAACCGTAAAAGCCAACCTTACCAAAGCTGTCGAATCAGGTTTGGGGATTCCATCCTATAAAATTACAGTTATGCCCCAAAGAAAGTGAGGTGAGAGGGATGAAAATAATATCGGTATTTTCTGTGAACAGGCTGGGGAAGATGGCTATTTTTGTAGTAGTAATAGGTATTTTTTCCCTGCTGCTCAGTGGTGCCTGGAATTATATTCAGGATACGTATCAGGTCAGGGCTGACAGATCGAATGCTATGCAAGTTACCAGGCCAATACTATCAGAGCAAGTCGTACCTGTTATGGCTCCGGATTTTTTTACCGAATACCGGTTAGAACGGGATAAAATCAGGAGTGAAAGGTCAGACCTTTTGCGGGAGATTATTAAAAATGCTGCAGCTGAAGATACTAAGCATCAGGCGCAAGAAACCATTTTAAAAATGACTCTGGAAAAACAGCGTGAGGCTGAGATGGAAAATTTAATTAAAGCAAAAGGGTTTACCGACGCCCTTGTATTTATTAGTGACAATTCAGTAAGCGCAGTAGTAAAGACCACGGCGCTTACCCAGGAAGAAGTTGTGCAAGTGGCAGAAGTGATCAGCCGCCTTGCCGGAGTTAAGCCTGAAGATATAACGGTTAGTGCCAAACCCTGAGTGGAGTTGTAGCTTTGCTTACTTTTTCGCATCATCTTTATAAAAGCTCAGCACAAGTTGTGTTTTCTTTATTGCTTAAATTGTAAAAATGGAAAAAGCTTGGTATAATAATATAAATATAATACCTGTATGCAGTAAGGCAGCATTAACTTTAGGGCGGGGTTTTTACTCCAGCTAAGGTTAATCGCCCAACTTCCAGGGATCCTCCTAAACTCCTATTTAAAGCAAATGGGAGTCTTAGAGCGGGTTGGTCATCAGATAATTTGGTATTTAGATTCAGGATTTTGAGGGGGAGGATTAGAATGGATAATCGACAGGAAAGAACAGAACAAACTGATGTAGGTTCGATTCGGATAGCTGATGAAGTGGTTGGCATTATTGCCGGACTGGCAGCAACCGAAGTACCCGGTGTTGCCGGCATGAGCGCCGGTTTGGTGGGTGGCATTGCCGAAATGCTGGGTAAGAAAAATCTCTCTAAAGGTGTTAAGGTTGAAGTTGGAGAGAAGGAAGCCGCGGTAGATTTATATATAATTGTTGAATATGGTGTACGTATACCTGATGTTGCACTGCGAGTCCAGGAGAATGTTAAACGGGGAATTGAGTCAATGACCGGTCTGGATGTTGTTGAAGTCAATATTCATGTTCAAGGCGTAGGCTTTGCTCAGGACGTTAAAGAAGACGATATTAGGGTAAGATAAAGAAAACACGGCTTGCGCCGAGCCTTTGGCGACAGCGCAAACCGATGTTGCCCTTATCCTGCTTTTAAGAAAGTTATACTTTCTGTTAGGATAAAGAAAACACGGTAAACCAGTAGTCCGCCAAGTTTCAAACCATGGGATGGATTTGGGCTTGGCGGGACTGCCAGGTAAGGCAAAGAAAGGAGACGCTATGGGGATCATTGACCGCATTATGTTATCTATTTACACATTTTTCTTGGCGTTTTTATCGGTTGTCGTTATTCTCCTGTCTTTACGCCTTATTCCTTTGGAATTGGCGTGGACAAGTCTTGCTTATGTGTATGGTCAATGGGAAGCTTCGCTGGTTGGCGCTGTTTTTTTTCTCGTAAGCATCAGACTGCTGTTAGCCGGTCTCCGTTCCCGCAGAGTGAAAAATACCATTGTTCATCATAATGACATGGGAGATGTGCATATTTCTCTTATGGCTGTGGAAAATCTGGTGGAGAAAGTTGCCAGACATATTCGCGGTGTACGTGACATTAAAGTAGATGTTTCAATGGCCCATGAGAACATTATTGTTCGGATGAAAGTCAAAATCAGTCCGGAAAGTCATGTGCCGACCGTAGCTGCGGAGATTCAAAACCGTGTTCATGAATATGTAAAAAATACCGTGGGCATAGAATTAGCTGATGTTCAGGTTATGGTCGAAACCATTAGCAATGACTTCAAAACGAAACAGCGTGTTGAATAGGGGTGGCAGCATTGAACTCCAAATTGTTGGCAGAAATCTGGCAGAACCATAGCGGAAAAATGATTGGTGTTCTAGTGGGATTTGTCATCGGTATTCTCATCTTAATTTTTGGCTTTTTCCAGACATTATTTGTTGCTTTATGCGCTGCGGCCGGCTATGTAGTTGGCAAGCGAATTGATCAAAAAGAAGACATTATGGAAATATTGGACAAACTGCTGCCACCGGGTTACAACCGGTAGCCGCTTTGGAAAGAGGGACATTATGAGTCGCAGAAAGGCCCGTGAAATGGCTGTTCAAGCATTATTTCAACTTGATTTTAACGCCGGTGTTACCAGTGAAGAGGCACTTACCGCCGTCTTTAGCGAGCGTGAGGGAGCAATTAGCGAAACTACCAAAAGCTACGCAAAATCATTGGTGGAAGGCACCCAGAGCAACTTAGCCGCAATTGATAATTATATATCTGACCTATCACGGGAATGGAAAATTGACCGTATGGCCGGAGTCGACCGCAATATCGCCCGGATGGCTATTTATGAAATGAAATATAGTGAAGAACGCCTCCAGCCAGGTGTTGCTATTAACGAAGCCGTAGAACTGGCAAAAACTTTTGGAACCGAAGACTCAAGCCGTTTTATTAACGGAATTTTAGGGTCAATTGTAAAAAATAAGCAGTTATCATGAAGTATGTATTGGGAATAGACACTAGTTGCTATACTACTTCTGTTGCTATATTAGATGAGCAGGGAACGCCGGTTGCCGATTGCCGGCGCATTCTGGAGGTAAAAGCAGGTTCACGGGGACTTCAGCAGTCTGAAATGGTATTTCAGCATACACGTAATCTGCCGGATCTCTTTGCCCAGGCCTGTTTACCTATCGGGAAACCTGTGAATTTCAGCGCTGTCGGAGTGTCGGCTTTCCCCCGGCCTTTGCCGGACTCCTATATGCCGGCTTTTCTGGTGGGAGAAGGATATGCGAAAGTGCTGGCTCTTAGTCAGGCTGTGCCCCTGCAGCGTATTAGTCATCAGGAAAACCATATTTTTGCCGGAATACGTTCAGCCGGCGGGCCTAAAACCGGCAGTTTTTTAGCTGTGCATCTATCTGGCGGAACAACCGAGATTGTTCGGGTATCACCTGCTGTATGTCCGTCTGCTGCCGGGCGGCTGAATATTGAAATTCTGGGTGGCAGTCTGGATATTCATGCAGGACAACTGGTTGATCGTATTGGCGTTCTGCTGGGCTTGACCTTTCCGGCCGGTCCTCAACTGGAGGCTTTGGCAGCCGCAGCCGGCGAGCCGGCTATCCATATCCCGGTGACTGTTCGTGGTGCCTCGGTTAGTTTTGCCGGGCCTGAGACCTATGTTCGCAGGCTGGTAGGCCAGGGCGCAGACAAAAGGGTAATTGCCGCCGGTGTTGAACTGTGTATTGCCCGTGCGGTCACTGCCATGATAAAATATGCTGTTGCCAATACCGGTTTAAACGATGTACTGCTTGTTGGCGGAGTAATGGCAAATAAGTGTATCCGGCAATATCTTGTCACCCAATTGGCAGACACCAATATAGCTCAATTATATTTTCCTGATATTATATATAGTCCGGACAATGCTACCGGGGCTGCTTATTTTGCTTTAAATTGCCGGTAGCTGCTCATGAATCCACCAATGCACTTTCCTGTGCATTGGATCAAAAAGTATATGCCAGGAAGTGGCACCCTGGTACAAAATTCTTTACCCAGACTTATGTCTGTTTTTTTTTACAATTATAAGTTATTATTATTAACAGTATGGTAACAGCTGTTACCATACAATAAATAAATTTGATGCCAGGTGGAATACAAATGAGTAATATATATACCGTTAGCGACCTGACAAAATATATCAAAAACTTGCTTGACCGGGATACCAGACTGATGTCAGTGTTTATCAAAGGTGAACTGTCTAATTTTAAAGCCCATTATTCAGGCCATTGTTATTTCACGCTTAAAGATGCCGGGTCCCAAATTAAAGGCGTCATGTTTAAAAGCCGCGCGCAATTTTTGAAATTTGAGCCGCGTGACGGACTTAAAGTTGTGGCCTATGGTCAGGTAACCGTGTTTGAACGGGACGGGCAATATCAACTCTATGCCGATCAGTTAATACCGGACGGGGTGGGGGAGCTGAGTCTTGCCTTCAATCAATTGAAAGAAAAATTGGCTGCAGAAGGACTCTTTGACGAAAGCCGCAAGCAACAACTGCCACTCATTCCGCAGGCTATTGGCGTAATAACGTCACCCACCGGAGCGGCGCTTAGAGACATTATCACGGTAGCCAAACGCCGTCACCCCGGCATACCGCTTATTTTGTATCCTGTGCAGGTTCAGGGGCTGGAAGCTCCCGGACAAATAGTAGAAGCAATCCGCGCGTTTAATCGTTTGCAGAATGTAGAGGTTATCATTGCCGGCCGGGGTGGTGGCTCCATTGAGGAGCTATGGGCGTTCAATGACGAACAAGTGGTGCGGGCCATTGCCGCATCAAGTATTCCCATAGTGTCGGCAGTCGGACACCAAACCGATTATACTTTGGCTGATTTTGCCGCCGACTGCCGGGCAGCAACCCCTTCCCAGGCGGCCGAAATGGTTGTTCCCGACGTTTATGAGTTGAAAAGGTATATCCAAACGCTGCAAACCATGCTGGAAAATACTATGCGGACATATATTAAACAAAGGCGGCAAGCCGTCTGTCAGTTGCGGGATAACAGAGTATTTACTCAACCGGAAAAATTGCTTGCCGAGCACCGTCAGCTGGTTGATTCCTATGTAGAACGGTTGGAACAGGCAGCGCGTAATAGTATCCTGACAAAACAGCAGCAGTTGAAACTACATGCGGAAAAATTAGCGGTATTAAACCCGCTTGCGGTACTTGCCCGCGGTTTCAGCCTGACGCGTACCCCGGCGGGACAAGTTATCAGTGCTGCCAATCAGGTAAAACCGGGACAACAATTAGAAATTATTTTAAATCATGGACGGCTTGAGGTTGAAGTCGCCTGTGTAAGGGAGAGCAAAGATGGCTACTAAAAGTAATAAGCAAAATAATGTATGTTTTGAAGATGCTCTTGGAAAATTAGAAGTAATTGTAAAAGAGTTGGAAGCAGGTGAATTGCCCCTGGAAGAAGCTTTGGATAAGTTCAGCCAAGGCATGTCCTATGCCAAGCTATGTTTTGAGCGCCTCAGCGCGGCCGAAAAGCAGGTTGATAAAATTCTGCAGCAGGAACAAGGGCGGTTAGTTGAGCAGCCACTTAATTTAGCGGAGGGGAATTAATTATGGGAAAAGCCACACTTGCCGAATATTGTCAGGTTAAAATCAGCCTGATAGATGAAGCCCTTTCGCAATATCTTCCTGCTGAAACCTATCCACCCATTATATACGAAGCGATGCGTTACAGCCTGTTTGCCGGCGGCAAGCGGCTCAGGCCGATCATGCTTATGGCAGCCGCTGATGCTGTTGGCGGCGATGGTAATGATTTTTTGCCGGTGGCTTGCGCTCTCGAGATGATACACACTTATTCGCTGGTTCACGATGATTTGCCAGCTATGGATAATGACGATTACCGTCGCGGCAAACTTACTAATCACAAGATATATGGCGAAGGTATGGCGATTTTAGCCGGCGATGGCTTGCTAACAGCCGCTTTTGCCATGATGGTTTCGCAAACCAAAGTTGATCCGGCTGTTTTGGTTACCGTGGTCGGTGAAATCGCAGCCGCTGCCGGTGCTGCCGGTATGATCGGCGGTCAAGCCGTTGATCTCATTTCTGAGGGGAAAACCATTGATGCCGCTACTTTGGAATTTATGCATCAGGCTAAAACCGGAGCTCTGTTCAAAGCGGCCCTGAGGGCCGGAGCTATGTTAGCCGGAGGCAGTAAAGCGCAAATTGATGCCCTATCGCAGTATGCTGAACAATTTGGTTTGGCGTTTCAAATTACCGATGATATTCTTGATGTGGTTGGTACTCAGGAAAAAATCGGCAAGCCTGTGGGCAGTGACATAAGAAATCATAAAGCAACATATGTCACCTTGCATACCTTGGACGGGGCTAAACAACTGGCACAGCAGGCAGTGGACAATGCACTGACAAGTTTGGACAAATTTGGCCCGGAGGCCAATATGCTGCGTGAACTGGTAATTTACTTAATAACTCGAGAAGCCTGAGGTGTAGACAATGGCCGAATTCCTGGCTGGAATAGGAAAAAACGTTATTTTAATGACAGCTATAACCGCCTGGTTTACGGCACAAGTGCTAAAAACGATAACAGCATATTGGCGGCATGGTGCTTTTAATGCCGAGCGCCTTGTCGGAGCCGGCGGCATGCCCAGCTCTCACACTGCGCTGGTAGTAAGTTTAGCCGTCGGGCTTGCACTCAGGGAAGGGCTTGAATCAGACTTGTTTGCCGTTTCAGTAATCTTAGCCGGCATAGTCATGTATGATGCTGCCGGGGTGCGCCGGGCGGCAGGCAAACAGGCCAAGGTTATCAACAAACTGGTACGTGAAATGCGGGTTGAGCATACAGTCCGGGAAACCAGGCTTAAAGAACTGTTAGGGCATACGCCGCTTGAGGTTTTGGGCGGAGCTGTGCACGGTTCTGTTATTGCCTATGCGTTTTATATATTTTATAGATGAATGTTGATTAGATATGCTATAATATGTTTGGTAAAGATAACTACCATTAGGTGTCATTTGACAAAATTGACTTGTTTGACGCCAGTAAGGGAAAGCGGGGAACCAGTTTGAGTAAACTGCTTAACGGTATTAATGGGCCACAAGATCTTAAACACCTGTCTGTGCTCCAATTAGAAAAGCTCGCCGGGGAAATCCGCGAGCTTCTTATACATACGGTAGCGAACAATGGTGGACATCTGGCCCCCAATTTAGGGGTTGTCGAACTAACGTTGGCGCTCCATAAAATGTTTGACAGCCCCAGAGACAAATTTATCTGGGATGTCGGACATCAGGCATATGTACATAAAATTTTAACAGGCCGGCGGGAAACCTTCTCCACCTTACGGACAAGCGGGGGGATTTGCGGATTTCCTAAACGGAGTGAAAGCCAGCACGACGCTTTTGGTTCCGGACATTCCAGCACCTCGATATCTGCTGCTCTCGGAATTGCGCTGGCCCGCGACATGTCGGGTGCAAAAGGCAATGTGGTTGCCATTATCGGGGACGGCTCGCTGACAGGCGGACAAGCATATGAAGCACTTAACCATGCAGGGCATCTGGCGATAAATCTCACAGTGATTCTGAATGATAACGAAATGTCTATTGCCAAAAATGTTGGCGCCATGTCCGAATATTTGGCTAAAATGCGCACAGCGCCGACCTACTCAAAAGTTAAGCATGATATTGAGTATCTACTAAGGCGGATTCCGGCTATTGGCGATAGTGTGGCCAATACTGCTGAACGGGTAAAAGACAGTTTGAAATATTTGTTAGTTCCCGGCATGTTGTTTGAAGAATTGGGATTCACTTATTTTGGCCCCATTGATGGTCATAACATTCCCTTGCTTTTGGATGTGCTGGATAAAACGAAAAGTGTTAAAGGGCCTGTGCTGATCCATTTATTAACCCAGAAAGGCAAGGGGTATGCGCCGGCCGAACGCAATGCCGATAAGTTTCATGGTGTCGGTCCTTTCTGTATTGAGACAGGCGAAATTCAAAAGAATGCAACCAGCGCACCATCCTATACCCAGGTATTTGGCGATACTATCGTCAAATTGGCGGAACAAAACCCTGATATTGTTGCAATAACCGCCGCCATGCCTGACGGTACAGGTCTTAAAAAATTTGCCGCAACCTTTCCTAAGCGTTTTTTTGATGTGGGTATTGCCGAGCAGCATGCCATTACTTTGGCCGCCGGTATGGCTACCCAGGGAAAACGTCCTGTTGTCGCAATATACTCTACTTTTATCCAGCGTGCTTATGACCAGATTCTCCATGACGTATGCCTGCAGAATCTGCCGGTTATCTTTATGCTGGACAGGGCCGGTATTGTTGGCGAAGATGGGCCAACCCATCATGGTGTTTTCGATTATTCCTTATTACGGCATATTCCCAATATGGTAATCATGACTCCTAAGGATGAAGACGAACTTCGTCATATGCTGTATACTGCCACCGAACTAAATGCGCCGGTTGCTATTCGATATCCGCGCGGTAACGGCGTCGGGGTTAAGCTGCAAGACTGTTTTACTAAGCTGGAAACAGGTAAGGCTGAACAATTAATTTCGGGGAAAGATGTGGTTTTACTGGCCACAGGCGCTATGGTTGAACCATGTAAAAGTGCGGCAGCGATATTAGCCGGGAAAGAAATTTCCGCCAGTGTAATCAATGCCAGATATATAAAACCGTTGGACGAGCAGGCTATCCGTCAATTGGCGCGTGACACCGGGATTATTGTCACTGTTGAAGATAATATGTTAGCCGGAGGGTTTGGCTCGGCTGTGCTTGAGTATATAAACTCACAGAACCTTAACTGGGTTAAAGTATTACGTCTGGGACTGCCTGATAAGTTCATTGAGCATGGCCAGCGAGGTCAGCTGTTAACTCAGCATGGCCTGGATGATCAAGGCATAGCCACTAGTGTTGAAACCTTTATCCGGCAGTTTGGAGCGCGCAAATGACAGGACAACGGACAAAAGAGCGTCTTGATGTATTATTAGTGGAACAGGGATTGGCTGCAAGCCGTGAACGGGCTAAAGCCTATATTATGGCCGGAATTGTTACTGTTGACGGCCAAAAAACAGACAAAGCCGGAACCGTTGTCCCCGTTGCCGCTCATATTGCCGTTCATGGCGACAGTATTGGTTATGTCAGTCGGGGCGGCCTTAAGCTTGCCAAGGCGCTGACATATTTTAATCTGGATCTGACCGGCAAGGTTATGGCTGATGTTGGCGCATCAACCGGAGGCTTTACCGATTGTGCTCTTAAGAATGGCGCCGCGAAAGTCTATGCGATTGACGTCGGTTACGGACAGCTTGCCTGGTCGTTACGGACAGATGACCGGGTGGTCAATATGGAGCGAACCAATATTCGCAATATAAAGCCTGAAGATTTAGCTGAACCATTGGACTTTGTTTCCATAGACGTTGCCTTTATCTCGCTGGATAAAGTATTGCCGGTAGTAAAAACACTGCTTACCTCCCAGGGGGCAGTAATAGCACTCATCAAACCGCAATTTGAAGCAGGGCGGGATAAGGTGGGGAAAAAAGGTGTAGTGCGAGATCCGGCCATCCATCGTGAAGTTATTAACAATATAGTAAACATTTCCAGGCAATTGGCACTATCGCCATTAGGACTTACTTATTCACCGGTAAAAGGCCCGGAAGGCAATATCGAGTACTTATTATATCTTGCTAATGCAGCCGGTGAATCAATAGTGGATGAACCAACAATCGCTGCTGTAGTTGCTGATGCCCATGCCAATTTAACCGGATAATGGAGGATATAGGTTTGTTGACTGTAGGCTTGTTTCCCAACACGAAAAAACAGAGTATTGGTACAGTGTTGGGCTGGATTATACAATATTTTAAAGAACGCAATATTCAAGTGGTTATGCCGGAAGATGCGGCATTAGAGCTTAAATGCTCCCACTTGGCCGGTAAACTGGAATGTGTTAGAAAGGACATTACGTTTGGCATTACTTTAGGAGGTGACGGAACACTCTTAAACACTGCCAGAGAAATTGCACCTTTTGGTATCCCGGTTTGCGGGGTAAATATGGGAAACCTGGGCTTTTTAACAGAGATTGAGCTGCCTGATTTAAGCACTGCATTAGAGAGACTGGTTAAAGGTGACTATTATATAGAGGAACGGCTCATGTTAGATGCTGTTGTCATTCGTGATGGCAGTCCCATTTACATTTCGCCGGCGCTAAATGACATTGTTATTGCCAAAGGCGGCTTCTCCCGCATGATAAAACTAAAATTATATATTGATGAAGAGCTTACCGCCGACTATCCTGCAGATGGGCTTATTATTGCTACTTCTACCGGCTCAACCGGTTACTCATTATCTTCCGGCGGACCTATTGTCAATCCGAAGCTGAAAGTAATTGTTATTACCCCAATCTGTCCGCATACACTTCATTCCCGGGCTCTGGTTATCTCCGAACGGGAAGAGATAAAAGTACGGATGCAGGCTACCCATGACGATATTGTGCTTACCGTAGATGGGCAATCGGTTTATAGCCTATTGCCCAATGATACCGTAGTTGTCCGGCGGTCGCCGTTCCGGGCGCGCTTTATCAAATTTACCGGCAAAAGCTATTACGAAACTCTGCGGACCAAATTAAGGAGAGGCGACCGTGATGGCAGTTGCTAATGCGGTACTAATGGCTCACCGGCTTATGCGCCCCAAGCTGAGAGCCGCCAGCCTGGTAGTTGATGCTACCGCCGGCAACGGCAGGGATACCTTATTTTTAGCTGAAAATACTGCCCATACGGCTGTTGTTTGGGCATTTGATATTCAGCAGCAGGCATTGACTAAAACCAAGCAGCTGCTTACCAAGCAGTTGCTGATTGACAAAGTCAGACTAGTGTTGGACAGTCATGCCAATATTCTGAGCTATCTACACCAGCCGGTAGATGCTGTTATGTTTAATCTGGGCTATTTACCGGGAGGCGACCGGCAAATAAATACTTGTCCTGATACTACCATAAAGGCCATCACTCACAGCTTGCAGCTGCTTGCGGTGGGGGGACTGATGACTATTGCTGCCTATCCCGGTTATGAGCACGGCAGACAGGAATGCCAGTCTGTACAGGAATACCTGGCAAGCTTAAAACAAGAGACATTTGCCATTGCTTGCTGGTCAATGGTAAATCAAAGAAACAACCCACCTGTTTTGTATATAATCGAAAAGATGAAGGAGCAAACAGATTGAAGACGTTACGTCATTCAAAGATTAAAGAAATTGTCGAGCGTTATGTAATTGAAACCCAAGAGGATTTAGCTGACGCGCTTAGCAAACAAGGCATTGATATTACACAAGCCACTGTTTCCCGCGACATAAAAGAACTCATGTTAATTAAAGTACCGACAGGCGACGGGCGGTATCGTTATGCTTTTCCGCCTGAGCAAAATATTGTTTTGTCGCAAGCCCGTATGGAGCGCACTTTTCATGATTCAATAGTCACTATTGATTATAGCCAGAATATTGTTGTTCTGCGGACACTGCCGGGCACCGCTCAGGCAGTCGCCTATACTATTGACTATGTAAAGTGGCCTGAAATTATCGGCACAGTGGCCGGTGATGATACCATCTTCGTACTGGTAAAGCCTGTTGAAGCTGTTCCGCAAGTCATAGCAAAATTCCAATCGCTGATGGGGCGGGGAATGTAGCGTGTTTTGAGGGGAGATACATATGCTGAAATCACTGACTGTCGTCAATTTTGCGCTTATTGACAGAGCTCATATTGAATTTGTCCCTGGCCTAACCATTTTGACAGGGGAAACCGGAGCAGGCAAATCTATTTTAATTGATGCATTATCAGCTATCATTGGTGGCAAAGCTTCGTCAGATTCTATCCGTACCGGGGCTGATGACTTCCGGGTGGAAGCGGTATTCGATATAGCTGGTATTCATTCCCTGGATAGCATCCTTGATGAGCAAGGGATTGTGCCGGAAGATGATGGAAGCTTGATTATCGCCAGACGTTTGACCAGACATGGGAAAAATTCCATTCATGTCAACGGCTGTCAGGTAACCCTGGCTATTCTCCGGAAAATTGGCGAAAAACTTGTTGATATGCATGGGCAGCATGAGAACCAGGCCTTGTTAAAACCTGAGGTTCATTTGGCTCTTACTGATACTTTTGCCGCCGATATCAAGCCCAAATTAGATGAATACCGCCAAACTTACAAAACGTGGCTAAAACTTAAAACAGAGCTTACCGGGCTTACACAAGATTCGCGGGAACGCTTGCAGCGTGAAGAAATGCTAGCCTGGCAAACCCAGGAGATTGCTGCCGCCGCTCTGGTTTCCGGTGAAGAAGAAAAACTGGAAAGTCAAGTCAAGGTTTTGGCTAACGCCGAAAAAATTACCAAGGCCATATCGCGTTCCTATATGCTGTTAAGCCAGGGAAATAAAGGCTTTAGCGGCATAGTTTCCTGTCTGGCCGATATCAAACAGGAGCTTGAATTGGCTGCACGCTATGATCAGGCTATTGAGCAGCAATTAGCTGTTGTAACCGAATCGCTGTACCAACTGGAAGAAACAATGAGTGAATTAAGAAATTACCAGGAAAATATAGACTTTAACCCAGCTAAACTGGCTAAGTTGGAAGACCGTCTTGACATAATTTATAAACTTAAGAAAAAGTACGGAGCAACGGTTGACGACATATTGCAATACTATGAGCAGGCCAGCAATGAGTTGGCTGCCATAACTAATTATGATGAACGGCTTAGTCAGCTTGAACAGGAAGAACACAGCCTCTCGCTTAAGGTGGAGCAATTGGCTGACGAGCTTGACAGTCGGCGCCGGGCAGCTGGTCTGGAGCTGGCAAAGCAAATATCAGTCCATTTAGCTGATTTAGGTATGCCAAAAGCACAATTACTGGTTGCGGTTAAGCGAAACCAGCAATATACTGCCAATGGTGCCAATGACGTATATTTCCTGTTTTCGGCAAATCCGGGTGAAGAGCCTAAGGTATTGCATAAAATTGCGTCAGGCGGCGAATTATCACGGATAGCGTTAGCCATCAAAACAGTATGCTCCGAACGGGATGAAACCGCTACTATGGTTTTTGACGAAGTTGATGCCGGTATTGGTGGACAGACAGCCCAAAAAGTAGCTGAGAAAATTGCCAGAATTGCTGCTTTTGACAAACAAGTATTGTGTATAACTCATCTGCCGCAAATTGCTTCCATGGCCGACTGTCATATTTATATCGAAAAAATTGTTGAAGAGGAACGAACAAGAACACAGGTTACTACCCTTAATCCGGACGCTCAAATTACCGAATTGGCCAGAATGGCATCTGGTGAAATAACAAAATTATCCATGGATAATGCAGCTCAAATGCTCGAAAATTCTAAGAAAAAAAAAGAAAACTGGAAAAATAAAGCGTAAGCGCAAGCTTGCGCTATTTTTATTGAAAAAATGCCGCAAATTCAGCTGCCAAGGCAATAAATAGCAATAACTCCGGAATAATCCTCTTTGCATTCGGGAAATTCTAAGTTTGCAGCCGGTTGAAAACAAAAAAATGAGGTGAAGGTAAAGTGGAAATTTTGGGAAGAATGTAATAGGGAGTGATGGAAGAAAACATGACAAGATTTAATCGTTTACTGAGCAGCAGGTTAATTTTGGCAATGTTGATTATCAGCACAATCTTTGCATTTTGTTTTTCTCCCCAATTCCGGAATATTTACGGTCTTCCCATGCATATTAGGGTCATTGAGGGTGAGACAGCGCTGTTTGATGTAAATTTTCCACTTACCGTCAGGGTTAAGCAGGATGGTGGCAGCATTCGTATACAAGCACCGGAGTTATTGCCAACAATGGCGTTATCCCGGCCGGTCTCGCTCGAACCTGTCAAGCTTGGGCAATCGACTATAGAGTTTAAATTATTCGGTATAATACCGTTTCGAACCGTCAAAGTAGATGTATTGCCACCCATAAAACTTGTTCCCGGAGGGCATTCCATCGGCGTGGTGCTTCGTTCCCAAGGAGTTATCGTGGTTGGTAACTCACCCATATTAACCATGCAGGGGCAATATGTTACTCCGGCAAAAGACGCTGGCATTGCCGTAGGTGATGTAATTATCAGCATTAACGGAACACCTGTGCAAAGTGATGCCCAAGTAGCCGAAATTATTGACGAGAGCGGTAAAAACAAACGAAATATTGATGTTTTGCTTAAACGTACCGAAGGTCAGCAACATGTTACTGTATCGCCAGTACTATGTCATGATACCAAACGTTACCGCATTGGTTTATTTGTACGGGATAGTGCGGCAGGAGTCGGGACATTGTCTTTTTATGAATCAGAGTCAAAAATCTACGGCGCTTTAGGGCACATAATTACAGACAGTGATACTAATCAGCCCATAGATTGCGAACAGGGTAAAATTGTACTTGCCACAGTATCAGGCATTCAGCATGGAAAAAGAGGTCATCCGGGAGAAAAAATAGGTGTTTTCATTGAAGAAGATCACTTGCTAGGCAATATTAGCAAGAATACCCAGTTCGGAATTTATGGTGAATTGAATGCACGACTCGTAAATGAAAAATATCCTGAAGCTATCCCGGTGGCGTCTATGAGCCAGATTCAGCTGGGTCCTGCTGAAATGCTGACAGTGGTTGACGGACAAACCATTGAGCAATTTGCCATTGAAATTCAAAAAATTAATTTGCAGGAAGCTCCTGAAAGCAAGGGCTTGGTTGTTAAAGTTACTGACCAACGACTGATAGAAAAGACCGGGGGGATTGTGCAGGGCATGAGCGGCAGCCCTATCATTCAAAACGGTAAACTTGTAGGTGCAATAACTCATGTATTTGTTCATGATCCAACCAGCGGTTATGGTTGTTTTGTGGATTGGATGCTGATGGAAAGCGGGATAATTCCTAAAAATGAACGCCAGTCTGCCAGAAAATTATTTAGTTTTCTGGCAGACTTTTGTGTTCCTGCCAGTAATCACCTTTTGCTGCTCATAACGTATACTATATAGCACGAAGCCCAGTATGTCTGCGCCCGAAAGCGTAGAAGGAAAGTTCCATGAAGTCATTATGATTTTGGTATAGACGGGTAGTGGGGTGAGAGTATGGCTTATCTATGCCCTGAAGAAGTATTAGCTGCTATTGGAACAGGGGAATTATCACCAATAGAAGCATTTAAAAAACTGCGTGAAATTGAAACTAGTACTGGCGGTGATTTTGCCAGTGCTCAGTCCAATGTAGAGGAACGGATTGAAAAAATTCTCCGTGAGCTTGATAATCTTATCGGCTTATCTGAGGTAAAAAAGCTGGTCAGAGAGATATACGCATTTATTGAAATTCAAAAACGCCGGGAAAAAGAGCATTTAAATACTGAACCGTTGGTACTGCACATGATTTTCAAAGGTAACCCCGGTACAGGCAAAACTACAGTGGCCAGGATTATGGGCAAGGTATTCCGGGAAATGGGAGTATTGTCACGCGGGCATCTTATTGAAGTGGAACGGGCAGATCTGGTTGGCGAATATATTGGTCATACCGCCCAAAAGACAAGAGAACAACTCAAAAAAGCTTATGGGGGTATCTTGTTTATTGACGAAGCCTATTCATTAGCCAGAGGCGGTGAGAAGGATTTTGGCAAAGAAGCCATCGACTGTATGGTGAAACCGTGGAAGCAAAGCAGCAGATGAACCGGCGCTAATGCGTTATATAGAGCGTGCAGGATTCATTTTAATTTGAGCATAACATTGATTTCAGGCCGGCTGCCACGGCCGCGGGTATTATCTATTCGTTCAACAATAATGCTGTCGATTATGGCTCGTAAGGCGGCCTTTTTTTCAGTTACAGTGAACTCGGTTTCCTGTATTTTAAGGTCAATTTTTTCAATAACTTCGTTTAGCGAAGGAGTCTGAGGGATAGCAGCTAATTCAGTTTCATAGGATTTTTTCAGGTGTAAAATGCTGCTGAGTTGCTGCCTGATGTCTTGTAATTGAGTTTCGACTTCCACCTCTGACAATATCTTTTGGCGAAACCAGCGAAGCACGGCAGTTTTTTGCTTTGTCAGCTCCTTTTCAGCTTTGGTTAGTTGCTCTAATGCCATTTCATATTTCTGAAGGTCTTTATGACCGGCAAATTCCTGAATATATTCGCCGATCTTAACCGGATTATAATAGTGTTCCAGCAAATACTTGAACACATAGGTATCTAGTACTTCGGTAGGAATCTGCCTGGCTATACAGGGGTTCCGGCCGGAACAAGCATAGGATGTACTTTTCCGGCTAATGCAGGCATAATAACTATGCTCTTTGCCGCCGGAACGGGAGATTACCATGGCTCGCCCGCATTTCGCACAGCTGACAAGACTCTGTAAGAGATAATTGTGCTTTAGATTGCGTTTGGCAAGGTTCTTATTTTCCCGGAGCTGCTGTTGTGCGGCCTGCCAGGTCATTTCATCAATAATTGCCGGAACAAATACAGGTATCCACTCCGACTCCGGCCGCAGAGTTCGTCTTTTCTGTTTCAAGCCGATTTTTTCATAGCGATATTTCATGGAGTACAAAACACCTTTATACAGAGTATTGGTCAGTATCCTATGTACGCTGGAAACAATCCAGGCGTTTTTAGTGCGGGGAGAAGGGATACCCCGGGCATTAAGCTCTTTGCAGATTTTGGCTGTCCCCATTTTTTCTTTAACCATAAAGTCAAAGATCAAACAGACTATTTCTGCCTCTGTCTTATTAATAACATAAGTGCTTTTTTGGGGATCAAAGGTGTAACCAAATGGTTTAGTATCACTAATCACCAGCCCTTTAGCTGCTTTGCCGCGTTTACCGCGCATGGTACGCTCTTTGATTTTTTCCTTTTCAAGTTCTGCCAATAAACCGCGGATCCCAAACATAAACTTACCGTCTGCCGATTGGTCGTAATTTACTACTACAAACTTCAGTTCAGCACCAGACTTGTCAATTTCTTCGGCAATGATCAACTGATGCAGTAAATTTCTTGCCATCCTGTCCGGGTCATAGAAGATAACTGCAGCAAACTGCTTAGCTTTTACCGCTGCACGTAAGCGGGTAAGGGCCGGACGTTCGATAAACTCTGCCGAATAGCCGTCATCAACGAACTCTTCCACCGTAACAGCACACAGTTCATCGGCATATTTTCGGCAAGCTTCAAGCTGAGTCTCGATGGAGTAGCCTTTTTCTGCCTGTTGATCGGTTGAGACACGGGCGTAAATAGCTACTTTCATTTTTTCACCCCTTGCCTGCGGCTACTCAGCTTGGGGCAACTGAAGGCGTTGCAGCAACCCTGCAACAAGCGGCGACATAAATAACTTACTATACTCATCATGCTTAGTAGGATTTTCATTTACTATTATTATTTTAATAGCGGCGTTTATCGCTTTTTTCGATGTATCATGCTCTCTCATAGTCATCACCTCAGTTAATCCTATGCCAGAGCTGGTTGTCTGCTTGCCAGGATTTTAGCCGTACCCATCAGCAATGCAAAGGAAGAGGTTGATATGAAATGAATTTAGACTCATAATTTTATTGTGAGTCTAAATTCATTATGGTATAATAAACTCATAAAACAAAGGTGAGTTTATTGAATTTGCTGGATCAACTACTCACAATTTATATGTGAGTAGTTGATTATAAAGTATACTTAACTTCAGGTTGGGTTTTAACCCAATCTGCGAAGCTAAGTCATCGGGTAAAGTTTAATTGGTGAGGTAGTTGACAATGCATATTGAAATACGGAAAAACGGGACGTTTTATTTGAAGGACAGCGTTTACAACCGTGAAACAAAACTTCCGAAAAACACATCAATTTATTTAGGGTCAAATCCCATACAGGCAAAAAGTAAGCTTAAAACACTTACTGATGATTTGGTGCTGCTTGAACAAATACCTAATACCTTTTTGTACGAGATAGAGCTTGATAAAGCCATCAAAAATCTGCAAAAACTGAATAATTTGCAGACCGCCGGTATAGGCCGGCTTATTAAAGAGTATTTACATGAGCTCCTACAGGCCAAACAATTTATTAGTAAAGCAAGGGAGGGAGTCCTTGCTCCCACTAGCGATTGCCCGGATTGCCGTTTCAAAAATGCAAACCATTGTGACCATTTTAATCAAAATTTTATAACAGGAAACATTAAATATAGAGATAAGTCTTTACGCTGTCCGGCATATGAACTTGGACAAACAAAGTCTCCTATTGGTTCAATTAAGCTGCCCCGTGATTTCAGATAGCATCATTACAAATATTTCCTGGAAATATTTGTAATGATGGCGTTGTTTATGAAGCTCATCCTTTAAAGACCCGGCACGGACGCCTGTCATATGGTAACTCCCATAACCCTCCGGCAATGGCCGGAGGGTTACTTTTTGGGCGATGCCAAAAGTAAAACATATCTTTTTTTATGCCTGTTTGTATCCTGAGTCTCGTGAAAACTATGGAAGATCATAAAGATGAGATTATTCTTATCTTAGCCGGTTATCAGCAAGAAATGGAAAAATTTATGCAGACTAATCCGGGACTGCATTCCCGGTTTCCGATTCACATTGATTTTCCCGATTACAATAGACAGGAATTGCTGCAAATTGCCGAACAGTTATGTGCAAAACGCCAGTATCAGCTTACTGTTCAGGCAAAAAGTGCGTTATTACATTCGCTGAATCCGCCGGCAAACAATAGTGATGATAAATTCGGCAATGCACGCACGGTAAGGAACATTATTGAGAAAGCGATAAGGCGGCAGGCTGTGCGCCTTATCAGTAAGCATTCTACCACCAGAGAAGAATTGATGGTCATAGAACCATGGGATATTACGGGGGTGGAGCCATGCGAGAATGTGTAATTATTGGTCGGCCTAATTCAGGCAAAACTATGTTTGCCCTTAATTTTGCCGGCTATCTTGGCGCCAAAAGTGTTGATGTAACTTTTCGCACCTACGATGATTTAATGACCTGCCGGCATTTTTCGCTCGAAGAAGGGAAGCGGGAATTATGCGGTATGGCCCTACATAAAACGCGATCTTTGCAATCCGTGGTTTTACGGATGACAGTAGGCAAGACGGCGGTAAATTTTAAACTTACTGATACTTGTGGCGTTAGTGAACAAATACACCAGGATGGAACCATTCGTAAAGGGATGGCGCAGACCATTGCCTTACTGCGTTCTGCCGACCTTATTTTGCATATGGTAGATTTATCTCTTATCGGCAAAAATCTTATAAATAATACGTCTACTATTGACCATGAGTTTTATAACTATGGTATTGTTCGCAAATCATATTTGTTGCTAGGCAACAAATATGATTTGCATTCAGCTAAAGACAACTTAGTGCATTTGACAGCCGCTTTTCCTAAGGCTACAGTTATTCCCATATCTGCACTGTATAGTCAGGGATTTAAAGAGGTGAAAGCCTGTGTGGCTAGAAATATTTGAGTTTTTGTCTACAGTAATGGCGGTGGTATGCTGCTCCGCTGCCGTAAAATTGGCTGATGACTATTTAGATAAGGACTATGATGCGGTTGTCGGGAAACCTAATTGGGCTAGAATATTAGAGCAGGGTACCATGTTATATGCTATGTTTTTGCTGGCCCTGGCTGCCGGTATTAATGCATCGCTAAGTCTGTCTTTGTTTTTTGCCAGCTATATTATTGGGATGTTCGGCAGTATGCATGAGCGGTTTCCCAGCCGGTTAACCGGTTTTCAGGAGTCATTGCTGGCATGTATTGCGGGGATAATCTTATTTGGCTGGAGCAATATGTTGTTTGCCGTTAGTTTTGTATTGGCAGTCCAGTTATTCGATGACTATATTGATGCCCGGAGTGATCAACTGGCCGGGCAGCGTAATTTGGCAAACCGGTTTGGCAGAATGGAGTGCATCATTGTATGTTTAGCATGTATAATGATTGCCTGGAGAGTGAATGATTACCTGTTTCTTCCTGTATTTACCGGTACGGCAATTATTTATTTGTTATCTTTTCGTTACGAGCGGGTACGTATATGATATTCTATATTATTATTGGCAGTCTGTTTGCCTTTTTGCTAGGCTATTGTATGGGAAAACGGCAAGGATGGAAATCGGGCTATCGTGAAGCGGAAGTCCTGATGCCGTTAAAACTGCGTCAAGACTCATTGGAAGCAGGAAAGTGCGTTATCTGTGATGGAAATTGGGTAAAAGCGTCACAATGCGAAATTTTTAGCAGGGATGTGGATACTTTATAACAAAAATGGTGTAAAGTATAATGTGGATATTATCTAAACTAAGACAGAGAAGTTAGGGGTGTTTGATAATTGCCTGAAGTGCATGGAGAAAAGGACGGCTTAAAGAAAGTACTTATAGATAGCCTGGAGCAGTTATACCAATATACGGTTCCGTTTGGGCAGACTATTACAACTGAGTTGGCACAAGCTATGGCGGCTATCGCCGAGCAATTAAACCGTGAAATAGCCGTATATATTAACCGGCGGGGAATCGTTGTGCAGGTGGCGGTTGGCGATACTAAGACAGTAACTCTGCCGGCAACAGACGGCAGACGGTCGCTCAACCGCCTGAGCGGCATCCGGTGCATACATACCCATCCGGGCGGCGATAGCCGGTTAAGCAGTATCGATGTGGCATCACTTAAAAAGCTGCGGTTTGATATTATGGCTGCCATTGGTATTAAAAACGGTATTCATGAGATTAGTTTTGGTTTTATTTCAGGCCATACTGCTGACGAATATGATGTACGAACAGTAGGCCCAATATCACTTAAGGAGTTTATCGAAATTGATTTGGGTTACTTAACCAATCAGCTTGAACGTTTGTTGGACAGCAAAGAGGCTGTTTCCACTATGGCTCAATCAGAAAAAGCGCTGCTTGTAGGTGTTGAACGGCAAGGTGACTGGGATGTCAGCCACTCACTCAGCGAACTGGCCCAGTTAACGGAAACGGCTGGTGCTGAAGTTGTCGGGTCTGTTTGGCAGAAACGCAGTCGTATGGATGCCGCCTATTTTATCGGACGTGGTAAGGTGCAGGAGATTAGCCTTGTGCGGCAGGAACTAGGTGCCAATATCATCATTTTTGACGATGAGCTTTCGCCTGCACAGCAACGTAACTTGGAACAGGTTCTGGGGATTAAGGTGATTGATCGTCCGGCGCTAATTCTGGATATATTTGCTCAAAGAGCACAGTCACATGAAGGTAAACTTCAGGTTGAACTGGCTCAGCTCAAATATAATCTTCCGCGCCTGGGCGGACAGGGTCTGGTATTGTCACGCTTAGGCGGCGGCATCGGTACCCGCGGACCTGGAGAAACCAAACTGGAAGTAGACCGGCGGCGCATACGGTCAAGAATTAATGATATTGAGCAGGAAATTGAAAATCTGAAGAAACACCGTGCTTTACACCGTGAGCGTCGCCAGGCGGCGAGAGTGCCTACAACCGCTTTGATTGGCTATACCAATGCCGGTAAATCAACCTTGCTTAATAAGCTGACTGCTGCCGGGGTACTGGCAGAGGACAAGCTGTTTGCGACTTTGGACTCAACCACCAGGAGAAGCATATTGCCGGGCGGAAAGGAATTTTTGCTGACAGATACGGTAGGTTTTATCCAAAAGCTTCCGCACCAGTTAATTGCGGCCTTTCGCGGCACACTGGAAGAGGTGGTGCAAGCTGATCTACTGCTGCATATTATTGATGCCAGCCATCCTCAGTATGAACAGCATATTCAGGCTGTGTATCAAGTGCTGAGGGAATTAGGGGCTGAAACTAAGCCGGTTATTACTGTGTTCAACAAAATGGATAAACTTGATAACCCGCACATTACCGGGCGTATGCTGCGGGAACCGAATACTATTGCGGTATCTGCTGAAAACGGCACAAATCTTGATAAACTGCTGGTGATGATCGAGGATAATCTAAAAGCAACCACAGTGGATGCAACATTGCTGATACCTTATGACCAAAGCGGTTTAATCGCAAAACTATATGATTTGGCGACAGTGTATTCGGTAGCCTATGAAGAGGCCGGTATTGCAGTTGCTGTTTCTTTACCGCCAGAGCAATTTGAGCGTTATAAAAAATATATACCAGGAGAGGAATAACTCATGAACTTATTTCCCAGTAACATTGCCGCCCTTAAAATCAAAGCACTGGAAACGGCACGCCCGCTGTTCGCAGCGGTAGATGATATTGCCGAACAAAATACCGCTAAAGTACTGAAGGCTTTTCGTAATCACCAGGTTTCCGAATACCTTTTCCGGACAACAACCGGTTATGGCTATGGGGACAGCGGGAGGGAACGCCTGGAAGCGGTTTGGGCTGAGCTAGGCGGCGCCGAAAAGGCGTTGGTACGCACTCAGTTTGTATCAGGCACCCATGCCTTGGCCTGTGTGCTATTCGGTTTATTGCGTCCGGGGGATGAATTGCTGGCAGTTACCGGCGCACCCTATGACACCATGCAAACCGTCATCGGCTACAAGGTTCATACGCCCGGTTCCTTAAAAGAATGCGGTATTGGCTACCGCGAGCTGCCGATGAATCCGGAGGGGGTTAATATTGCGGCTATTGCCGGACATATGCGCAAGAACACTAAAATAGCGCTTATCCAACGCTCACGTGGGTATAGTCTGAGAAAACCGCTTTCTATCGCTGAAATTAAAGCCGTATGTGCTGAAATAAAGCGGCATAATCCTGAATGCATCTGCTTTGTGGACAACTGTTATGGCGAATTTGTCGATACCCTGGAACCGACTGCCGTGGGAGCTGACATTATGGCCGGGTCGCTGATTAAAAATCCTGGAGGCGGAATCGCGCCTTCCGGCGGCTATATTGCAGGGAAAGGTGATTTGGTTGATATGGCCGCCTATCGTTTAACAGCACCCGGATTGGGAGGGGAACTGGGGGCCAGTCTGGCTGACAGCCGCTTATTATATCAGGGATTATTCTTAGCACCGCATGTTGTGGCCCAGTCTCTCAAAGGCGCAATCTTTGCGGCTGTGTTGTTTGATTTACTGGGGTATAAAACACTGCCGCAAGCTGATGATATACGCAGTGATATTATTCAAGCCATTGAATTAGGGTCGCCGGAAAAAATGATTGCTTTTTGTCAGGGATTACAGCAATATTCGCCGGTAGATGCGCATGTGCACCCTGTGCCTGGGCCGATGCCGGGATATACAGACCAGGTAATTATGGCAGGCGGCACTTTTATTCAGGGGTCATCTATTGAACTTAGCGCCGATGGTCCGCTGCGTCCGCCGTACATTGTCTATTTGCAAGGCGGATTAACCTTTGAACATGCTATGCTGGGTATTTTAGGAGCGGCCAGCGCTATTGCTGAGCTATAACCTGACATTTCTTACATATTTCTTAAACCTGGGTAATTTTGCGACAGGAAAAAGTGTAAAAGCGTCGAATACAGCAGAAGTATGGCTGCTTGTAGCTAAAAATATGCTGTTTGGTGGTTTAGTGTGGAATATATCATTGCCAGTTTGATTGCTATTCTTGCGGCAACTTTGATTGTATATAAGTTGGCTAACAATATCTTCGGGCTGGGTTTGCGATTGCGACCGCTGCTCTTGTGTGCGGTATGCTCGATGTTTATTAGCTTAGTCCTGCCCAAAATCGTTGTTGGTTTCGCCGGTCTGCCAGGTACCTTGGCTGTATTGGCAATTTTTGCTGTTGTTTTTGCGTATTTTGTTGCCAAATGTGAAGACGAGCCTTCCCCTCGGGGAAGCGAGGTTGAAACCGCGGCAACATGTTCGCTTGCAGTTGCATCTGATGGAATCGTTCAAACTGTTACTAACGAATCCCACCCGGAAAGTGACACTCTTTTTGCAAGCAAGCTAGTGGACGAAGCGGCGGCAAGTGATGTATTGCAGCAGGAAGACAGTTTTCTCAGCAGCAATGCCTCCGGTCAATTGCTCCCGGAGTCTGAAGCCGTCTTACCAGAAACAGGTGACGTTATTTTGCCGACAGTTACAGTTAATGAGGCTGATCTGGAAGAGCAAACTGTAACTGGACCATTTGTTGATCATGTTGATAATCAGGTTAGCACAGAAGCTGCACTATCTGACGAAACCTGGGAAGATGAGATAACTGAGCCTGTAGCTGTATTGGAACAACCTGTTGCACAAGAGGATGGTTTAATACAGGCAGTAATAGATGATGCCGGGAACTTTGACGAAGCTGGGGAAGATGAGGTAACTGAGCCTGTAGCTGTATTAGAACAATCTGTTGTACAAGAGGATGGTTTAGTACAGGCAGTAGCAGGTGATGCTGAGACCTTTGACGATGTTCAGGAAGAAGAGGTAGCTGAGCTTGCAGCTGTATTAGAGCAACCTGTTGCACAAGAGGAAGGTTCAGTGCCGGCAGTAATAGAAGATACTGAGAATTTAGATGAGGTTGGGGAAGAAGAGGTAACTGAGTTTACACCTGTATGGGAGCAACCCCTTGCACCGGAATTACCGGCAGAACTGCCCGGAGCGATAGACCAAGCGAAAGAACTCGCAGAACTCTCTGGAATTGAAGCAACAGAAGTATGGCAACCAATGTCTGACGAGATAACCGGCCAAGACGAACCAGAACAAGAAAGTTTTCTGGAAATGCCAGAATCGTCATTTGTGCAGGAGGCTGATAACTTGATCATGGATTACAATCATCCGGCAGGAGCAGCAATTCAGTTTGAATCTGAAGAGTTAGATGATTTGCTTGATTTTGCCTTTATAAGTAAAGAAAGTCAGGACTATACCGCCGCATTTAACGCTTTTAACCGGGCCTTAACCTTATATCCTGCTAGTGAAGCGGCTCCTTTTCTCACCGTTGAAATTGGCAACATCCTGAAAAATAGGGGAGCTTATGATGACGCTATAAAAGTATTTTTGGATGGTCGGAATCTCTCGCAAACGAGACAAGACAAGATGATGGAGCAAGAGTTTATTAGTACCATTGCCTATTTGCGTATTACTAAAAATGTTTTAGTGCAAAACCGTTTGGGGGATATTCCTTTTTGTGAGATTCCGCCACATATACTGGATCAAATAGATGAAGAATTTAGAGAGTGGCGTAATGTAGGTAATATCTAATTTACTTAAGAGAATATATGGGGGTTATAAAATGAAGAAAAGTGTAGAAATTGTTGGACAACCAATTATTAGCATTACCGAAGGTAAGGAATTTGGGCATGTTAGAGAGCTTCTTATTAATTATACTAATGGTACGGTTGCGGCCTTAGTTATTGATGATGGCAAATGGTATCAAGGAGCCAAGCTGTTGCCTTTCGAGGCTATTGCCGGTTTGGGTGAATATGCTGTTACTATTAATAACAGCCAGGATATCCTAACCCTTGCTGACCGTCCCGAATTTGAAGCATTCTTTGCCGCCGGTGTTAAGATTATCGGCACCAAAGTGCTTACCAAGGGCGGTAAAATTGAGGGCAAGATTAATGAGTTTACCATTGATAACTCCGGTAAAATCAACATTTGTGAACTTGAAAAAACCGAAGGTGAAATTGTCGACCTTGCAGCACAAAACATCGTTACTTTTGGCAAAGAAGTACTCATTATTTCTGATGAAGAGGTAACTAACGCTGCGCCGGCGGCTAACCAGGCGGAGATTCCTGTTGTGGCAGCTCAACCTGTTGAGCCTGAACCGGTAGTAGTCACACCGGTTGAGGAGAATATTCCGGCTCCTCAGGTCGAAGTGCCTGCAGCCCCTGTGGAAGTGGTTAAAGAAAAAGAGCAGCAACCGGCTGACGATTCCGCTAAAAAATTCGATGATAAACATCGTAAATTTTTGCTTGGTAAAAAAGCCGCCCGGCGTATCGAAACCGATAATGGCGTAGCAATTATAGAACAGGGTGGCGAAGTTACCGAAGAAGTTTTGCAAAAAGCCAAACTTGCCGGCAAATTTGTTGAGTTATCGATGAATATTCAATAATAATCAATTACGCGTTAAAGTTAAAATGGAAATAAAGTCCCCGCTGTCCTGGCGGGGGCTTGCTTTACCTTTGAAAGTTTGCTTTATTACCAGCACTTAACGCAATGAAAGGATTAAGTGTATTCCTGTGCAGACTGTAACATCTAGAAAGACAAAGATAATTTTCTTTTTAATTATAATCATACTGTTTAGTGCAGTCAGCTTGCTTGCAGCTAATACTGCATTTATGGTAACAAATAATATTTACCAGGGAGTTAGTGTGGGAGATATTCATGTCGGTGGCTTATCCGCAGCAGAAGCTGAGCGAAAGATTTCCACCATCTTTAGTGAACGTACCAAACATAACCCATTTATTACAGCCGTCTATAACGAACAAAAGTGGGTCATCTCTGCACAAGACATTGCACTTACTATTCAAGCAGACAAACTGGCGCAGCAGGCATATGAGGTAGGCCGGAAAGGCAATATCATACATCAGCTGCAGGAACGGTATATTGCGATAAACAAGGGACATAGTCTGGCCCTGACAGTCCAATATAATAATGATAAGCTATATGATATTATTGCAGCCATTGCTAAGAGCATAGACCGGCAACCGCATAATTCCCGGATAAAACTAATCGGTACTTCAAATATTGAAATAGTTCCGGAGGTAATAGGCCGTAAGGTTAATATCGCCGGAACTTTGGCTGAAGCTACTGCGACGCTTAATACCAAACTTAGCTTTGTGCTTCCTGTAATTGTAGAAGAAATTGTACCGCCAATTGTGTCTCAAGATCTGGTACACATTGATGGAATAATTGCTTCCTATACTACACAGTTTGACCCTAAGGATTATAATCGTACACAAAACGTCTTACTGGCTGCCAAAAGCATTAACGGTACTTTGCTTAGAACAGGGGATGTATTTTCTTTTAATACTATTGTAGGTTTACGCTTATCTAAATTCGGTTATAAAGAAGCCCCTGTATATATTAACGGCATGCTGGTTCCTGATTGGGGAGGCGGCGTATGCCAGGTCAGCAGTACTCTTTATAATGCTATCTTGTTAGCCGACCTGGGTATTGAAGAGCGAACTTCCCATTTTCGGCCACCCGCCTATGTACCTTTAGGACAGGATGCTACTGTAGCGGATAATCAATTGGATTTCAAGTTTAGAAACACACTTTCCCAAAATATTTATATTACCAGTGAAGTTATTGGTAATCAGCTTGTTGTGAACGTTTTTGGTAAACGCAAGGAGAATTCTCCTGAAATTTATATAGCGGTTAAAGATAAAAAGGCTTTGGAACCTCGTACTTTTATTAAGCAAGATCCTGAATTGGAACTGGGCAAAGAAATAATCGAAGTAGAAGGACAAAAAGGATTCATAGTATCGACTTATCGTATTAAAAAAGTAGACGGCAAGATTGTCAGCCAGGAGTTTTTAGGATCAGATGAATTTATACCAGTAGATAAGATAGTACGGATTGGCAGTAAAATTCCGCCAGAGCAGCCTCAAAAATAGGACTTATATATTTATAAAGAAAACACGGCTTGCGCCGAGCCTTCGGCGACGGCGCAAGCCGTGTTGATCCTGCTCTTAAGAAAGTTATACTTTCTGTTGGGATAATAAAAAGCAGCTCACTATTAGTTAGTGAAGCTGCTTTTTCACATAGGTAAATATAATTAATTATTGAAGACGACGGAATACCCCGATCACTTTACCCAATATAGTGACCTGGCGTGAATAGATGGGTTCCATAGCGGGGTTTTCCGGTTGTAAGCGGATACAGTCCTTTTCTTTAAAAAAGCGTTTTACAGTGGCTTCTTCTTCATCAATAAGCGCGACTACAATGTCACCGTTCCGTGCAGTATTTTGGCTGCGGATAAGAATATAATCACCATCCAGAATTCCAGCTTCAATCATACTATCACCTTGAACAGTGAGCATAAAAACATCATCATTGCCTATTAGTTCAGTAGGGAGGGGATATGTTTCCTCAATATTTTCCACAGCTAAAATAGGCGTACCGGCTGTTACCCGTCCTACCAACGGTACCGGAGTAATATTTTTCTGACGCCAGGGAGCCTCGTCTAATACGTCAATGGCGCGTGGTTTTGTTGGATCTCTGCGAATAAAACCCAATGCCTCAAGTTTAGACAAATAACTATGTACAGTTGAACTGGAACTTAATCCGACAGCTTCGCCGATTTCCCGTACTGAAGGCGGGTAGCCTTTAGTGCGAAGAGTTTCTTTAATATATTTTAATATCTGTTTTTGCCGGGTATTAAGTAAGGTTTCTTTATTAACAGTCATTGGAACACCACCAAGCAATAATTAATTCTATTTACTATTATAACATTATAATCATAAAATGCAAACATTCGTTCGTTTTTTTATGTGGCGATATTGACCAGAACATATGTGCGTGCTATAATAAAGCAAACATATGTTCTGGAGAGTGATATTTATGAAAAACTTTCATTTTATTACTATGGTTGTTGGTATCATGTTGTTGGTTTTCGTTTGGAATAATTATTCTGCGGCATCAGCAAATTCAAAATCAATAAGTTATCAGACCATATCTGTCAAACCAGGTGATTCGGTATGGAGTATCGCAGCAAATTTCACTACACCGAAAGATGATATCCGCAATGTCATTATAGATATAAAGAAAATTAACGGTCTTAGCAATGATGTAGCAATATATCCGGGTCAAATATTGAAGATTCCCGTGAAAGTAACCAATACAATTATTGAAACTAATGATGTCCGGGTCACTAAAGCACGCTAGTGTCCCGCTTTTTTTATAAAATTTTATGTCCGATAATATCTATTATGTTAAGTTAAGGCTGAGGGAGTGGCAAAAAGCTTTCTTTTGGTGATCTCGCTTTTTGCGTTTGCTATGAAAATATAAATTTTTTGCCGGAAAACGTATGATCGCTATTCTTGCGTTTTAGTTGCGGTCATAATCGCAACTAATCTTTATGAGTAACCATATCGTAAACGAATGCATTAAACTAATCAATATATTAATATTATTTATCATGCGAACACCTGTTTGCTAATCTATGGCAATCAGGCGATCACAGGAATACATTCCCAGACATATTGTCCCTTTTATTCTGAATAATAGACTCCTATAAAGAAAAAACTAGAATGAAATTACATATCTAACAAATTGGAGGTGAAGAAATTGGCATATTACGGCAACAATTACTCCCAAAAACTTACTCAAAAAGAAAAAATGTACTTGGAAGATGCTCTGCAAATGGAAAATCTGGCATTTGCCAAGTATAGCGCCTATGCAGATCAATGCCAGGATAATGAGTTGAAAAACTTATTATTTAGCATTTCTATGAATAAGAGCCATCATGCCGATAGGTTGAAACAACTGATGGGAAGATCTTTCTCATCCCAGCAATATCAGTAATTAACTTTGAAACGAGGTGAATCTGTGGGCACTAAGAGACGTTATAACAATAATAATAATTATACCCCAAACAATCGCGGCAGACTTTCTGACCGTGATATGATGCTTGACTTGCTTAATATGGAGAAACATCTTTCCCATTTGTATGAGCATGCCATAATGGAATCCTCTAATATCACGGTTCATAATGCAATGGAGGAATTCCAGCAGGATGAGCACGAAAACGCCTATACTCTATTTTCCGTTATGCAGGAAAAGGGTTGGTATAATCCTGCTGAGCAAGAACAAAGACTCCAGTCGAAAAAAACCTTCCATGTAAAATCGAAGAAAAGAAAATATCAGGATGATAACCATAATTATTATGGTTATCACTCTAAATCACATAACAACGAGTATCCGTACGCATAATCGAATAGCTGCATGCTGAAAAACCAGGAGTTTATCCTGGTTTTCTTATTTATTTTCTATTTATTTATAAGATAAGCTGGTAGCCCTGTTTTGTTTTACTATATTTATTTTATTTATTTTTAGTTTAATTTAATTAGAAAGTTACATTAAGCGTTTCCAGCACATGCTCAATTTTATTAAGCATGGTTGCCTGTTCGGACCCAGCAAATAATAAGCCTACTGCATAATTGTCGTCAGTCAAAATTAATGCCCCGCTATCACCAGGCATACTCATCGGTCCGGCTAATATCTGATCAGTAAATACGCCGTATTCATAGTTATTCATGCCCACTTTGAGTGTCACATCTGTGGCTATGATTTGACTATGTGTTATACCGGTAGTTCGGCCGCTCTTTTTAATCGCCAGGCCCAGTGTGGGTTGTTTAATACCGGCTATCAAGCCAAACTCTAATATTTCCGCACTAATGTCTTCTGCATTTAGCGGAGCTGCTACCGCACAATCGACCAGATTTAACTTTTCGCTGTTACGCATAAACTGCACCTGATAGTTAGGCCGAACGATGCGAAGACAATGATTAAGTAACACTTCAAAGGTTCGGGCAATTCTGCATTGCGGACATGATTTTTCACGGTATATAGGTACAAAATGGCGTAAATGAGCAATAATAGAGTCTGCTACTTTACCACCGTCATAGGTTCCGGGCTGGATAATCGGATCACCGATGCTGGCGCGCTTGTCAATTCCGTTGGTAATATTCGCTAACACGTGATTATTTGATAATATCAGAGGCTCGCCGGTAATTTTATCTTTGACAACAGCGCCAAAGGTGCCTGCTGAAATTTTATAATGGCCAAGACTTATTCCCGGTTGGGCTGGACGGCAAAACCCGGTTCGCTGGTTTAATAGCCGGATTTCCCCTACTTCTATTATATCGGTAGCTACACCAGCCATTATTTTAGGTAATATGGCATTGCGCTGTAAGTCCGATTTGGGATATTTTTTTCTGACAAGGATTGTTAGTGCCTCTTTTCCTGTGTTTTCACCACGGATAAATTTGTGACCCTGACCAACCCCGACTAGGTTATCTTGCAGATTGTGAGATTTGAAAAGCTCGCGAAATAGTACAGGTATATCTAGTTTATTCATTCCCCTGCCTCCCTGCTCTGGCTTTTCGGAAGCCAACTTAATGTATGATATGCAGGGGAAAATGAACAAGAAACTGTAATCAGCCTGATAGCATGCCTTTAATTTCCTTTATTTTTTCAAGTGTTGCCAGGTAACCGCGTTTAATAAATTCCTGGGACTGTTTAAAATCCTTATGGTTTAAATCGTAGGTCTGAGGTCTGATAATAACATCAGCATATTGTTCAGATTTTATTAGTGTAACTTCTCTGCCCATAATCTCAATACATTGCATTAGTATTTCACCTACGGAATTAATTTCATGATTTGTCTGACCATTATAGCCTAAGTCAACGCCGATAATCTTATCAGCACCCATATGATTCAAAATGTCTGTAGGCAGGTTGTTTTTTACAGCTCCATCAACCAGTGTCATTCCACGATATTTTTTCGGATAAAATACTCCTGGTATGGAAATGCTGGCTCTGACGGCTTCACACAGCAGTGCATTATGATAGTATCTGGCATTAAGGATAGCTCGATTTGGGGGTAACGGTGATGTGAAAAAAACGGTATCGGCAGAATGTATGTCAACGGCAGTTACAGCAAGCGGTATTTTAGTATCGCGAACAGTTTTCTGCTGCCATAAGTTTGTAAAAAACTTTTCAATTTTTTCTCCTTTGAGCAGGCCTGTGGGCAATACTGACCAAAAACGGAATTTGCCGTGCACCAGCCATTTGAATCCATGCTTGAACAAATCAGAAGTAGTAATTTTTAAATCTACCAAATCAGGAACATTAATACTCTGAATAATGGACTGCATTTGCTGCGGTGAATAACCGCAAGCATACATGCTGGCAACGATGGCCCCGGCGCTGGTTCCGGAAATATAGTCAATCGGTATGTTATGATCATGTAAGGCTTTAAGCACACCGATATGTGAAGTGCCTCTTAGCCCGCCGCCGCTTAAAGCAACTCCTACCGTGGGACGGGAGCCTCGTGGAAGGTTATTAATAGTGATAATCATTGGCGCTCACCTCGCATATTTCCCTTCTCTATTATGTTATGAGAAAGCAGCGAGACTGTGATATGGATAAACAGTAAAAAACAGAGGCTTACATAGCCTCTGCTCTGCTGTCTAAGGTATTTTTTTCGCGAGAATTATCATACGCGGAGTTTCAGAACTGTAGGCGCGACCGTCAAAACCTCCGTAAGTTGCTATAACGGAAAGACCGCAATAGCTGAATATATCAGCCATTTCAGGCAGTGAGTAGGCTCTTAAAACAAATTCATACTGAGTTTTGGCACCGGTAACTTGATTAATTAACTGACGCTTCATGGTAGCAATACCCTTTTCCAGCTCGACCTTATAGGAGAGTACATATTCGCCGCTTGGGTGCCGCCAATAGCGGTTTAAACTGTTGCGAAGCATCCAGTCTTTATTCAGTAAATCAATTAGAAACAGGCCTTCTGGCTGGAGTGCCTTAGCGACTAATTTGATAATATTGGCATTTTCATCATCGGTAAAGTAGCCAAAAGCTGCAAACATATTGATTACGGCGGCGAACTGTTGTTCGTAGTCGAGGTCTCGCATGTCCTTCTGTTCGAAGGCCATATTTACGTTGGCTTCTTTGGCTTTTTGTGCAGCTATATCTAAAAAATCTTTGGTAGCGTCTACTCCGGTTACCACAAAACCTTGTTTAGCCAATTCTATTGCATGGCGGCCATAGCCGCAGTATAAATCCAGGATGGATTGGCCAGGATTTAAGTTTAACACATCGGTAATAAAGCGTACCTCCCGGTCTGTGCCAGCTAAGGAATATGCCTTATAATCGCCTATCACTTCACGAGTCACTCTTGACACACCACCAGTACATACTTTTCATTTGTAACCTTTCTTTGGCTACAGTTGTGCAGCTAAGGCTGGTCACTATATAAGCAACTACGGTTTCTATCAGCACGTTTTACGGAATACAACGCGGCATCGGCGCAAGCTATGAGCTCCATTTCACTGTACGCATCATTAGGATAGCCGGCTATGCCAATACTAACCGTGAGTGCCCCACCAGGCTGGGCTTTGCCGTTTTGAAATGGATATCCGGCAATCTCTTGCCGTATTCGCTCAGCAATGATGTGAGCTTGCGTTACAATGGTTTCCGGCAGCAGCACCACAAATTCTTCCCCGCCATAACGAAATACAAAGTCAGTATCCCGGCAATGCTGACGAATAAGATCTGCAACAGCCTTAAGAGCATCGTCACCCTGCAAATGCCCATTAAGATCATTATAGTGCTTAAAATGATCGATATCAATCATCAGCAAAGAAAGCGGGCGCTGGTAGCGGGTTGCCCTTTTAAATTCCTGATTAAAGATGTTGCGGAAGTGACGGTAATTATATACATTGGTTAAGCCGTCAGTTGAAGCCTCTACGCAAGCTTTGGTTACATGGCTTGCATGAGCGATAGTCATGGCTATCTGACTGGCTAAGGAACGCAGCAAGTTAAGGTCATACTCTTTAAGAATGTGATCTTCCGAGGCTTCAACATCAAGGACGCCAATTACCTGGTCACCAACTATCAGCGGAATAGCTATTTCGCTAAAACCGTTTGAAGTGCCGGGAATATAGCGCGGTTCGAGCTTGGTATTCGGAACATAAATAAGTTCACGGGATAATGCGGCATTACCAATGATTCCCTGCCCCACCATAATACGCACTTGATCATTATAATAGCCACGATGGGCTTTATTTACTAATTCTTGTGAGGTAGGATCAAGTAAAAATATTGCAGCATTGGCAAATCCCAGTTCGCGGGTTATACCGACTACTATTTCTTCCAGAACTTCTTTTTCATTAACGGTTTTTTGAATAATGGACGTTATCCGGTATAGCGCCGACAATTTTTTATGCGCCTGCTCTAAATCCATTAACTGAAAATCAAGATTAGCCATAGCTATACATAGATCCTGGTTCAGGGTTTCATGCTGTTCCGCAATACTGCAAAACTCTTCTTGAAATAATACATTCTCAGTGACCTTTTGAAAAAGCACTACAACCTGTTGTTCAGGGGCCGGAGCAAAACTACAGTTAAAATACTCGACTAAATGTTTTCCGGTAATGTGTTTTAATTGAGAAATGGTAGTTTGCTGCTGGGAAAGCCGGCAAGTGTTAATGGCATGGCAAAGAAGTTCAGTGGTTTTTAAACCAAATATAAGCCGGAGCAGTTTTGCAAAGTTTTTGCCGATCAAAAATGCTAGTGAGGCTTGTGATCGTTCTGTCATGTAAATATGTGAAATAGTACCGGCAGCATCAAGTGTTACAAGTACTGACGGTTGTGCATTAACAATAGTATTTAACATGGCTGTATATATTTGACCATTCACTAGCAATCATCTCACTCATTCTAATTATTTACTAAAGTTTCGCTATTTACTGTAAAAAATCCTCCCCTGTTTTAATGGAATTATGGTAATAAAGAAATAGAAGAAATAAAGAACTGCCCAGTGGAATGAAAGGACGAGGGTTCATTTCATTTTTTCAAGGCAGTTCTTTATTTATATATATAATAGTTAGCGGTGTATATATTCCATACCCCGGTGAATAGCCTGCTCATTAATCGCTAATAATTCAGGTTTTTGAGCAAACATTTTGGCAAAGGCTTTTAATACGGCATCATCGGATACTACTTTGCTGGCAGCAATAATTGCTCCGACAATCACCATGTTTGCGGTCCTGGAATTGCCAAGCTCGGCAGCTATATCATTAGCCGGCACCGGATATACTTTGATATCGGTTCTTTTGGCCGCCTGCTCAATGAGAGAGCTATTGATTATTAATATGCCGCCCGGCTGCAGCATTGGCTCAAATTTATCCAGTGAAGGTAAATTCATTGCCACTACCAAATTCGGTTCAGATACTATCGGGGCACCTATTGGTTCTTCGGAGACAATTACTGAGCAATTGGCTGTGCCGCCTCGCATTTCGGGACCATAGGAAGGAATCCAGGATACCTGTTTGTTTTCAATCATGCCGGCATAAGTCAAAATTTGCCCCATAAGCATGACACCTTGACCGCCAAATCCGGCTAGTATTATTTCATGAGTCATTTTGCTGCCCCCTCTGCAGTTTTGTATACACCCAGGGGGTAATAGGAGATTAGATTTTGTTCCAGCCATTTAGCCGCTTCCACCGGGCTCATGCCCCAGTTGGTCGGACAGGTTGACAGTATTTCAACTAAAGCAAACCCCTCGCCGCGGATTTGTACCTCGAAGGCTTTTTTTATGGCTGCTTTGGCTTTCGCCATGTTACCAGGAGTATTAACAGCCACGCGGGAGATAAATTTTGCTCCATCAAGAGTAGCCAGCATTTCAGAAACTCTTATCGGATGGCCTGTAGAGTCGGCATTTCTGCCATAAGGTGAAGTATTGGTCACTTGCCCTACGAGGGTTGTTGGTGCCATTTGGCCGCCAGTCATACCGTAAATGGCGTTATTGACAAAAATGGTAGTAATTTTTTCACCTCTGGCAGCGGCGTGAACAATTTCGGCACACCCAATGGCTGCCAGATCTCCATCACCTTGATAGGTAAAGACAACGGCATCCGGATGGACGCGTTTCACCCCGGTAGCAACCGCAGGTGCACGGCCGTGAGCGGCTTCAAATGCATCAAAGTTAAAGTATTCATACGCTAATACTGAGCAGCCAACAGGAGCTACGCCAATAGCTTTATCACGTACATCCAGTTCATCCAGCACTTCAGCAACCAGCCGGTGAATAATGCCGTGATGGCAGCCCGGGCAGTAGTGAAAAGCAACGTCTTTCAGTCCTTGAGGCCTGGAAAAAATTTTTTCGGCCATTTATCTCCCCTCCTTACCGTTGAAGATATTGACAATCTGCTCATAGACTGCTTTGGGACTGGGGATCATACCACCGGTACGTCCATAGAAGTATACCGGTTTAGCTCCGTTAACAGCTAAACGTACGTCTTCAATCATTTGACCGGCGCTTAATTCCAGTGTCAGGAAAGCGGTTGCCTTCTTTGCTGCTATTGCGAAGGGCTCTGCGGGGAAAGGCCATAGGGTAATTGGGCGCAGCATGCCTACTTTCAGACCTTCATTCCTGGCTTTTTCCATTGCTGAACGGGCAATGCGTGAGGTAATTCCATAGGCCACCAGTACCAGTTCGGCATCTTCTGTATATAATTCTTCATACCGTACTTCGTTGGCGCTGACTTGAGCGTATTTGTTCTGGAGATGGATGTTATGCTGCTCCAGCTTTTCAGGCTGCAGATGCAGTGAGTTAATGATATTAGGGGTGGTGCGGCCTCTTAGTCCGGTTGCTGCCCAGGGTTTAACAACAGGTTTTGCTTCACTGACATTGAAAGCAACCGGCTCCATCATTTGGCCCAGTGCACCATCACCTAACAGCATAACCGGATTACGGTATTTGTCAGCGAGATCAAACGCCAGTATTGTCATATCCACCATTTCTTGAACTGAATTAGGTGCAAGCACTATATTCCGGTAATCGCCGTGACCGCCGCCTTTCGTAGCCTGAAAGTAGTCTGACTGTGCCGGCTGGATACCGCCTAAACCGGGACCGCCACGGACAATATTGACAATAACACAAGGAAGTTCAGCACCGGCAATATAAGAAATCCCCTCCATCTTTAAGCTTATTCCCGGACTGGATGAAGATGTCATTACCCTGGCGCCGGCGCCGGCAGCACCATATACCATATTAATGGCAGCCACTTCACTTTCTGCTTGCAGAAAAACGCCATTAATCTGCGGCATTCTTTTGGACATGTATTCAGTCAACTCGGTTTGCGGCGTTATCGGATAGCCAAAGTAATGGCGGCAACCGGCAACAATAGCGGCTTCCGCAATGGCCTCATTGCCTTTCATTAATACTTTTTCTGCCACTTACAATCACTCCTCCTTGTCTTTATCTTTATGAATCTCAATGACAATATCCGGGCAGGTTTTGGCGCAGAGAGCGCACCCCACACATTTGGCTTCATCAATACAGGTGGCTGGCCGGTAACCTTTGCTGTTAAACCGGTCGGCAAGAACTATAATCTTATGGGGGCATGCTACCGTGCATAGTTCACAGCCCTTGCATCTTTCTTCGTTAAATACGGGTTTTGGCATATGGTTCCCTCCTTTTACGCAAGTTTCTCCAATGTATGTATCTTGTACACACATAAAAATTTTAAACCCCATGTCGTTTGTACAACACGGGGTAATTTTACCTGTAAATCCGTTCTATTTTATAATTTCAACCGTGTCGCCAGTATTGATCTTGGCTGCGTTGCCTTCATCGGTGTCAAGATGACATTCAAGTTGGAAACTATCACTTACTCTGGCTAAAACATTATCGAATATGAGACCACGTTCGCCACCACAGCGAACTTTAACAATATCTTTATCCTTTAGGCCATACTCAGCAGCATCAGCGGTAGTCATGTGAATATGACGACATGCCGCAATAGCGCCTTCAGGCAGTTTTACTTCACCTTTAGGCCCTACCAGTGTAATTCCCGGTGAACCTTTTAAGTCGCCTGAATCACGAACAGGAGGTTTGATACCAAGTTTTAGCGCATCTGTAAGGGCAATTTCAACTTGCGTTTGCTTACGCTCAGGACCAAGGATACGAACTTTTTTGAAAGTTCCTTTTTCAGTAACCAAATCGACTTGCTCTTCACAGGCAAATTGGCCGGGTTGCGACAGATCCTTTTTTACTGTCAGCTGATATCCCTCACCAAACAGGACATCAAGGTCTTCACGTGATACATGCACGTGGCGGGCTGAAATACCCACAGGAATTGGTTTAGACATAAAGAATGCACTCCTCTTTTATGAAATTATATTATACCTGCTATTCGATGATTTCGGAAAAATATACTACGGTTACAATATCACTAGTACTTAATGCTTTATCATAAATAGATCGTAAAAATACCAGTAAATCATCGATGCTGGCAATATCCGGATTTTCGCCTTGTAAATCATCTGCTGTCAATTGGGCAATCGGTTTCACTAAAACACGGTCAATCGCTGCTGTAAAGATTCTCTTTTTTTGGGAAAAGCGTTTGCCGACGGTGACCCATACAATATCGCCTTCCGAATATTTATTGGTTTTATCGCCAAGTCTGATTGTGCATATTTTGCGGCGGCAAACCAACTGACTATGATAGTTAGACGAATAAAAATTCAATACCCTCATCCCAAAATCCTCCTACTCTCTACGGCTTTAGCCATTTAGTTATTCTGTCTACAGCTTCCTCCAAGCGGCTTTCGGGTTGAACCAGCGCTATACGCACATATCCTTCACCATAGGTGCCAAATGCGCTGCCAGGGATAACTGCCACTCCCGTATTTTTTAGCAGTGACACCGTAAAGTCAAAGGATGATTGTTTTGTGGGCACAGGGGCCCACACGTACATGGAAGCCTGCGGGCGATTTACCTGCCAGCCAAGTTCATTAAATCCATTAACAATAATATCGCGGCGTCTTTGATACCTTGCCGCTGTTTCCCTGACACAATCTTGGGACCCAGTCAGTGCAGCTATTGCGGCTTGCTGGATGGGATAAAAGATTCCATAGTCAAAATTAGATTTTAACCGCCCTAAAATCGATATTACTTTAGCATTACCAACAACATAACCAACCCTGCAGCCAGCCATATTATAGGTTTTGGATAAAGAATTAAATTCTATAGCAATATCTTTAGCGCCAGGGATGGACAGGAAGCTGTCAGGACGATACCCGTCAAATACTAAGTCGCTGTAGGCAAAATCATAGCAAACCAGAATATTATGCCGTTTGGCAAAGGCAACTACTTCTTCCAAAAAACTGCGGGGTGCGGTAGCAGCCAGCGGATTGTTAGGATAATTTAAAATCATGATTTTTGCCCGCTTCAACACGGTTTCATCAATTGCTGTCAAATCAGGCAGATAATTGTTCTCAGGCGTTAGCGGCATCCGGTGGAGCTCAGCTCCGGCAACAAGCGGGCCGGAGCTGAATATCGGATAACCTGGGTCGGGTACGAGTACGACGTCGCCGGGATTAATAAGACATAAAGCGATGTGCGCCAATCCTTCCTGTGAGCCAATCAGCGAATGCACTTCAGTTGCAGGGTCCAGTTCGACGTCAAATTTGGCCTGGTACCAGTTGGCAATCGCCGTTAATAATTCAGGTACCCCTCTGGATAATGTATATCCATAATTCATGTGGCCATCAATAGAATTTTTTAATGCTTCTATAATGTGTGGTGCCGGTGCCATGTCAGGACTGCCTATACTTAAAGTAATAACATCTTTTCCAGCGGCGACTTCGGCTTTGCGCATATCGTCAATTTGCGTAAAGATTGCCGAAGTTAATGCCTTCATCCGGTCGGCTTGCTCAAACATTGGTTGCCCCTCCAGTAAACCGAGATAGTAATTTAATACCGTTAACCTTATTAGTGTTATTATTCAAGATTATTATGACAAATCCTGTCGGCAGGCAGAAAAAAATATATTTATCTTACTTGTTAACTAATCGCATTCCTCGCCGGTCAGTCTCTGCCAGCAGACGCTCTTCGTCAATGGTAGTGAGCCTGCGATTGTCAAGCAGTATGTTACCGTCAACAATAACCGTATGAACATCGCGGGAACTGGCGGCGTAAGTCAGGAGGGACAGACTGTCGTGACGCGGGTGCCAGTGTGGTTCCTGTCTGTCGAAGATCGTTATATCGGCTTTATAAGAGGTTGCCAATTTGCCGGTTATTGTATCTAACCCTAAAGCAGCGGCACCCTGAACGGTAGCCATATCTACGGCAGTTTTTGCCGGAATGGCCAGCGGGTCAAGCCGATGAACTTTATGCAGCAAAGCAGCCAGCCGCAACTCTTCCAGCATATCTGAATTGTTGTTGCTGGCGGCACCGTCGGTGCCCAAGCTAACACAAATTCCGGCTGCAAGCAGATCAGGAACCGGCGCAACGCCGCTGGCCAGTTTCATATTGCTGCCAGGGTTATGTGCCACCCGTACTTGTTTTTCCTTCATAATAGCAATATCTTCCGGTGACAGATGCACGCAGTGGGCTGCTAAAGCGCCATGATCGAAAATGCCAAGTTCGTTCATTAAAGCAATCGGTGATTTGCCGTATTGCTTTTGGCAATCAGCTACTTCGCCGGCTGTTTCCGATAGATGGATATGAATTTGTGCTCCCAGTTTTGTGGCTAATGCTGTTACCTTTTTGATAAAATCGGGCGGACAAGTGTAGGGAGCATGTGGTCCAAGCATAACGGTAATGCGGCCATTAGCCGCATTATGCCACTCATTGTAGAAATTCTCGCTTTCGGCCAGTGCCTGATTGGCAGTAGGTGCAATTCCGGCCATACCTCGTGCTAAGACCGCACGAATGCCGCTTTCGGCTACGGCTCTGGCAACCTCAGGCATAAAAAAGTACATATCGGCAAAACAGGTTGTGCCGGTTTTAAGCATTTCAGCTATGGCTAACTGTGTTCCCCAATATATATCCTCGGCAGTAAGATTTTCTTCTGCCGGCCAGATTTTTTTCTGCAGCCAGTCCATGAGCATCATATCATCGGCATAACTGCGGAACAGTGTCATGGCTGCATGGGTGTGTGTGTTGACGAAACCGGGAATGATAAGTTTGTCACGGCAGTCAATAATCTGTTCTGCCGGTTCATCAATCCTGCCCAGCTGCGTAATTACTGAACCGCTGACAGCAATATCTGTTTGCCGTATTTGACCATCGGCGCATAAAACATCGCCGCCTTTTAGCAAGATATTTAACATGTATAGCTCCCCCCTATTATGCTCTGTCTTATGCTTTATGCAAGTAATCTTCCTGTTCAGGGGTCAGGCGGTCAATGCTGAAGCCCATGGCTTTAAGCTTGAGAGCGGCAACACGGTTATCCATTTCAGCAGTGACGGTATATACTTTTTTCTCGAGGGTGGCATGGTTGCCGGCAATGTGAAGAACGGCAAGTGTCTGCATAGCAAAAGACAAATCCATAATTTCCGTAGGATGGCCGTCACCTGCTGCCAGATTTACTAAACGGCCTTCTGCCAGAAGGTATATTTTGCGACCGTCAGCCATAGCGAATTCTTCGATATTTTTCCGTACCACTCTGCGGCTTATCGCTAATGCGGCCAAATCTTCTTTATTGATTTCCACATCAAAGTGGCCGGCATTGGACAGAATTGCCCCCGGCTTCATGACTTCCATATGCTCGCGGCGGATAACATCTTTGCAGCCTGTCAGGGTAACGAAAATATCGCCCTGGGAGGCTGCTGCCTGCATGGGCAATACCGTGAAGCCGTCAAACACGGCTTCGATGGCCTTAATCGGATCTATTTCGGTAATAATTACATTAGCGCCCAGTCCTTTGGCCCGCATGGCCACGCCTTTGCCGCACCAGCCATAGCCGGCCACAACTACAGTTTTACCGGTAACGGTGAGATTCGTTGTCCGCATAATGCCGTCCCAGGTGGATTGGCCGGTGCCGTAACGGTTATCAAATAAATATTTACAATATGCATCATTTACCGCAATCATCGGGAATTGTAAGCGTCCTGAGTCGGCTAACGCTCTTAACCGCAGAACTCCTGTTGTTGTTTCTTCTGAGCCGCCGAGGATGTTTTTGGCCATTTCGCGGCGTTCACCGTGAAGCAGCGATACTAAATCACCACCGTCATCGACAATGATATCTGGTTTAGTATCAAGTGCCTTATGTAAAAATTCTTCATACTCTTCCGTTGTGGTATTATACCAGGCAAATACTTTAACACCTTGGGAAGCCAGGGCAGCGGCAACATCATCTTGTGTGGACAGCGGATTACTGCCAGTCACAGCTACGTTGGCACCGGCATTTTTGAGCACAAGTGCCAGATAAGCGGTTTTTGCTTCCAGGTGCATGGTGATTACCAGATTTTTGCCGGCTAACGGTTTGGTTTGAGACAGTTCCTCATTGAGGACATTGAGCACAGGCATAAATTCTTTAACCCAGTTAATCTTATCCATACCCTGAGGGGCTAAGTTAATATCACGAACCATTGATTCCATAGTAAAATCTCCTTCCTTTACTCGCATTGTTTAGACAGCTGGCTGATGGCTTGGTTATAGGGAGCCCGCAGTATGCCAAATTCGGTGATTATGGCAGTTACCAGGGGGTGTGGAGTAACATCAAACGCGGGGTTGAACACCTCTACTCCCTGTGGTGCCACACAGTTGCCGCCAAAAGAGGTAACCTCGGTTGCGCAGCGTTCTTCAATAGGAATGTCGGCACCGCTGTGTATAGTGAAATCAAAAGTAGATGTTGGTGCGGCAACGTAAAACGGAATACCATGTTCTTTCGCCAGCACAGCCACACTATATGTTCCGATTTTGTTGGCAACATCACCATTTAGGGCAATCCGGTCAGCTCCGACGATAACCGCCTGAACCATATTATTTTTCATGACCCAGCCAGCCATATTGTCAGTAATTAAGGTGACAGGAATGCCAGCCTGCATCAATTCCCACGCCGTAAGTCTGGCACCTTGCAGCAGCGGTCTGGTTTCATCGGCAAAAACCCGGGTAATGTTGCCTTGCGACCAGGCTTCATGAATAACCCCGAGCGCCGTGCCAATAGCTACTGTTGCCAGAGCGCCGGCATTGCAATGGGTCAGCACGGAAACCGGAGACGTAAACAGCTTTGCCCCATGGACGGCCATTTTTTCATTAACAGCTTTATCTTCCTGGGCAATAGCAAGGGCTTGCTGTTCCAAAGCAGCAATAGCTGCCAGGGTATCAGCCTGTTCTGGCAGTTTTTGCAGTACGGCCATCATCCGGTTAATAGCCCAAAACAAATTTACTGCCGTAGGTCTGGTCTGTTGCAAGGCTTCGGCAGTGTCAGCCAGTTTTTGCCTGAACTCAGGCATAGTAAGGCCGGCAATAGCTCTGGCGCCGAGCACCAGGGCAAAAGCCGCTGCCGCCCCGATGGCCGGAGCTCCGCGTACTTCCAGACGTTTTATGGCTTCTGCCGCCCGCTGCCAGTCATAGCAATCAATATATTCAACTTTAGCAGGCAATAAGGTTTGATTTAACAAGGTAAGGCAGTTATTTGACCAAACAACAGCATGCATATGACGCATTACCCCCTATAGTTTAAAACCGCCATACTCTGCTAACGCGTGTTTGCATGCACAGTCAGTTTCCGGTTCTAAGCTTTCTATGGCTGACAGAATAAGTTTCTTTATATTCTCTGAATTAGCCGCCATGGCCTCCACAACTTCCTGATGGGTTAACGGCTGCGGTGATATACCGGCAGCGAAGTTGGTAACCATGGAAACAGTGGCATAACAAATTTCAGCTTCCCTGGCCAAAATAACTTCCGGGACGTTGGTCATACCAACAACATCACCGCCTAGTTTGGCAAACATTCTGATTTCCGCAGGTGTTTCGAAGCGGGGGCCCTCCGTGCAGACATAGGTTCCCTGCTGATGCAGCGAAATCCCCAGCCGGCTGGCAGTTTCAGCTAATAGGGTGCGCACTGATGGACAATAGGGTGTTGTCACGTCAAGATGTGCTACCCCCCGCTCGCCGCCTTCGTAAAATGTGGTTGTCCGGTTTTTGATGAAATCAAGAAACTGGTCTATGAGGACAAAATCGCCAGGTTTCATGGCCAGGTTAAGTGAGCCAACGGCTGTTGTGGCAATAATGTTTTGCACACCCACCTTTTTCATTGCCCAGATATTGGCCCGATAGTTAATTAAATGTGGCGGAATAGAATGATTACTGCCGTGGCGGGGAAGAAAAGCAACTTCTTTGCCGGCGTATTCGCCGCTTTTAAAGCGCACCACGCCATAGGGAGTAGCAATTTCCTGATCGCGGATATTATTGAGAATTTGCGGATCATACACCCCTGTTCCACCGATAATTGCAATTTTCATCATATGTCACCCTACCTTTATTTTTCTATTTCACAGATAGTAAGCAAATCTTCAATTGTATGCAGAATATAATCAGGTTTTTCGGCCAATAGGCTATCCCAAGCGATTTCAGTCCAGCGGACTGCTGCAGTCTTAACTCCAGCCTCCCGTGCACTGATTAAATCGAAAGGACTGTCGCCGAGCATCAGGCAGTCAGCCGGTGCAAGGTTTAATTTTTCGAGGGCCAATAACACCGGTTCCGGCTCAGGTTTATGCTTTTGACATTCTTCGTGACCAATAACAACAGAAAAATATTTATCCATGTCAAACAGTTTAAGTCCCCTGATAGCAGTACTTTTGGTCTTTGAAGTCACTATTGCCATAAGAATACCCGCGTTATAGAGTGCTTTGATTGTCTCCGGTACCCCGGAAAATCCAGTGGTAAGCTGGTCATGATGGGCTAAATTGAATTCACGATAGGTTTGGGTAAGTTCTTCCACTTTACCGGGGCCGTAATGTTCCAGCGCGGCTTTAAGCGGTTTGCCAAAAAAAGCATAAATTTCTTCAGGTGTCAACGGGCGCCCATAATGCAAATTAAAGGTGTGTTGAAAGGAACGGATAATCAGGTTGGAAGTATCAATAAGCGTGCCGTCGAGGTCAAATAAAACGCCTTTAAATTTCAAGTCGTATCCTCCTGGTAGGAATTATGGTAATTAGAAGTTGGGGATCCGGCCCCTGACCAGCAGGCAGAAAGTATTTTGCCAATTGCAGTCAAAGTGGTATGCGAAAGGTTGTCTCAGTATTGCCTACAGGTATGCCGCGATTTTTACTTGTACTATCACGGCCGGTATACCTAAGCTGTAAGACTCTCCCCCATACAGGCGCGTCGGTTCAGATGGAGCAAAGTCTCCACCTGAACGCGGCGATGTTTTAACTTTGCTGAAACGAGTTCACCAGAGTTAGGCATAAAGGCTCTTACAATAACATTCAAGCTTGTTAAAATAATCCCTGCTTATTCAGGTTACTGTATTTTATAAATTTACGCCAATAAAACCACCAAGTGCTCCTGCTAAGCTGCCTGCGGCAAATTTATTGCCCAGCATGAGCCAGGATACTTGGCTCTGCCCTAACTCAAGACCTATTCCTACGGAAAACAGTACATAGATAACACCTACAGCACAACCGATGAGCAGGCCTTTGCCGGCAACTTGTTTTGCTGCATACATACTGCCGGCAAAAATGCTGGTCATAGTTACCGCAACCATTATATATTCAATATAGCTATCAATAAATCTACTGTCAGACAGCAGGCTAATTAGGGAAAGGCATACGGCGCAAAAAAGCGAGATAGCAATGCTAACAGCTACTCCTTTAAAGACAGCCATCGGCATATTTGTATTGCGCGGAGTCTGGGGATAATTTTTTGCACGCCGGGACAGTTTGGCCATAGTACTCCCTCCTGAAAAATCTTTTACTGTAAATTTATGCAAATAACGGCCAAATATACCGAACTGCGCAGCAAGATTATAACTCCCATTTCTCCAAGAGCTTCATTATTTCATAGTTTGTTAAATCAAAGTGTATCGGGGTAACTGATATTTTACCGTTTTTAACGGCAGTAATATCGCTGTCCGGGTCATTTTCAGTTTCAGATACATGACCACTCATCCAGTAATACGTGCGGCCACGCGGGTCCAGACGGCGTTCAAATGTATTTTCGTAACTGCGAACCCCCAGCTTAGTTATCATTAAATCTTTAAGCTGATTTTCCGGTAATGCCGGTACATTGACATTCAGCAGTGTATTTGGCGGCAATTTTTTGTCAACCATGGTTTCAACTATTCTTCTGGCCGCTTTGGCCGCAGGGCTGAAATCACACGCCTGCCAACTGTCCAATGACATGGCAATAGCCGGCAGGCCGTGCAATGCCCCTTCAATAGCGGCACTGACAGTACCTGAGTATAAGACATCTGTTCCCAAATTTGAGCCTTGGTTGATGCCGGAAACGATAACATCAGGGAGGTCATGTGTCAGCAGGGATTCTAAAGCAACTTTGACACAATCGGTGGGAGTGCCGCCAACCCGCCAAGCGCTGATATTCTGGCTGTCAATAGGATGTTTGTCTACCCATATAGGGTGATGTACAGTAATTGCCTGGCTGGAAGCACTTTTTTCACTGTCTGGTGCGACAACAGTAATTCTGGCGATTTGCGCCAGCTCTTGCCATAGTGCTCTTATCCCGGGCGCAAGTATTCCGTCATCATTGGTTAACAGTATATGCAAGAACACAACCTCCCTATATTATAATTGTCCCATTAACTTATGGGTTTGGGGAATTACACGAACATTTTTAAGTAAAGCTAATGCTTGCGCTTGATAGGCCAGCATATTGTCAGGCGAGACGGCTTCGCAGCCGTTCACCGGTGTTACCGGCTGTAAAATTACCGGAATGGTATCATCAATGCCGGCCACCAGGTTAAAAGCCTGGTGAATCTCCTCTTTACTGCTCTGATCGGCAATTACTATTTTGACGAAAACCTCTTTAGCTGCTGCCAGACGCAAAAATTCATGATGTTCTTGCCAGTAATGCTTGCCGGAAGTACCTGGCAATTTGATATCCATACTAATAATATCTATATACGGCAATACCACAGCCAACTGCTCAAACAAGGTGCCATTGGTTTCAAGATATAGCGGAGCATTAAGTTTTGGTGCCAATTCGGCGAGCATTTTCGCCTGACACAGTGGCTCACCGCCGGTAAGACTGATCGAATGGTGTCTTATTGTCAACAGGGAATTAATCATTTGGGCCACAGAATCAATAGCCACCGGATTGGCTATCCGGATAAAATCACGCTCTCCCGGAGTGCGCTCTACTAAAGCTTGGCCAGAAAACTGGCGGGAATCCGGTGTGTCACAATAGGTACAGGTTAAATTGCAGCCGGCAAAGCGCACAAATATTTGTCTTGTGCCAACATATAATCCTTCACCCTGGATCGAAGAAAAGATTTCAACAAGATTAAGCATAATTACCCCTGTGGACAATATTTGACAGCCGACCTCGGTGACTCCCAGACCTGGATGCAGCGAACTTTAACATTCTGCTGGAATACCGGATTTTCGGCCAGTGTGTCATATATGTATTTTGCTATATTTTCTGCAGTTGGATTAATTGTTTTAAAAACCGGCAGATCATTAAGGTAATAGTGATCCAGGCTGTCTATTACTTTATTAACTTCTGCTTTGAGGTCTTTAAAATCCATAACCATTCCCAGGTGATTAAGCTCATGGCCGGTAACGGTAACTTCCACCTTCCAGTTGTGTCCATGCAAACGGCGGCATTTACCCGGATAATCGGGCAATTGGTGGGCCGCTTCGAATTCAGCAATAATGGTTAAATCGTACATGTCAACGCCTCCTCAAAAATAGGTTTTATCAGTTATATTATTCTGGCTGTTAGGACAAAAAAAGATGAGCATCCACTCACCTTTTATTTGATCGCTTGCTTACTTAAGAGGTTTTCTTTGGAGAACTCGTTAGAATTACTTAGTATTATCTCATGGTAACTAAGACTGCGGGTATGCGGGGTATGACTCCAGCTGCGGTCATTACGGTGCAGAAACCCTAAGAAGGTAATGGGTATCCAACTATATACAAATAGTGGATAGAAAATGGAGTAAACCCAGGTTTTCCAGCTAGCCCTAATCTTAGCCAAGACAATGATGGGAAACAGATACTGACCAATAGCAATGATTCGCCATACTTCTATCGGCAGAACCATGAACAAAATATTGGTATAAAAAGGTGTAATATAATAAACATAGTTTAGCAAAACAAAGGTTGTGGACAAGAGCAGAAAATGCGGTTGAACCAAATGAATAACGCCATCCAGCAGTCGTATATCCCGCCGTTTTATCCCTTCAGTGATTAATTTGGGGATATAGCGGCTGGCAACATCAAAGTGACCCTGAGCCCAGCGTTTGCGTTGTTTCCAGGACTGCATAAAAGTGAGCGGCTTTTCATCATATACGATGGCATCATGAGCCCAGGTGGTGCGGATTCCAATTAATAGCGTTTTCATGGTAAATTCCATGTCTTCGGTAAGACAGGTTGCTCCCCAGCCAAACCGCTTTAATATATCTGTTGAAATACACATACCGGTGCCACCAAGTACACTGGACAAGCCCAAATTATATTTTGCCAAATGCCATATATGGTTTACCACCCAGAACGAAATGGCAAAAGTACCGGAAATCCAGGTGTCATTAGGATTTTTAGCATCAAGATACCCTTGAATGACTTTTTCGCCTTTACATAAACGACTATTCATTTCCAGCAGAAAATTGGTATCTACTAAATTATCAGCGTCAAAAACAACAACAGCATCATATTGCTTCGGTTGTTCAAATAACTTTTCGAACATCCATTCCATCGCATAACCTTTGCCCCGTTGTTCCGAGTTAAAGCGCTCATATACGATTGCACCAGCGTTTTTAGCAATATGTGCCGTTTTATCTTTACAGTTATCAGCTACAACATAAATATCATAAAGTTCCCGGGGATACTTCAGCACATGCAAATTTTCCACCAATTGCCCGATTACCTGCTCTTCATTATGGGCAGCAACAATTACTGCAAAGGTATGTTTTGGTGTCAGTATTTTTTCTTCATGCCGTTTAACGATTCCGAAAAATGCAATGAAAAAATAATACAAGGTGAAAAACACAATAATAAGCTGCATGGGAATCATTATGTAATCAAAAATGTAATTCATGGATTATTCTCCTTACAAAACCCTGTTCTCCATCTAATGGACCATGACGTAACAAGATTTATAACGGTTATCTGAAAATATTCATCAGTAAATCATATGCGGCAAAATCAGCTAAATGCATTTTTTCTAATTGGTATCCGGCAGACAAATCCGGCTTACTGTACAGAACGGCCGTCAAATAAGCCAAATATTGTATTTAAGATACCGAACAAGGCAAAAGCAAAAAACGGGACAAACAAAATGGAAGCGAAGGTCAGGTTTAGGTATAGTATATACGCTCCCACCAGGAGGGTTATAATCACCGGAATTATGCGTATAGGTTCCCCTTCTTTACCTTTAAAATCAGGATACCTGACAGTGCTGATCATTAGATAGGCAAAAACCGCCACCATCAGAGCAAATATCCAGCCGGACGGCTTGATGCCAATCAAAATAAAAGTCGCAATAACACAGCCGGCAGCCGGAATAGGTAAACCCATAAAATAGCCTTTTACTGTGCCGGTATTAACATTAAATCTGGCAAGCCTAAGAGCGCCGCAAGTGGCAAATGCCGCAGCAATGAGAGCACCGCCGGAGAAGTCTTTTAGCATATAAGCATAGGCCATGATCGCAGGAGCTACACCAAAAGATACTAGGTCGCACAAAGAATCAAGCTCTTTGCCAAAATCGCTGCTTACGCCGAAGTATCGTGCCACCCGTCCGTCCAAGCCATCAGCCACCATCGCAGCCACAACAAAAAAAGCTGCATAGGCAAACTCACCTTGGAGCGTAAAGATGATAGCAAACATGCCTAACACAAGATTGACTGCAGTTACTATATTAGGAATAGCGTTTCTCACTTTTCCATTAACCTCCCTATTACCGTTTTTCCTCCTTTTACTCTATCCCCCTTTTTTACCAGTACTTCCACCGTTGTTGGTACAATAAGCTCTGTACAAGAACCAAACTTAATAAGCCCATACCGTTCACCCTGTTCAAGCACAGTACCCAGAGTAACCCAGGAAACAATGCGCCGGGCCAGAATGCCGGCAATTTGTGTGACTAATACACGCATCTTGCCATTTTCCAATCCAATAGCATGACGCTCATTTTCACAAGCTGCCGATTCTTTATAGGCTGGTTTAAATCTGCCGCAAGTATATTGCTGGAATTTGATTTCCCCCTGGACAGGACTGCGATTGACATGAACATCAAATACCGACAAAAAGATAGTTACCTTTAATCCTTTATCGTTAAGAAACTGATCATCATATACTTCCGTAACGCTCATAACTTTGCCATCGGCAGGCGATACAATCAAAGTATCATCAGCAGGCACCTCGCGCTTGGGGTTACGGAAAAAGAAAGTAATAAAAGCTGTCAGCACTCCGGGGAAAATAGCCCAATAACCACCCAGAGTTAAGGCAGTGATAACAGTGATCAGTCCAAGTACAATAATATAAATATAACCTTCTTTAACAACCGGATTTTGTACCACCTATCCACCTCCCTAGTAAATCATCTTGATAACATGCAAACCAAAAGCAAGTTCAGTATATCAGTATAATACACTTAGTTTACTTTGTCTAACCTTTTTTGCCCAGCATTACTTTGACGGCAAACCGCGGCAAAGCCAGCATTCTAAGCGCACGCTGCGGTTGCCGGACTAACCGGAATAACCATTCCAGGCCTGTGCGCTGCATCCATAACGGGGCGCGTTTAACAGCTCCTGCCATTACATCGAAGGTACCGCCTACTCCCATACATACAGGGACGTTAAGTTTAGCCAGATTTCGGGCCAGCCATTTTTCCTGTTTGGGTACACCCAAAGCTGCCAGTAAAATATCAGGTTTGGCCGCCGTTATCTGCTGCATAATCTCCGGCTCATCCTCTTTGCCGAAAAAACCATGTCTTGTACCGACAATTGTGAGGCCAGGATAACGTTCTAGAGCAGCTTGTCTGGCTTTGCTGATAATATCCGGGTGGCTGCCAAACATAAACACACTATAGCCTTTCTGCGCAGCCTGAGCTAATAAGTTCTGAGCCAAATCATAACCTGCCACGCGTTCAGGGATAGTATATCCCTGATGTCTTGCCGCCCATACCACGCCAGCCCCATCCGGCACCACCAGCTGGCATTGGGCAAGAATCGCCGCCAGGTCACTGTCTTCCTGTGCCAGCATAACCATTTCGGCATTAGCGGTAGCAATTAAATGCGGCTTTCGCTTGAGAATAAACTCTTCCAGCCTGGCTACTGCTTCAGCCATTGTTACAATGTCAATTGGAACCTGCAAGACCGTTGCTTTAATACCCACTGAAAACCATTTTCTCCTTAGATTTTGTTTTAATTTTACTATCCTAACACATTGTACCATAAGTTTAAAATGACGGCAATCTCGACCAAGGCCACTTCCAGAAAGGCTGCTCTCTTTCTTTCTCCTGTGGCTGCTCAGCATCAGGATTTAACCACTCTTTCAGGCGATTTTCCCAGCGTGGCGCTGTGGGCTGAGTTCCTTGGATAAAAGCGCTGTATTCGGTTTCTTTGCAGCTGCTTCCCGCCAATTTTCCCGTATTTGTGCAAATGGGAATATTGACGACAACATTGGCCGGAATGGAAAATTCATTCGGCGGCGTGTCGGCTACGATCTTATAAACCATCTTTCCCCATAGTGCCGAAACTTCGGTACCGGAAATGCCTATGGGCTTACGATTGTCGTTACCTGCATAAATACCTACCAGCAGATCCGGAGTATAACCCACAAACCAAGCGGTTTCATAATTGTCGGTGGTACCTGTTTTTCCGGCGGCCGGCCGGCCAAGGTTAGCCGGTGTCGCCGTACCGTCCTGTAATACACCTTGCAGCATGTTTGTTACTATATACGCAATTTCCGGTTTCAATACCGCTTGCTGGACAATGTTATTTTCTTCAAGTATTTGGTCATTTTCATCAAGCACTTTCAGGATGGCTACCGGTTTTGACACTATACCGCCATTGGCAAAGGCGGTATAGGCTGAGGTCAGCTCCCACAGATTAACGCCCTGTGTCAGGCCGCCCAACGCGGAAGATAAAACATAATCATCAGGCACAATGGTGCTAATTCCCAGAGATTTGGCTAATTCCAACGCTTTATCAATACCTATTTGATTGGCCAGTTTCACGGCCGGAACATTGACCGACCAACGCAAAGCCTTGTGCAAGGTCACCGGTCCGCGATATTTTTTGTCATAATTGACAGGCGCATAGCCATTGAAGTTGATAGGTTCATCAACAATAATCGCATTGGCAGCCAAGCCCTGATTGAGAGCAGCCGCATACAAAAAGGGTTTAAAGGCAGAACCAGGCTGCCGTACCTCGGCAAAAACCCGGTTTATCTGACTTTCCTCATAATTACGTCCACCAACCATAGCCTTGACATATCCGGTCTTCGGGTCAAGGGCCAGGACGGCTCCCTGCAATTGTCCCAAGACGGCTTCGGCTGCCTGCTGCTGGCTGATATCTAAGGTAGTATAGACCTTGAGGCCCCCCTTATAAACCCTGTTGGCGCCATAACGGCCTACCAGTTCATTAGCAACATAATCAAGGAAATAGGATGCCTGTACTACCCGCTTTTTTTTGCCGGCAAGGGCAATTGCTTCTGCCTTAGCCTGTTCGGCTTCTTCTGTACTTATATAACCTTCTTTGACCATACCTGCCAGCACAACTGCCCGGCGCTCCATGGCGGCTTTCATGTCAATATACGGTGAGTAAATATTAGGACCGCGCGGCAGCCCTGCCAAGAGGGCGCTTTCTGCCAAAGAAAGTTCTTTGGCATGTTTGCCGAAATACATTTGGGCAGCAGCTTCGATGCCGTAGGCTCCTTCACCAAAATAAATCTGGTTTAAATATGCCTGCAGAATTTCCTGCTTGGAAAACTTATAATCAATAATTAAAGCCAAGACTGCTTCCTTCAGCTTGCGCGTTATCGTACGTTCCTGGGTGAGAAACATATTTTTTGCTAATTGCTGAGTAATTGTGCTGCCTCCTTCCACCAAACCTCCCTGGCGAATATTTACCACTACAGCGCGAAAAATACCAATCAGATCGATGCCAAAATGCTTATAAAAGCGAGTGTCTTCATTGGCGATAATGGCTTGTTGGACATATGGCGATATATTGTTAATTGTTACCACAATCCTGTTTTCTTCGAAAAGTTTTGAAATTAACTGTCCGTTTATGTCAAATACCTGAGTGGCAGATACCAGATTGAGGTTTTCGAGACTATTAGTTCCAGGCAATCCCCAAAAACCATAACCAACGTTGGTACACATCATCAACAGGATTGTACAGGCAACTACTTTTATTAGCTTAGTCGGCATTATTTACACACTCCTCGCAAGAATAGTATCCCCAGCTGTATAACTTTTACATGCAGGAATCATCAACCAGGTTAGAGAATATACGAAAATTAGACACCATACATCAAATTATTTAAGCAGGAGCAAATAATGAAAAATAAGCCGGGATTCTTTCTGATAGTTTGTGGATTAAGTGCTGTTTGTCTAATCATCTTAGCGTCATCGCCACTGGCATTACTGGCGTTTTCTAATAACGACACCGCAGCGGCAGTAGGTTTGCCTGCCCATCAGGAATCTTTCCCGGCAGAAAGCAACTATACTTTGCCCAATGATGCTGTTGACGCTTATTATCTGAATGAAAACCCGGAGTACCTGCCGGCAGGCAACAAACCGGTTTATGATGTGTTTACCGTCACAGAGCGCCAGCACCAAGGACTGGCTTTGGGACTGCCGCCGGTTACCCCGTATTATGGAACAAAAGTAGTATACCTTACTTTTGATGACGGTCCTGACTTGGAAAATACCCCGCTTATTCTTGATATTTTGAAAAAGCATAATATCAAGGCAACTTTCTTTGTTGTTGGCAGTCAGATTGAAAAGCATCCGGAAATCCTGCGTCGCATTTATCAGGAAGGCCATGCTATCGGCAATCATTCTTACAATCACGTATATCGTGAACTGTATCAATCCGCTAATTCCTATGTATCCCAATTGCGTCATACCGATGAAATTATAAAGCAAGTAACTGGTGTAAGATCGCGTATTTCCCGGGCTCCCGGTGGTTCGGCAGGCAGTTTTACCAAAGAATACTGGGAAACATTATCCCGTCTGGGCTATGTGGAAATAGGCTGGAACATAAGTTCCGGCGACGCTTCCCGGGAGAAGGCCGGCCAGATTATGCGCAACATCGCTTTTCAAATGGAAAGCAAACATTTATGGAGCCATGCCATTGTACTTATGCATGATGGACGCGGCCATAGCGAGACGGTGAAAGCGCTGCCTGCTATTATCAAGTTTTATCAGGACCGTCACTTCGAATTTCGTGTAGTTAATTTTGAAACACCGTCACCGTGGTAAATATGTAAAAATGCTTTGGACTATTGTCCAAAGCATTTTTTTCGGCTTCCCTTCCCAGCGGTCCGGCACAAGCCGTGTTTTCTTTATCCTAACAGAAAGTATAACTTTCTTAAGAGCAGGATAAGGGCAACATCGGCTTCCACCTTCGCCACGGGCTCGGCACAAGCCGTGTTTTCTTTATTAAACACTATAATTTGGTGATTCTTTAGTGATACTTATATCATGGGGATGACTTTCTTTAAGACCGGCACCGGTAATCCTGATGAACCGGGTTTTTGAGATGAGCTCTTCAATGTTGCGTACGCCACAATATCCCATACCGGCACGCAGGCCGCCAATCAGCTGGAACACAGTGTCGGCAACAGAACCTTTATAAGGAACCCGGCCTTCTATTCCTTCCGGAACCAGTTTGTCCATATTTTCCTGGAAGTAGCGGTCTTTACTGCCTTCTGCCATAGCACCTAAAGAACCCATACCACGATATACCTTATAGCTGCGTCCTTGATAAATAATGGTTTCTCCAGGACTTTCCTCCGTACCGGCCAGCAGGTTGCCGATCATTACGATCTGGGCCCCGGCTGCAATGGCTTTGGCAACATCGCCGGAATATTTGATACCGCCGTCAGCGATAATAGGAACATTATACGGGCGCGCAGCTTGGGCACAGTTATAAATTGCTGTAATCTGGGGTACACCGATACCGGCAATTACCCGGGTAGTACAAATGGAACCTGGTCCAATGCCTACCTTAATGGCATCTGCGCCGGCTTCAATCAGGTCACGGGTAGCTTCCGCTGTAGCAACATTACCGGCAATGAGGTCGACGTGAGGAAATGTATCCTTAATCTTCTTTACTGCGTTAAGTACACCTTGCGAATGACCGTGGGCGGTATCGACAACAATAACATCCACTTTGGCCGCTACAATAGCTTCAACCCGGTCCATCATGTCTGCGCCGACACCAACGGCGGCTGCCACCAGTAAACGGCCTTTGGGATCTTTGGCTGAGCTTGGATACTTTTGCGCCTTCTCAATATCTTTAATAGTAATAAGTCCTTTTAAATTCCCCTCAGCATCAAGCAGCGGCAACTTTTCTATCCGGTGCTCACGCAAGATTTCCTTGGCTTCTTCCAGGGAAGTGCCAACAGGGGCAGTGATCAGATGTTCTCTGGTCATACAATCGCCGATTCTCCGGCTTAAGTCTGTTTCGAAACGCAAATCGCGATTGGTCAGGATACCGACAAGCTTATCATGTTCAGTTACCGGTACACCGGAAATGCGGTATTTTTCCATAAGATCATGAGCATCCTGCAGGGTGTTGTTCGGAGATAAAAATATTGGGTCAACAATAATTCCATGCTCTGAACGTTTGACTTTGTCAATTTCATTAGCCTGACGCGCAATTGGCATATTTTTATGTATTACCCCTATGCCACCCTCACGCGCCATGGCAATCGCCATACGTGCTTCGGTGACTGTATCCATGCCGGAGCTGATTATAGGAATATTCAGCTTGATATTTTTTGTCAGATACGTGGATACTTCTACTTCTCTAGGCAAAACTTCGGATTTTGCCGGCACAAGCAAAACATCATCAAAAGTTAAACCTTCGGGGCCAAATTTGTTGTCAAACATTAACTGACTCCTTTCATGCAACATCTCGTAATAGGTATTTCTAATTATAATAACATAAATAAACTTACCAAATCTACCACTTTGTATGTAATTCATAAAAAAAATAAGAAAAACCGCTGGCGTGGTGCTGACAGCCGTCAATATTATAAAGGCGCAGGCACCTCTGTTATGCAGTAGACAATGCCTGGCAAAAGCCAGGCATTGTTGTTAATTAAGAACATATACTTTTACATTCTGAATTCCGAACTCATAAGCCTGCTCAACAGATTGCATGGCAATGTCGATACGATTGCCTTTGATTGCGCCGCCGGTATCCTCGGCCACACCATACATGGTATTGCCATCGGCAAACTCAATATATACTCTAGAGCCAAGGGGAATAATCCGGGGATCAACAGCAATTACGCCAGGGCGTATCTGGGTACCCAGGTAAGTCAGGTTGCCCCATTGACCGTTATCGTGCGGTCCGGGAGCGTAGGCGGTAGCTTTTACGTCCAAAACGGCTTTATAGCCAGGTTGGCCAGCCTGTGCGGCAAATGCCTGCGGCAGTAAAATCGCGGCAGTTAAAACTGCCATGGTAAGGGTACTGCAAATAATTTTTTTGATGTTTTTCATTGTAAAACACCCCTTTCTAAATGCCTACGAGGTTAGCTGACGGGTTCGGGACAAAGGGAAATCCCTACCGCTTGTTAGCGGATTCACCCCGGAAATGGTTCCCCCGTTTTCCTTTTTCTCTGGAAATTCGGCATGGCCTATATATTACAGAATATCCGCCGGTTAGGCAAGCATGTTTAGAAGTAGTTATCCGGCGATATTGATTATTAGCCGGGCTTTTCCTAGGTTATGCTTGTCCGGACGCATAAATAAATGTCAACTGAGAGCTAGCGTAAGTCCGGCCGCTGAAACCGCAATATAGCTACATAATTAAATGAGACTACCAGCATGGCAGCCCCATCAGAGTTATTATTATGTTACCTTGAAATTTGCATCACCTAGTCTTTTCCTAAAATAAACGGCGCAAACCCTAACTCTCCCCAAAAATAATTGTAGTAAATCTGAATAATGCCATCAAGCCTTCTGCGCAGAATTTTTTTTACATGACTAAGCGAGCTAAAAAACAGCCGTGCCTGAGGCTGTGCGCTGTTTACAGCCGCCTGCTGGTAAAACTGCACACATTTGTCGATGGTAATGTAAATCGACCAAAGAGCAGTAAGCTCCTGCAGACCGGCATTAGCAGCAGTTGTATTTTGGGTAGCTTGCTGCCAGACCGCGTCTGAGCCCAGCAATTGGGTCTCCGTTACCGACGGGTATCGAACACTGTCGCTCTCGCCGGTATTGAGTGCTGATAAAAGTTTTAAAAATTCCGTCTGAGAGTTTTTGATAAGCCCCAATACCGGTATTGGCACAGTGCCGGTGGTGGCAGTGTCATGTAATGTCTCTATTTGTCTGCTTAACGAAGTTTCAAGCTCAAACGCAAATTGTATGGGTATCATCGGAGAAGCGCCACCTTTCTAAAATTGAAACCATTTCGCAAGCGAAATGGCTTCAACAATTATTTATCAGATACTAGTTTACCGGCTTTGCCGATATGCTGGGGAGAAGCTTCGCGTACTACTATAGTTACGGCTTCAGGCGGGCATTTGGCTGTTTCTACAATAGCTTCGGTTACTTTTTTTACCATTTCACGTTTTTGCTCTAGTGAACGTCCTTCAATCAGGTCAATTTGTACAATTGGCATAGGTATTCCCTCCTTGAAATGATTTTCTTCCTATCTATCATCTTCGTTGCCCAAGGTAATAATCCCTGCATATGTAAATTAGGAACAAACATTTTTCTGGTCTGCACTACTGTTACCTGCCCCTATCCTGTTTGCCATGATGTGGGAGTAACACTTTTATTATATGGCTCATACAGTATAGTAAACACACCTTGTGATTTTAGATATTGAAGGGGGTCCATACTTATGAGCATATTCAGAGAGCTCCGCAACGAGTGCTTGATTAGGGAGCTTCAGCGTGAGTTAAACACCGACGTATTATTGTTTGGCTTCGACGGAATCGTTTATTTTGGTAATCTGCAAAAAATTGATGACTGCCGGGTCGCCTTTTTAACGCCAGCCATTGAAGCGGAGTCAAACGCAGAAATTCTTTCTCCTGGCGGAGAAGTTGTGGATGCAAAATTTATTCATGTTGATCTTTGGCAGATCGTTGCAAAAGCTACAGGAGTAAGGACTAATCCGTTTAGTAATGATTATTGTCCCGGTGCCGACGGTGTATCACAAAGAACCGAAACCAACGAACGGCAAGAGAGCCGTGAGTTGATTTGCATTCTAAGACGCATGATTGGTGATAATGTGGTAATTACAACCCTTGGCGGTTTCATATTTCAAGGAACCCTTGGCAATGTCGACGATGAATTGGCTTTTATCTCGGTTGATGAAATATTCGGGCCGGCCACCTCTTCGGGAATTTCTGATGATACAGTAAGTACTGCCGTTATTAATCTCGCAGCTATAGCATCTGCGTCCAGATCCACCGAATGCTAATTTAACTTTTGCTGTGATGTGAACCGAGTCAAGGTAATGCAATGCTAAGGTAAGACTCGGTAAATTTTTATCCTGATAGAAGGTATAACTTTCGCCTGGATAAGAGCAACACCGTCTTGCGCTTTCGCCATAGGCTCAGCGCAAGCCGTGTTTTCTTTACCGGGTCTTTTTTTCCTAACAGAAAGTATAACTTTCTTAAAAGCAGGATAAGGGCAACATCGGCTTCTGCCTTCGCCAAAGGCTCGGCACAAGCCGTGTTTTCTTTATCGGGGAGGCTGACAATATGCTAATGGCTACAGAATACTTGGGCGAAGTGGGCGTCGGGGTTACTGCACCCCAGTTTTTTCGTGCGCAGGATGATAATATCTATGTAGTCAAATTCCAGAACCATCGATTTGGCTCCCGGGTATTGGCAAGCGAATTTTTTGCAGCCAAGCTTGGTGCGATAATGAATTTGTGCTTTCCTCCAAGCGATATCATTGAAATTGATGAACAAATGCTCAATTCCCATCCCTGCCTCTTGGAGTTAGGCTTGGAACCCGGACCCCATTTTGGCTCCCGCTATCTGGAACATGCGGAATATATCGGGAAAAATCGATTGCACAAGGCTGTCAATGTACCGGAAATGGCCGGCATTATATTGTTCGACCATATGTTTCACAATGCAGACCGTGCTAAAAATCAAAAAAACCTATTACTTCATCTCGAGAATGACCAATATAAAATTTATGCGATAGATAATTCGCATTTGTTTAGATCCAGCCGCTGGACGATTGACTCATTTGAAAAACTTGGCACAAAAATAAAAACGTATTATTTCCAGCATTATAGAATTTTACTTAAGGACCTGCTTACTGCACAAGACTTTATTCCATACCTTGAGGTAGTGAACAAGCTGAGTAATGAGCAGCTTGACTGTATCGTGAATGAAATCCCCAATGAATGGCTGCCGGATGAAGCAGAACGTTCGGCTTTGGCAGATTATACCAAACTCCGGCGGGATATGGTGGGGCCGATCTGGGAGAAACTCTGCCGGCTTATACCGCGCAGCCGGGGTGGACGACGCTGGCTGTTTGCCAAGTAGTTGTTGTTTATGCTTGGCTTTTCTGCTTTTTTTTACGCCACCACAAAATACCGTATACAAGGATTACCAACACGGTAACAACTATCAACCGGCCTAAATTTTCTCCGGCAAAAACAATATCATGGCCGATTATTACTTTTATAATTACCGGCGGCAGCTTTCCGAGGACAGTTGCCAATAAAAAGTCTTTAAACGAAATCTTACTAATAGCCGCTACCGCGGTGATGATGCCTGAGGGTGCCAGTGGCAAAAGCCTGGCAAGTAATAAGGCTTTAAACCCATTAGTGGCACTGTAGTTGTCAACCTGTTTTAAATACCGGCTTTTAACTATCCAGCCTTCTACCGCCTGTCGGAAAAAGTATCTGGCAAAGATAAACATAACTAAAGCGCCAATTACTTCTCCTACCCAGGAAATGATTACTCCCCAAAATAGGCCATAAACAATACCGGCTGCACCGGATAGAATCATAAATGGGAACACAATGGTAAAAGTCATGACCACAAATAAAATAATTGTGACAAGTATAGAAGCCGGACCAAAAGATCTTAGGTATTCGGCTAAAGCGGCAATATCGCCCTTCTCGATAATCGCATAAGCATTATGAAAGAATTCCGGCTGCCACATATAGGTTAAGACAATAATAATAATAATAGCCAGCCAGCCCAGTAATTTATTCATGTGATACCTTCCTATTCCCTCAAAAACAGCGCTGTATCACAGCGCTGTTCAAGATTATTTCCATTGAAGGATTTCCTGCTTAAAAATGCCGCAGGCACCATCTAACCAGTGAACGCAGTCAGTGCAACGCCTGACATAGTCGTCTTCCGCTACATTCAGGAGAGAATAACCATAACCCATAGCGGCAATAATATGTTCAAATTTCTGACATTCCCCAGCAATACCCTGTAGTTGTTTTTCCGTATATTTTTTGTCCATGCTGCCACTCCTTGCTGTTATTTGCTAATAGTGTGCGCGCAGCAGCAAAAAAAAACAAAAAATATTTTAGAAAAATTGAACCAAGTATGTATAAAACTGGTCTGGAATGTCAATATTAGTAATGTAAATTTTCTCCTCTCCCATAATTGGCGGCCTTCGGGCCGCCGCTTTTTTTTACTTTAACAGAATGTATAAATTTTACGCGCCAACACAAGACCCGGCGCGGGCCGCCGTCATACAACGCTGCGCCGTTGTCGCTTAACCTCCGCTTTTGCCTAATGACCGCCGCGCCTTGGTGAAGATTTTCTTCCTAGCGGCAAAATATCATACTGAATTTTTCTCCATACCAGTTTTGCAAGGATTGCCATACTCTGTCCAAGTATTTGGGTGAACAAACTGTCTGCTGGGCCGCCCGGCGAGCCTCAAGCAAAATATCGGTATCTCTGACAATATCGGCAATTTTAAAATCAGGCATACCATGCTGATGGGTACCGAAAAACTGACCAGGCCCTCTTAGCAGCAAATCTTTTTCAGCAAGGATAAAGCCATCATTTACCTCAGTCATGATTTTTAGTCGTTCCATAGTCTCTTCACTGGTGCTGTCAGATAACAGAATGCAATAGGATTTATGCTGTCCCCGGCCTACACGGCCGCGCAGCTGGTGCAACTGTGCCAAACCAAAGCGTTCGGCACCCTCTATAACCATGACAGTGGCATTAGGCACATTAACGCCAACCTCAATTACAGTGGTTGCAATTAATGCTTTAATTTCACCCTTGGCAAAAGCCTCCATAACTGCATCTTTTTCCTGTGATTTCATTTTCCCGTGCAGTAGGCCGCAAGGAATATTGCTTAAGCAAGTGGTGGATAGTTCATTATATAATTTTATCGCCGATTGGGTTTCAATCTTTTCTGATTCTTCAACCAGCGGGCAAACTACGTAAATTTGCCTGCCGGCTCTAATTTGGTCGACGGCAAACGCATAGATCTTATTGCGGCGGTCATTACTGCGTGAAAAAGTAGCAATAGGAATACGTCCTGGCGGAAGTTCGCGTATGACGGAAACATCCAGATCGCCATAGACGGTAAGCGCCATTGTCCGGGGAATTGGCGTTGCAGTCATTATAAGTACATCGGGCTGTTTTCCTTTGGCTTCTAACCGGGCCCGCTGGCGCACGCCAAAGCGGTGCTGTTCATCGGTCACCACCAGGCCAAGATGCTTGAACTCCACATCGTCCTGAATCAGCGCATGGGTGCCGACAATGATGTCAATGATGCCCTCTTGTATCTGCTGCAGCAGTTCGTCTCTTACTTTGCGGGTGAGCTTGCCTGTCAGCACCGCCAGGCGGATACCCTGTGGTGCCAGCAGCTTGGCCAGTGTATGATAATGCTGCTCTGCCAGTATTTCGGTAGGTGCCATCATGGCCCCCTGATAGCCATTTTCCACGGTTTTGGCAAGAGCTATGGCAGCGATAACTGTTTTACCTGAGCCAACATCGCCTTGAACCATGCGCTGCATGGGGGTGGTATCTTCCATATCGGCCTTGATTTCGCGCAAGGTTTGTGCTTGATCTCCTGTCAGCGTAAAGGGAAGATTTTTATATATTTTGGCAACCAATTCACCGTCAGGTGAATGCTTAACGCCGGTAAAGTTTTGTTTTGTTTTTTGTTTTAAATAGGCCAGGCCGCATTGCAATAAATATAACTCTTCAAATACCAGCCGCCGACGGGCGGCGGCTAAATCTTCCATAGTGGACGGAAAATGAATGCAGCTCAGCGCCTGCCGCCTATTCATTAAATTGTGGCCTGCAATAATACCGTCAGGCAGGGTCTCAGCTTGCTCGGTAGCTGCAGCATCTGCAAAGCGGTGTAATGCCTGCTGGATTAATGTCCGCAACTGCCATTGCGGTATATCTTCGGTAGCCGGATATACCGGTACAATCTGCCCGCCGCCCTGATTGCTTTCGGTAACAACCTCGACATCCGGTTTGTTGATTTCAATGACGCCCTGACGTCGCTGAATTTTGCCAAATATAATAAGTTCCATGCCGGGCTGATACTTATTTTTGATATAGGATTGGTTAAACCAGGTTAGCTGGGCTACTCCTGAGCCGTCTCTTACGGCAATCTTAATTATTTTGAATCCCCGGTGAGATTTTAGTTCACTAGTATTTATCACTATCGCCCGAAAAGCCTCATGCAGCCCGTCAGTCAATTCGGCAATAAGTTTGAGTTTGCTTCGGTCTTCGTAGCGGCGGGGATAGTGCTCAAGCAGCTGGCCAACCGTAAAAATGCCAAGTTTAGCAAGCTTCGTGGCATTGGCCGGCCCGACCCCTTTGAGGAATTGTATGTTTGCCGACAATAATTTCTGCAATAAAAATCACCTTACGATTTGTTTATTTCTTGAAAAAGAGAGTTTAATTCTGCTAACAAAGCCTCTACATCAATATCATGCATTTTGGCACAGTTCTCAATGGTTTCAGTCAGCGATCCCATGCAACCGATACAACCCATACCATATTTGGCAAAAACCTCGCGAGCCTCTTGGTGTGAGCGGAGTGCCTCAATTATTGGAGTGCTTTTATTAATCATAGTCAAGCCCCCTGTATTTACTTATTTTTTATTTTCAATATAATACGCGCAATTCCTGCTAACGGGCACTAAATGACAGGTATTTATGAAAAAAGTTAGTAAAAGCGTGATTTGGCCTTGCATATCATAAGCAAATTGTGCTAAAATGGTCACGTTGAGTATATGAGGATGTTTCTTACAGGAGGTGGAAATAGATGGCAAATCTTTGTGAAATTTGCGGTAAAGGTGAGCGTTCCGGCTTCAATGTCAGCCATTCCAACCTTAAAACCAAGCGCACCTGGAAACCTAACATACAAAGAGTAAGAGCTTTAGTTAAAGGTGAAGTAAAACGTGTGAATGTATGCACCCGTTGTCTGCGTTCCGGTAAAATCCAACGCGCGGTCTAATCGCTAATCGCTAATCGCTATCTTAATGGCAAAGAAAGGACTTGATTATCAAGTCCCTTTTATTTTTCCCTCCTTTATATATAAATATATAGGAAGAAGATACGGCTTATGCCGAGCCTCCGGCAAAAACCGCAACCGGATAATAAGGTGTCTCAATCTTTGGATTGAGACACCTTATTTTTTTACCCTATTTAGTTTCAATACCTCTTAAAATTTCTGTTAATTCCTGGTCATCAAACCGATACTTCTCGCTGCAAAAGTGGCAGCAGACTTCGGCTTCTCCATCGGCAATCATCTGTTTAAGCTCTTCGGTGCCGAGACTGACAAGCATGTTTTCTACCCTTTCCCTTGAACATTGACAATGAAAGCTTAGGTCCGTCCCAGGGTATATCGTTGTCGGCAAGCCGGCAAATACTGTTTCCAGGATGCTTTTGGCATCTTGCCCATTATATACCATTTGTGAAACCGGTGGTATATGGCGTAAATTATCTTCAACCTTAATAAGGACCTCTTCTTCGGCTCCGGGTAAAGCCTGGATAAAAAAGCCTCCCGCCGCAGCTACTGTAGTATCGGGTGCTATCAGTACGCCAAGGGCTACGCTTGAGGGTGTTTGTTCAGAGACAGTAAGATATTGAGTAATATCTTCGGCAATTTCGCCTGATACCAGTTCGGCGCTGCCGGTAAACGGCTGCTTTAATCCGACAAAGCGGGTGACATATATATGCCCCTTTCCTACGGCCTGGCCGACAGCCAATTTACCGTTGTTTAGCGGTAAATCAACAGATGGGTTTCTGACATAGCCGCGTACTGAGCCATCAGGGTAAGCATCGGCCACAATCTCTTTCAACGGGCCGTCGCCGGAGATTCTGACAGTCAGGCTTTCGGCAGTTTTTAGGTTGGCAGCCATTAATACCGCGCCGGTCATAGTACGGCCCAAGGCTGCGGCGGCTACCGGAAAACAATCGTGACGCCGGCGCGCCTCCTCCGTCAGGTTGGTAGTAATCGCGGCAAAACCGCGGATTCCAGGTGCTGTTGCCCGGATAAGCTGGTCATGCATAGAACAGTAACCTCCGATTAGGCCAATGCTGTCGACAGAATGGCTTGGCCTGTTGCTATATCTAGTATTTCAACTCTGTTGTCATTTATCCAGGCAATAGTGCCGCGCCCGTCCGGGCGCTTGCTCATACCCGGAGAGCCTGGATTCAGGTAAATAATGTCTTCGATTTTTTCCAGGGCAGCAATATGGGTGTGACCGGTGATAAATATACTGGCCTTTAAACGTTTTGCCATAACCTGCTTGGCTTCTGTGGTTAAATTATGACCATGGGTTGCAACTATTCTTAGGTCATTTATCATTAGGTAGGTGTAAGGGGACTGAATAGGCAGGTTGAGCACCATACCGTCAACTTCTGTATCACAATTGCCGCAGACTGTCAGAATGGGTACCGGACAATTATTCAGTACTTCAGCCAATTGCTTGGGGTTATATTCGGCAGGAATACTGTTACGCGGCCCGTGATAGAGCACATCACCGGCATGAATGATCACATCGGCATCTGTAAAGTATTGGTTAAATACTTTCTGCCAGGTTTCCAGGCAGCCGTGAGTATCGCTGATTATGCCTATTTTCATAATACCCTCCGTGTTACAGTCCTTTAATCAGGTTGGCCATTTCAATAGCGGAAACCGCAGCATCAAAGCCTTTATTGCCGGCCTTGGTGCCTGCACGTTCGATAGCCTGTTCAATGGTATCTGTGGTAAGCACGCCAAAAATTGTGGGAATACCGCTGGCCAGACCGACATGGGCTACGCCTTTTGACACCTCGGCACAAACAACGTCATAATGGCTGGTGCTGCCTCGTATTACCGTCCCCAGACAAATGACAGCATCATATTTTTTACTCATAGCCATCTTCTGGGCGATAAGTGGAATTTCAAAAGCACCCGGCACCCAGGCAACTTCAATATTTTCCATGGTTGCGCCATGACGTTTCAGTGCATCTAAAGCGCCTTCCAGCAGTTTGCTATTAATAAATTCATTAAATCTTGCGGTAATAATCCCAAATTTCAGTCCTTCTGCAACTAATTTACCTTCCAATGTTTTGATTGTTTTCATTGATTTTGCGCCCCCTCATATTGTTTTAATAAATGTCCAAGTTTGGATTTTTTGGCAGACAAGTACCTGTTGTTAAATTTGTTGGCAGGCATTTCCAGTGGCACACGTTCGGTGATAGTTAAACCATAGCCTTCAAGTCCCACACGTTTGCGGGGATTATTGGTAAGCAGTCTAATGCTGGTTAAACCTAAATCCGCTAAAATTTGTGCGCCAATGCCGTAGTCTCGAAGATCAGGAGGAAACCCTAGCAATTCGTTGGCTTCGACAGTATCTTTACCTTTGTCCTGCAGTGCATAGGCTCTGATTTTATTTGCCAGACCAATACCCCTGCCTTCCTGGCGCATGTAAAGTAATACACCGCACCCTTCTTTTTCAATGCGTTTGAGGGCATGGGCCAGCTGTTCACCGCAATCGCAGCGCAGTGAGCCCAAAACGTCACCTGTCAGGCATTCTGAATGAACCCGGACTAAAACGTTCGGTTGATTGGCTACATCACCTTTTACCAAAGCAACGTGGCATTGGTTGTCAAGCTGGCTTTCGTAGGCAATAAGTTTAAATTCACCATATTGGGTTGGCAGTTTGGTTTCGGCTGCTTTGATGATAAAGCGTTCATGCTTTTTGCGATATTTAATCAGGTCGGCGATGGTAATAAGCTTGAGACCGTGTTTTTTAACAAAATCCATCAGTTCAGGCGTCCGGGACATGGTGCCGTCTTCATTCATAATTTCGCAGATAACGCCGGCGGGATACATTCCGGCAAGTTTGGCTAAGTCAACCGCTGCTTCCGTATGGCCGGCCCGTCTTAGTACGCCGCCATCGCAGTAACGCAGCGGAAAAATATGTCCGGGACGTCTAAGGTCGCTTGCCACTGTTTGCCGGTCAAGCACAGCTTGAACAGTCATGGCCCGTTCATGTGCAGATATACCGGTAGTTGTTGTTTTGGCATCAATGGATACGGTAAAAGCAGTGCAATGATTATCGGTATTTTCGACTACCATTGGGCCGATATCCAGTTCATCCAGCCTGCTGCCGATAATTGGCATGCAGATTAGGCCGCGCCCGTAGGTAGCCATAAAGTTGATGGCCTCCGGTGTTGCTTTCTCAGCCGCCATTAGGAGATCTCCTTCGTTCTCCCGGTCTTCGTCGTCAACCACCACAACAATTTTTCCAGCCTTATAATCTTCAATCGCTTCTTCAATGGTGTTGAATTTCATAATAAAGGCCTCCGTTTCCTCAGTTTATGTATAATAAAACATTATTATAGTGTAAAACCATGCTGCTCTAAAAATCCCAGGGTAATCTTTTCAGCCGGTTGGGCAGCCTGGCTGAAGCCCAAAAGCTTTTCAACATATTTACCGATAATATCTGCTTCCAGATTAACAGGCTGGCCTGTCGCTTTAAGGCCTACTGTGGTCATGGTGGCAGTGTGCGGGATAAGCGATACGGTGAACCAGTCAGGGCCAAAGTCCACAACTGTCAGGCTGGTACCATCGATAGCAATCGAGCCTTTTTGAATAATGTAACGCATTACTTCCGGGCCGGCGCCAATGCGAACGATTACGGCATTATCATTTTGTTCTTTGGCTAAAATAGTTCCTACCCCGTCGATATGACCGCTGACAATATGGCCACCCAGCCTGTCTCCCACACGGAGCGTACGTTCCAGGTTGACAGTGTCACCCGGCTTGAGTCCTGCCAGAGCAGTGCGGTCGACGGTTTCTGGCATGACATCGGCGGTAAACCAATCACGGCTGAAATCGACAACTGTCAGGCAGGTGCCGTTCACCGCAATACTGTCACCCAGCTTAACATCTTCCAGGACTTTGTGCCCGGAAACCGTCAGGCGGACTGATTTAGCACCTCTGGCAATATTTTTAACTTTCCCCAATTCTTCCACAAGTCCGGTAAACATCTCGTCCCTCCCGTCCGGTTATATAGCCGCTTAGTAATAAATCAGCACCTATTGACCGGGTCGCAATATCTTCAAGCATAATGCACTGGTCCACAGCGTCTGCGCCCGTACCACCCACCGGAGTTGGCGCTGTTTTGCCGCCAATTATTTTAGGAGCGATAAAGCAGTGTACTTTATCAATAAGATTGGCAGCCAAAACCGACGCATTAATGGTTGCGCCGCCTTCCACCAGGATACTGGTAATACGGCGTTCTGCCAGCAGCTTAAAAAGCTGCTGTAAATTAACGCCCTGCGGTATTTTTTCCAGCAGGAGCACCTCTACCCCCCGGCTGCGCAGCGCAGCTACCCGCTCTGCCGGCGCTTGGGCGCTGGCGGCAATAATGGTAGCTGCTTGTCTGTCTGTCACTACTTTAGCGGTTAGTGGCGTACATGCCATACTGTCCACAATAATCCTTACCGGATTTTTGCCGTTTTCCGGCAAGCGGGTGGTTAACTCCGGGTTATCGGCCAGCACAGTGCCAATACCTACCAGTATTCCGTCATGGGTGTCCCTGAGTGTATGAACATATTCCCTGGCTGCTGCACCGGTTATCCATTTGGAATGACCAGTGTGAGCAGCAATTTTGCCATCAAGCGACATGGCGGTTTTGAGAACACCAAAAGGCATTCCCGTAGATACCCATTTAATAAATACTTCATTAAGCTTGGCTGCTTCGGCGGCAAGTACGCCTTCAATCACTTCAATTCCGGCTGCTCTGAGGCGTTTAAGGCCGTTGCCGGCTACCAGCGGGTTTGGGTCAGGCATAGCGACGACTACTTTCTTAACTGCCGCTTGAATTAACGCATCGGCGCAAGGACCGGTGCGTCCATGATGCGAACACGGTTCAAGCGTTACATATACTGTTGCCTCTTTGGCCAGTTCGCCAGCCTGGGACAAAGCATGAATTTCCGCATGGGGTGTACCGGCCTGACGATGCCAGCCTTGACCGACGATCCGGCCGTCTTTTACAATAACGGCGCCTACCAGCGGATTGGGGCTGGTTCTGCCTGCCGCATACTGTGCAATAGTCAATGCTTGACGCATATAATATTGATCCATAGAAGCCCTCCAGTACATAAAAAAACTGTTGATACGCTTTGGGGCTATCAACAGTTTATATCGGCAAATTGAAAATGCCGATTGGCTTAAATTACGCCTTTTACCATCCAGACTATACTGTCGGCTCCGGAATTTCACCGAATCAGCCGTAAAACGGCTCGCGGGCTATACCGCCGGTCAGGAATTAAAAGATTTCTCTTTTTCACCTTGCCCCAAAGGCTCATTATACAGTTTTGACCATAATGACTCTAGCTACTATATATGTTACCATTAAACGACAATATAATCAAGTCCCGCGAATCGCATTAATTGCTTGCGGTATGTCGGGTGCACCGTAAACCGCAGAACCGGCAACCAGAATGTTGGCACCGGCAGCTATTACCTGGCGGGCGGTAGCGGCATTGATACCGCCGTCAACTTCAATATCGACGATAAGATTTCGTTCATCAAGCATACTTTTTAACCGGGCGATTTTATCCACTGCGCTGGGTATGAACTTTTGTCCGCCAAATCCGGGATTAACACTCATAATCAGCAGCATATCGACATCGGCAAGCACTTCTTCCACTAACGACAAGGGTGTTGACGGATTTAGTGAAACGCCTGCCTTTTTTCCCAGTTCTTTAATGGTTTGAATCAGCCGGTGCAAATGGGGGGCTGTTTCGGCGTGAACGGTAATAATATCGGCTCCTGCTCTGGCGAATGGCTCAATCAGGTCTTGCGGATTATTAACCATTAAGTGAACATCAAACGGTAATGGGGTAACTTTGCGAATGGCAGCAACAACTGGTGGCCCAAAAGTCAGATTGGGAACAAAATGCCCATCCATTACATCAATGTGTACCCAGTCGGCACCTGCCTGCTCAATTTTAGTTATTTCATCAGCCAACCGGGAAAAATCGGCCGATAGTATGGATGGAGCAATCTTGATTGTCTTCGTCATTTAGTATCCCTTCTTGTTTTCTCTAATTTCAGTCAGTATCTCAAGATAGGACTGATAGCGGTCTGCATGAATTCTTCCGTCTGCTGCCGCTTGCTTAACAGCACACTGCGGCTCTTTGTAATGGAGACAGGTATTGAATTTACATGCTGGAGCAACTGCTGCGATTTCAGGAAAATAATCCATGAGATGGGCTGCTTCCATGTCATTAAACTCTGTAAAGCTAAACCCCGGAGTATCTACGACAAAACCTCCGCCTGCCAGCGGCAGCAGCTCGGCAAACCGGGTGGTATGTTTACCACGGCCGATTTTGTGACTGACTTCGCCGGTAGTTAGCTCAAGACCTGGCTGGATAGCGTTAAGCAGCGTTGATTTGCCTGCTCCTGAAGGACCGGCAAAGACGGAAATCTTATTATAAAGAAGTGAGCGCAGCGTATCAATACCTGTACCCGCTTTGGCAGCGGCGGTGAGTACTTTATAACCAATTTGCTCATAGCGTCCGGCAAGTTGTGACACAGCATCAAGATCAGCTAAATCGGTCTTATTGATGCAGATAATTATGTCCAGCTCCGAATACTCGGCAACAACTAAAAATCTGTCAACTAAAGCTGGATTAATATCAGGATTAACGGCCGCAAAAGTCAATACCACCTGATCAATATTGGCAACCAGCGGGCGTTTTAAGATACTGCGCCGGGGTAAAATTTCCTCAATAACGCCCTTGTCCGGTCCGGTCATGGTATAGGTTACTTCATCACCTACTGTGAGCGAAAACCGTTCTTTTTTAAACCGGCCGCGCAGATTGCAACTGACAATTTTGCTGCCTGATTGTATATAGTAGTAACTGTTATAGGCTTTTACTACAATACCGTTGAGCACATGAGGCCTCCTAATTCAGCAAATTCAGGCGTGTGCGGAAACACGCTGCCTTGATGCATAAAAATGGGTTAAGATGATAACCCATTTTTTGTTTTATCCGATGACTAACCCGCTCTAAAGCTCCCGCTTCTGCAAGCGGGAGCTTTACCCCTACGGGCACAGGCGAACGCTAAGTCACTGGATAATTCCGACTAAGCTTCAGATGGGGTTTAACCCCATCTGAAGCAAGTTTCCATTTACTATTTATATTGTTTGCTCTTGCAGCAGCTTTTCGTTAATATACACCTGAACACGCACCTGGCCGATGCCTTCAACTGTTTTTTCCACTCGCGCACCAGGTTTGTGCGCGCCTTCATAAACAATCCGGCGTCCGTTGGTGTCGGTGACGACGATTTGCAGCTGCTGGCGGGACGGGCCGTCAGGTACGGTTACCTGCACCACTGCCCGCTTGACTGCGCCTGGTACTCCTTTGGCAACAGAAAAATCAACGGTTGTGCCTTCCGCTACTTCGGTAGCCGGTGGCGGATTTTGGCTGACAATGGTTCCCGGCGGATATTTATCATTTGGTGTTTCGGTTACATTCCCCTGCTTGAGTTTTAGGCTCTCGAGCTGAGTGGCAACGGTGTCTAACAATGATCCCTGGAAATCAGGCAACACTACTTTTTTCGGTTCAGCACCTTTGCTTATTACAATATCAATGGCTGTGCCTTTTTCTATTTGTGCCGGTGGCCGCGGATTCTGGCCGATAACGGTATCCTGTGCAGCATCTGGGGAAAATTGTTCGTCAATCCGGCCTAATTTAAGGCCGTAATTTTTAATTTGCAGTTCCGCATCCCGGCGGTTAAGACCACGTAAGTCAGGGACACCAATGATTTCGCCGCCCTTACTGACAATGATCGTTATCATGCGCTGCTCTTTCACTGTTGTTCCCGCTTCAGGCTGCTGGGAAATAACATAGCCTTCCGGCACTTTGTCACTGAAAGCATCTGAAACCGAAACCCTGAGATTCTGGCTGGTGATAATATTTTTCGCCGCCTCGGCCTGTTTGCCGACGACATTGGGAACAGTAACCTCACTTAGGCTCCAGAATTTGCCAAAACCCAAAAAGGCAGCAAGTGCTGAGCCAATTAATAAGAAGAATAATACTGCCCATAGCCAGATTTTAGGCCGTTTTTTCCCGTTTGAATGAGGCAGCCGGGAGTCTGCTTGCGCTGATCCCTGCGGCCGTTCGTGTTCTGCCGGTGATGTAATTTGCGGCAATATCTGGGTGGGAAAATCATTGCGGGATAATCTGCGGGTACGGTCATCACTTAAATAATTCTGCGCCATGGTAAAATCGGCAATCATCTCACCGATATCACTGAACCTGGCTGCCGGATCTTTATGTATTGCTTTCATTATAATAGCTTCAACCAATGGTGGTATTTCCGGATTTAATTCACGGGGCGGCTTAGGGTCTTCCTGTATGTGTTTTAGTGCAATACTAATTGGCGATTCACCGGCAAATGGAACATGGCCTGTCAGCATTTCATAGAGCACGATGCCCAGAGAGTAGATGTCGGATTTAGCACCAACAGCAGAACCTTTGGCTTGCTCGGGCGAAAAATAATGCACTGAGCCGATAATGGTACCGGAGTTAGTCATAGTAGAAGAAGTAACTGCTCTGGCAATGCCAAAGTCGGTTACTTTTATCCGTCCTGACCGGGTGACTAAAATATTATGCGGTTTGATATCGCAGTGAACCAAATTATTCTGGTGAGCGTGCTCAAGCGCTTCTGCTATTTCGATAGCAATACGCACGGCTGTTTCTACCGGCAGCGGTGCTTCGCGCTCAATTTTATCCTTCAATGTTTCCCCGGAGATGTATTCCATGATAATGTAGTAGGCTTGTTCATCAAGACCAACATCGTAGATGTTAACGATATTAGGGTGAGAAAGCCGGGCTGCAGCCTGCGCTTCCCGCCGGAAACGGCTGACGAATTCTTCGTCATCAGTAAACTGGGAACGCAGCACTTTAACAGCTACTGAACGGTCCAGCAGTTTGTCATGGGCGCGGTATACATCGGCCATTCCGCCGCCGCCAATTCGTTCTAATATTGTATAACGATCATCAAGTGTGCGATTGAGCATCAGTTCCCTCCCCCCTAACGTAATGCCTGTACAAATATTTGCCGGGCCGCGGGTGCGGCAAAGGCACCGCCTGAACCGGCATTTTCAATAATCACGGCTACCGCAATTTGCGGGTTGTCAGCCGGAGCAAAGCCAATAAACCAGGCATGTGATGCGCCATGGGGATTTTCGGCTGTACCGGTCTTGCCGGCAACCTCAATACCGCGCAGCGCAGCTCTGCTACCTGTTCCTTTATTTACCACAGTTACCATCATAGCGGCAACCTGACCGGCAATTTTGGCATCCACCGGCGACAGCCATTTTTCCGGTGAAGTTTCTTTGAGCACAGTGCCGTCGGGAGCCGTAACTCTTTGCACTAGATATGGTTTCATTATAGTTCCCTTGTTGGCAAAGGTCGATACCAGCATCGCCATGCTAAGCGGTGTGACTAACAGACTTCCCTGACCTATGCCGGTTTGGGCTAAATCGCCGTCACTTAACTTGGAAAAAGCAGGCAGCCTGCCGGCACTTACCGGAATATCGCCTGTAGGCGGCTGAGCCAAACCATAGCGCTCATAGTGTTTAGCCATCTTATCCCGCCCCAAATTCAGCGCTAACTGACCAAAAGTAACGTTGCAGGATACAGCCAGCGCTTGTTCTAACGTCACTTTGCCATGCGCCTGGTGATCGACTTCCGGCAGTGTATAATCTGAACCGATTTTTAGTGAACCGGTACAAGTAAACTGCTGGTTGACATTGGCCGCCCGCTCAGCCAAGGCAGCTTCGGCTACCAGCACTTTGATGATGGAGCCTGGCGGGTATAGCCCTTGGGTAGCCCGGTTAAGCAAGGGGCTGCCCACTGCCTGTGAAAGGGTATCCCAGTTAGCTGCAAGCGTATTGGGATCAAAACCGGGGCGGCTGACCATAGCCAATATGGCACCAGTTTGCGGCGATATGGCAACAATTGCGCCGCGTCTGTTACCCAGTGCCTGATAAGCAGCTTGCTGCAGCCTGGCATCAAGTGTGAGGGTAATAGTGTTGCCTGCACTGCTGGTAAATAACTGGCTGACTGCACCTAACCGCCGTTCAGGATTTATTTGACCTGACAGGTAGCCGTCATAACTGCTTTCAAGACCGGTTTTGCCATACTTGGGATGGTCATAGCCCACAATATGGGCAAATAATGTATCATATGGGTATTCCCGCTGATACTCTTTTTGTGCCGACCGTTTGCTTACAGCCAGCACGTTTCCCTGACTATCGACAATCTGGCCGCGCTCCACTTTGAGGGAGGCTTCAGCTGTGCGACGGTTAAGCGGGTGAAAGGCAAGACTGTTGCCTGCAATAACTTGCAGATATGTCACATAGCCAAACAGCAGCACCAGCAGACCGACCAAAAACAGCGCGGCTTGCCGGATACTCCGGCGGATTGCCTGATGTGGAAGCTTTTTATGATTATTCATTGGGTGCTGTCGCCTCCGATATGGCAAATAACATACCCAGCAGGATAAAGCTTGAGACCATGGAGCTGCCGCCATAACTGATCAGTGGCAGGGTTATGCCGGTCAGCGGTAAAAACTTAGTGACACCACCAATAATGATAAAAACCTGCAGTGCTGTAAGGACTCCTAAACCACCGGCCAGCAGCATGGTAAATGGAGTTGGCGAGATTAACGCTGCGCGAAAAGCCCGGTAGACAATAAGCATATAAGCAAGCATTACGGCAGTCGTACCCATTAGCCCCAACTCTTCACCAATAGCGGCAAAGATGAAATCAGTGTGTACTTCCGGTATGATAGTGGGATAACCGAATGTCAGGCCGCTGCCAAGAATACCGCCTGAGCCTAGAGCAAACAGCGACTGAACAATCTGATATGCCTGGCCGGTAGGGTCGGCCCAGGGATTGGCCCAAATATCAATTCTGGTCTGAACATGAGGAAATAGCAGATAGCACACCGTTGAACCGGCAAAAAACAAACCAAGTGCCAATACTACATAATTTAGTCTGCCGCTTGCCATATAAACCATGGTTACCGTTGTGCCAAAATACAACAAAGCTGAACCTAAGTCACGCTGGACAATAAGCATAGCCATGGTTAAACCCCACAAGGCCAATAAAGGGGCGATAAAACGCGGATGAGGCAAAGTAAACGGACCGTAGTGTCTGGTGGCAAATGTTAAAAGTTGACGTCTTTCGCTTAAGTAAGCGGCTAAAAATATAATAATCAGCAATTTGGCAAACTCGGAAGGCTGAAATCTTACCGGACCTAGGATAATCCAGTTTTTGTTGCCGCCGATGTCTACGCCAAACAGGATAGTGATGATCAATAATGCAACACCGGTTATACCACACAGGTATTTATATTTAGCGATAGCATCGGCTTGGCGAAAACATGCCGCCGTAACGACAAAGGCCACCAGCCCTATCGCTAACCAGATAACTTGCGGAATAAATAAATCAGGACGAAGTCTTATAATAAGTGTTAGCCCGATAGATGCTAAAAATACGGCTAACGGCAATATTAACGGATCGGCAGCAGTGCAAAAACGGCGAACAAGTAATGATGCTGTCATACACAAGCCGATTAACCCAACGATAATACTAAGCATTTGGTAAGTAAATTGCTGGTTTGACAGGGTAACTGCAAGGTACCCGTTGATTAAAATGACACCAGCCAGTAGGAGTAGTCCAAATTCAGCTTGTTTTACCTGCTTCATATAAGCTAACCCTTATATTGCACGAGAATAGCTGTAATATTGTCATAGCCGCCGGCATCCCGTGCTTGCTCTACCAGGGTATTGACAATCGTCTGCGGCTGGTCTAGCTGTGTGCAAATCCTTAGTATAACTTCTTCGCTAAGCATATTGGTTAATCCATCAGTGCATAGCAGCAAACTATCGCCAGGCTGCCAGGAAAATCTGCCTGAATCTATGCATATGGTATCACTGGTGCCCACAGCCCTTGTCAAAATATTGCGGTGCGGGTGAACCAGTGCTTCCTCACTGGTGATGTTGCCGCTTTGCACCAGTTCCCAAACAAGTGAATGGTCGCTGGTTATTTGCTGTAATATGCTGTCCCTGATTAAATACAATCTGCTATCCCCGACATGGCTCCAGCATATCTCAGTACCGTCAGCATATATGGCAGTAACGGTAGTCCCCATACCCTGACATTCGCTTTTGTTCTGGGACATCTGGTAAACAATGCAATTGGCTTTGTCAATTGCTTCTTTTAATACCTGTTCCCAGTTGGCAGGTTGTTCAATTTTCTGGATATGTTCCTGGATAGTACTGGCTCCAAGGCTACTGGCAATTTCCCCCGCAACATGTCCACCCATGCCGTCGGCAACTACAAACAAGTGTGGCGGCGAAAAAACATAACTATCTTCATTGATTTTGCGTACCATACCAATGTCTGACTGTGCAAATGCCAGCATGGAAATCACCTCTCAAACGTAAGAGTAACCGCTCCAATCTGTATTACATCTCCATCCGCTAAAGCAATTTCTTCTTCAATCGGTTGGCCGTTAACGAGCGTGCCGTTTGTGCTGCTTAAATCAGCTAACAGATAGTTATGCTTCGATTTGGAGATGCAGGCATGTTCATGTGAAACAAAACTATCATTAATTACTAAATCATTATGCTCACTGCGTCCTATTGTTAAACTGTCGCTTATGACAAAACTGGTTTGTGACAGCAAGGCTTGCTTGTCGGCAATGACTACAAGCCTGGGCGGCGGTGTATCACTACCGGCTGCCGCCTGCAGTTCAGAACTGACCAAAACAGTATTCTTCACCGGATCTGACAAGCCTGTCAAATCCTTGACTGCAATTTTTATTACATGGTACAAAAAGTAATAGAGCAGTATCACCAGGCTATACTGCAAGGCTATTACAACAAGATTAAACACCTGCATTTTTCCGGGCAATTCTACTTCACCTCATACAAAATCACAGTGTTCCCCACTTTTACTCTGTCACCGCTTTTCAACTGCTTGTGGGTAATACGCTGGTTGCCGACATAAGTGCCGTTAAGACTTTTGGCATCGTGAATAACATGAGAGTTCTCTTCATACACAATATATGCGTGCAGACGTGAGGTATTCATGTCTGTCAGCGGCAGTTCATTCGTATTACGGCGACCAATGTTTATCCGGTTAACAGTGCAGTCAATTTTTAACCCGGCATCCAAGCCGTCAATTACGGTCAATAAGCCATGTAAAAGCTGCTGTGGCGGGCGGGTTAGGAGCATGGGCTCCATTTTGTCGAATATCCTGGTATCGCCGGCATCAGGGATAACGTCAAGCTGGTTGTCACTTTCTTCGGCGGGAGCTTCGGTGAAACTTGACGTAATCCTGAACTCCTGTTTGCTTAATTGTTCATCAGCAAAGAGTTCGATTTGAGGGCAGCCAGCCATAGTATAACCTTTACTGCGGCTTTCTTGGCTCAAATACATCGATAATTCACCACACACGGCTGGCGCACAAGGCTCCAGCCGTTCGTAGTCTTCCTGGTTTATATAGACCGCGTAGTGGTTTGGCACATAAACGCAGGATACGCCAACCGTACGCTCATCTTCCATTTTCCTGGCCAATTGCTTGGCAATTTCAGCCGGTTGCAGGCTGCTGGAAAACTGCTTATTAAAGAACCCTTCGATATATTTTTCAAAAAAATTTTCGATATTGCGAACAATTTTCAAATATAACACTCCTGCTAAGCACTTAAATCTTTCATTCTGCTCCGGCATCCGCTTTTGCTAAAATTCAGCGTACAGGACGCATTTCCTTTATTATACGCGATATTGCTGAGCTAGTCAAAATTAACCATTATTTAAAATTATTTTGTGGCGCAATTGGCCGCAAGCGGCATCAATATCTGTTCCCATCTCGCGTCTGACAGTTACATTAATATGCTGCGCCTTTAACAGTTGCTCAAATCTAACAACCTCAGCCGGCGAAGGACGGAGTAATCCCCGTTCAGGTACCGGGTTAATGGGAATTAGATTGACGTTAGCCAACCTGCCTTTTAACAGAACCGCCAATTCGGCAGCCTGTGACGGCTGGTCATTAATGCCGGCAATCAAAGTATATTCATAAGTGGCACGTCTGCCTGTGGCGGCAGAATAGCGGTCACCTGCCGCCAGCACTTGTTCGAGCGGATAACGCTTATTAATCGGCATAAGTCTGGTTCGCAGTTCATTCGTAGGTGCATGTAATGAGATTGACAGCGTGAGCGGCAATGACTCCTGGGCTAATCTGTCAATTTCAGGAACAAGTCCGGATGTTGACAAGGTTATACTGCGGTAACTCAGATTCAGACAGTAGGCTTCATGGATAAGCCGAATAAAACGCAGCACGTTATCATAATTTGCCAAAGGCTCTCCTGAACCCATAATAACAATAGAGTCTACCTTTTGTTGTTCAAGTGTTAACAGCTCCTGGATGTACAGCACCTGAGCGAGTATTTCTCCGCCGGTAAGGTTTCGGGCTAACCCTCCCAAGGTGGATGCACAAAAAGTACAGCCCATAGCACAGCCAACCTGAGTGGATATACAAACGCTATTGCCATAAGGTTGACGCATGAGAACTGTTTCGACAGCCATATCATCAGGAAAGGCCAGCAAAAACTTGCTTGTCCGGCCATCGCCCGAGTGTTGAACCGCCTTTTGCCGAAGCTGGGTAATGGTAAATTGGTCATCAAGCTTAACTCGCTGGTCTTTGGACAAATTAGTCATGGCACTAAAGTCACGGACATTGTGCTTATACAACCATTCGGCAATTTGCCTGGCGCGGTATGCTTCTAATCCCAAAGGCCGTATGGCCTCTGCAATCTCAGCGGCAAACAGCCCGAACAATTCTAATTTTGCTGTAGTTGTCATATTACTTACCGCCTTACTGTTGACGCGCTATACGAGCGATGAAAAAACCATCAATACTGTCGGTGTGCGGCCAGAGCTGCAGCAGCTTGTCAGGACGCTTCAGGGCCGGCAGGTACTGACCTGTGGGCTCAAGACTAAAGTCAGGATGTGCACGTAAAAAATCACAAACAATATCCTGATTTTCTTCAGGCTCGGTTGTGCAGGTGCTGTATACCAGAACGCCGCCGGGCTTTACACATTGAGCGGCGCTGGCTAAGATAGCAGCTTGTAATTTAGGCAGGTCGCGCAATATTTCGGGTGATTTGCGCCAGCGGGAATCAGGTTTTCGCCGGAGCACCCCCAGACCGGAGCAAGGAGCGTCTACCAGTACTCTATCTGCCTTAAGCGGGAACATGCTGCCTAAATTGACGGCATCCAGTGCCCTGGTTTCTATATTAGTCAATGCCAGACGGGCGGCATTTTCCCGGATAAGTGCCAGTTTATGCTCATAAATATCGGTGGATAATATTTTCCCGGCATTATTCATCAGGGCCGCAATATGTGTAGTTTTGCCGCCAGGTGCGCCACAGGCATCGATGATAAATTCGCCGGGTTTTGGGTCTAAGATGTGCGCGACCAGCATGGAGCTTTCGTCCTGGACCTGAAGCAGACCTTCCTGCAAGGAGGTAAGAGTACCCAGGCCCGGATGTTCCTGACAGACAATTCCTTCAGGCGTCCAGGCTGACGCCTGACAGGCTACGCCTTCGCCGGCTAAGCGCTGCAGGAGTCTGTCGCGATTGATTTTGATAGTATTGGTGCGTAAGGAAAGCGGCGGTATGGTATTGTTAGTCTGGCACAAAGCTTCACAAGCGGTTACACCCAGGCGTTCCACCCACCGTTCAACCAGCCATTCAGGGTGGAAATATTTTAATGCAAGATATTTTACCGGTTGACTGTCCCGGTCGGGATACACAACTTTTTCCGGACTGCGGGCGGCATTGCGCAGCACGCCGTTAACAAATTTAACGGTACCGGCATGACCATATTTCTTTGCTAATTCTACCGACTGGTTGCAAGCGGCGGAAGCCGGTACTTTTTCAAGAAAAAACAGTTGATAGATACCCAGGCGCAGGATGTTTCTAATAACAGGTGCTACTTTGGTGAGTGAACGGTTCAGATAGAGGCCGAGCAGCCAGTCCAAAGTCGCGCCTGCTTTGACAGTACCGTAAACCAGTTCGGTAATAAACCGCCGGTCCTGATCAGAAAGCTGTCCCTGGGCCGTACGCCGGTTTATTTCTTTAGCAAGGGCAATGTTGGCATAGGCGCCGTTAGTTTCAACCTCATTAATTATTTTCAGCGCCACTTCCCTGGCGTCAATTTTTTTTGCGGTCATTGCTGCCACCATCTTTATTTATTATTTATGCTTCTTATTCGCAACAAAGCTTTGGAGCGCTTGTTCGACCTTTTCAAGGTTGACTTGTGTGTTGCAGCAGGGACCATGTGGTCTGCTGTTAAGTACACCAATGACAGGGATGGGAAAAACATCCTGAATGCCGCTTGTCAGGTCGCGTTCACAGGCAATGGCCAGTACGGCGTGCGGGCGGATTGTTTTGATTACTTTTCGCGCCAGAGTACCACCGGTTACCACTGCGATGTGAACCCCATAGTTTTCGGCAAGTGTGGTCAGGTCACCAATGGGACAAAGGCCGCAGCGGCGGCAATTGGCAACATTGCGGGTAATTTTATGCGGGCAGTCTTCATGCTGCAGGCAATGCGGGGTCATAATCAGCAGCTTACCGGACTCTACGACGATGTTCTTGTGTTTGATTAAATGGTTGCTGACCTCAATAAACGAGCGTTCAATACGTTCTTTTTCAACGTCAAAAAGCTTGCCCACACATATGGCAAGAGGAAATAACAGATTAATGGCCGACCAGGCCACTCCCTGGAACATTCCCAGGGTATTAAACCCCAAAATAGCCAGGATGATGCCGATAACACCAAAGGCAGCGGCCAAAATTACCGCAGCCAAAACTACGCCGAGAATCATGGGTAAATAGCTGCTGATGTTAGCCAGACCGGGCAGACTGACGATCCATAAACCATAACTTGAGATGGTTGCAATACATAAACTGATGAGAATAAGTATTAAAAACAGACGTTTGCGAGGACGATGAGCTACTTCAATCATACTTTCACCTTCTACTCCAATAGGTTGCCTACGGTAAGACAATAGCCGCAAACACAGTCGCTTGCTTTCATCCGTCGTTTGGATTCAGGCTGTACTTCCAATAATTCAATTGTCCCTTTACCTGTTTCAACAACCAATCCTGTTTTGGTTATCTGGATAATTTGTCCCGGAACTGAACAGGATTGTGAATCGTCATGTACTCTAGTCTGCCAGATTTTCAGTGATTTATTTTGATAGTTACAATATGCTCCCGGCCAGGGATTCAGGCCTCGTACGAGGTTATGTATGGCTGTTGCCGGCAAATGCCAGTCAATACGTTCCGTAGTTCTGCACAACATCCGGGCATAGGTTGCTTCAGACTCTTGTTGTACTGCGCGCGGTGCGCTGTTTGCCGCTAGTTGCCGGAGAGTATCTGATAATACGTCTGCACCAAGATCCTTTAATTTATCATGCAGGCTGCCGGTCGTATCTGTCGGGAGGATGGGTATTTCGGCTTTGGCAATCATATCCCCGGTATCCATGCCGACATCCATATACATGGTGGTAATACCGGTGGCGGTTTCTCCGTTGATAATAGCCCAGTGAATGGGTGCTGAGCCACGATATTTGGGTAACAGCGAGGCATGTACATTAATACAGCCGTAGGCCGGCAGTTCTAACAGCTTTTTGGGCAAAAGTTGTCCAAAAGCAACAACAATAATAATATCAGGGTTAAGGGCGGCAATCTGGTTGTAGCTGTCATCAGTTTTGATGCTGGCAGGCTGCAGAACAGGCAGATTGTATGCCAGCGCAGCTTCTTTAACCGGTGAGTAGGCCAGTTTCTGACCGCGCCCCTTAGGGCGGTCAGGCTGCGTGATGACCCCGGCTACCGGATAACCTTCTTTTATAAGCATATCCAGACAAGGTACCGCAAAGTCGGGTGTGCCCATAAATACCGTACGCAATTTTCCCATTACAACTACCCCTTATGTATGGTTTTTGCCAGTTCGATAAACAAAATGCCGTTAAGATGGTCTATTTCATGTTGCAGAGCACGTGCCAGCAGGCCGGAACCGGAAATCCGGATTTTTTTGCCGCTGCGATTCAGCGCATCCACCGTTACTGTCCCATACCTTTCTACTTCCCCATACATGCCTGGGACACTCAGACAGCCTTCTGTACCATTTTCACAGCCCTCTTTGTTAATGATTTCCGGATTAATCAGTTCGATAATGCCGTCACCAATGTCGATAACTACCACTCGCATGGATACTCCCACTTGCGGAGCAGCCAGTCCTATCCCGTCGGCGGCATACATGGTTTCAGCCATATCGTCAAGCAATTGTTTAATTTTGCGGTCAATCTTTTCTACAGGCGCAGCAATATCTTTAAGCACTTTGTCGCCTGCCTTTTTAATTTCCATTACTGGCATGGTTTTGTACCTCCCTCTTTCCTTTCAGGCCATTAGACAAATTTTATCACAGTTTAGCAGGTGACGAAAGTGTCAAATACACGAGTCAAGTCTTGACAAAATAATTCAATGTGAGGTTAGATGACATTTACAGGGTCTACGTCAATAACCACATCTTTGCGGCTGCTAATGTGCAAAGATGTGAACAGGCTGGTCACGGCAGCTGGATCCTCTGTTTTGATTAGAATATTAATGCGAAAGACGTCTTTTATTTTATGAACCGATGCCGGAAACGGTCCAATAATGTCGGCAGCTATTCCCGCCATTGCTTGAGCCAGTTCGCCTGCCAATTTGTTAGCACTCTGGTGCACCATGATTTCGTCGGCAGCCTGTACTGTTATTTTTATCAAATTAGCAAACGGTGGATAGTTCAGTTGACGACGGAAGGTAATCTCATGTTCATAAAATGCCGGATAATTATGTTCTGCTCCGGCAGTTATCGCATAGTGCTCGGGATTATATGTCTGCATTACTACCTGCCCGCTCTTTGCGCCGCGTCCCGCTCTCCCTGCCGCTTGCGTCAAGAGCGCAAATGTCCGTTCGGCTGCCCGGAAGTCGGGCAGATTAAGCGCAGTATCTGCCGAGATAATTCCAACTGCCGTTACATTAGGAATGTCGTGACCTTTGGCTACCATTTGTGTGCCTAACAAAATATCATACGTTCCGGCGGCGAAAGCCGCTAATATTTTATCATGTGCCATTTTGCCTCTGGTGGTGTCCTGATCCATACGCACAATTTTTGCCGCCGGAAATAATGCGGTAAGTGCCTCTTCCACCTTCTGGGTACCGGCGCCAAAATAACGGATATACCGGCTGCCGCATTCAGGACAAGTATCAGGCACAGTATGGCGTTCCTGACAGTAATGGCAGCGAAGGCTATTGCCGGGGGTGTGATATACCAGTGAAATATCACAATGTCTGCATTTGAGCACATGGCCGCATTCGCGGCACAGGACAAAGGTAGAATAGCCGCGCCGGTTAAGCAGGATAACGGCTTGCTCCTTTTTTGCCAGGGCTCTGGCTAACATCTCCTGCAGCGGCAGTGAAATGACGCTGCGGCGTCCTTGTGCCAATTCCTGGCGCATATCAACAAGCGTAACTTCCGGCATTGGCACATCATCAACCCGTTTATTCATAGAGATTAATGTATGGGTGCCGTTAAGTGCCTGGAAGTAAGTTTCTATCGCCGGGGTAGCGCTGCCCAGTACCAGGGCTGCACCGGCCAGTCTGGCCCGGATTAAGGCAACCTGCCGGGCATGGTAACGGGGAGATTCTTCCTGTTTGTAAGTAAACTCATGTTCTTCATCGATAATTATTATGCCCAGATCGCGGGCAGGTGCAAATAAGGCCGAACGTGCACCAACAACAATGCCAGCCTGGCCGGACTGGAGGCGGCGCCAGGCATCGTGCCGTTCGCCGACTGATAGTTTGCTGTGGATAACAACAACATCATTACCAAACGCTGCCCGAAAACGGGCGACAAGCTGACTTGTCAAAGCAATTTCCGGCACCAGGACAATGGCTTGGCGATTATGTCGCCGGGCTTCAGCGACAGCCTTGATATAAATAAGAGTCTTGCCGCTGCCGGTAACGCCGTGAATCAAAAAAGATTTATGCGTCCCGGCTTTAATGGCTGGAATTATTAGCTGTAAGGCGTGCTGCTGCGGTTGTGTCAATGATACCTCGGCAGCCTGCTGACAGACGCTGTCATAGCTGTTGCGGAGCACCGGTACACTGCGGCTGGTAATGAGCCCTTGTTCTGCTAATTTTTTCACAGTGGCTTGCGTAATATTAAGGTGGCGCAACTGGGGCAAGGCAAGTTCATTATTCTGCAGGAGTGCCTGCAAAAGCCGGCGCTGGGCTGCCCTGGTTTTGGGCAGCATTTGCTCAGCTTGAGCAGCAGTTTCCTTGCTGACAGCCAAGTTAATAATTGTCGTTGTACTGGCTTTGCCGCGTGTATTGACAGTATCTGCATGAATAATTAGTTTATGTTGTAAAAAAAATTTTATCATAGCATCTATGTTACCGGGAAGTTTGGCAAGATCTTTGAGACTAACCGGACCATGAGCATAAATATAGGTGAGTGCCTGGCGGTATTCCTCCGGCTTGTTGGCGAGCAGAATGGCTGCCGCTTCATAATCCATTGCGGCAGATGCCTGATAGGCTTTTTGCGTTTTTACTCCCGACAGGCCGGGAACGAACAGACGCATGGCTTCGGCCAGTGAACTGAGATAATACTGGCTTATCCATTTGGCTGTTTTCAACATATTGTCATCAAACCAGGGGTAATCATCAAGTATAGCAAGGATGGCTTTTAAGCCTTCCGTACATTCGGGTTCCAGACCGACAACGAACCCTTCTACCTTCCTGTTGCCGAACGGAACTAGTACGCGCCAGCCGATAGTGATCTCAGGTAAGTGAGCTGGAATAATGTAGGAAAAAGGCTTAGTAATGCTGCGGGCAGGGATATTTACAATAATTTGAGCGGTGTTTGCCATTTTTTCTACACCTGGCTTTCTTTTCTTAAGGATAAAGAGAAGGGGACTATGCAGTCCCCTTTGTTAGCTAACATATATATTTATATTCGCTTTTCAGTGTCAAATACCTGCTACCGGTTTTTCGGGATCATGAGCGGCCATTTCCCAATCTAGCCCGGTGTCCATTGGCAAACGTTTAAAAAAACGCTTAATCCGGCGCTTTTTCAGCGGTGAAAAATGGAGCTTCATATGTCAGACTCCTCAACCTTGAATTGAATAACCGAGTGATTGTAAGGTTTCTTCAATATATCCGCTAGAAGTCACCGATGCATCATGGCTGACAGCAATTTGCTTAGAAGCTAAGTCTACTTTTACGGAAGAAACACCATGAAGGTGGGACAACGTATGCTCAATACGGTTCCGGCAATGGTCGCCTTTGAGGCCCCCAACACGGTAAACGGATTGTGTGGTATTTTTCTGTGTGGCCAATGGAATACCTCCCTTTTTACTGAATTGAGTCTCCAGCAATATTAGTATTACCATTGGCCACTAATTAATTAATATTTATCCGATGACTAAGATTCAGATGGGGTTAAAACTTCATCTGAATCAAGTCTCCATTTATCCGCTGACTGCCCTGTCTAAGATTCTCAACCTCTTTTAGTTGAATCCCAAGAACGGTTACTCTTATATATTGGCTTCTTTGCGAAGCATATCGGCTTTATCGGTACGCTCCCAGGGCAAATCTATGTCAGTGCGGCCAAAGTGACCGTATGCCGCTGTTTGACGGTAAATGGGGCGTCTCAGATCCAGGGACTTGATAATGCCGGCAGGTCTTAAATCAAAGTGCTTGTTGATCAGTTCGACAATTTTGCTCTCGTCAATTTTCGCGGTACCAAAGGTTTCTACCATGACCGATACCGGCCGGGCAATACCGATGGCATAGGCTAATTGTATTTCGCACTTATCGGCCAAGCCTGCTGCGACGACATTTTTGGCTACATAGCGGGCAGCATAGGCAGCAGAACGGTCCACTTTTGTGGGATCTTTGCCGGAGAAAGCGCCACCGCCGTGGCGAGCCATGCCACCGTAGGTATCGACGATAATTTTGCGTCCTGTCAGTCCGGAGTCACCTTGCGGGCCGCCTACAACAAACCGGCCGGTAGGATTGATATAGTATTTGGTTTGCGCATCTAACAGTTCGCCGGGAACCATCGGAATGATAACTTTGGCGATAAGATCTTTTTCAATGGTTTCTCTGTCGACTTCCGGGCTATGCTGGGTTGAAATTACGATAGTATCAATGCGTAACGGTTTACCATCCTCATATTCAACAGTTACCTGGGTTTTTCCGTCCGGACGGAGATATGGCAGCTCGCCGTTCTTACGAATTTCAGAGAGGCGGCGGGCTGTTTTGTGAGCCAGGGCGATGGGCAATGGCATATATTCCGGAGTCTCGTTGGTAGCATAACCGAACATCATACCCTGGTCACCGGCACCAATCGCTTCAATGGCATCCATATTGCCTAACTTGGCTTCGAGAGCTTTATCAACGCCTAAAGCAATATCTGCAGACTGTTCGTCAATAGAAATTAACACACCGCAGGTTTCACCGTCAAAACCATATTTGGCACGGGTATAACCAATACTTTTAATGGTTTCACGAACAATTTTGGGAATATCTACATAGCAGTTGGTCGTGATTTCACCTACCACATGCACAATACCGGTGGTAACCAATGTTTCACAAGCTACCCGGGCATTGGGATCATGAGCCAGAATTGCGTCAAGTACGCTGTCGGAAATTTGATCGGCAATCTTATCTGGATGGCCTTCGGTTACAGATTCAGATGTAAAAAGTACACGTTTTACCATAGTGCTGTCCCTCCTAAATTCTATATTGCAAAAAGAAAAGCCTCCGCAAGGGAGGCGTGATTGTTCTCACTCCCATCTTGCGGTTTATCCGCCGGAATTGGCACCGTTTTTAGTAAAACTACTAAAATGGTTGCCGCGGTTTCATCGGGCCAGTCCCTCCACCAACTCTTGATGAGTATAGCATATGCAATTTAACAACAAAAAGATTTTAATCTAAATACAAAAAAAAATCAAGTATAATTTGTCAACATTACACAAATTTTGTCAATCAGAATTTCAGCCACCTGGCGTTTAGTAAGCTGCGGCAGTTCTTCAATCAGGCCATTTTTATGTATGACTCTGACAATATTTGTGTCTGTATTAAAGCCGGCTCCCGGTAAAGTAACATCATTGGCAACAATCATATCAAGATTCTTCTTAATTAGTTTCTCTTGTGCATGACTTAAAAGCTCTTGCGTTTCGGCTGCAAAACCGATTAAGAGCTGATGCTTTTTACGCTCGCCTAATTCGCGCAAAATATCAGGATTTTTGACCAGGGATAAGGTTAGAGTATTGCCGGTTTTTTTTATTTTTTGGTCTGCTGCCGTCTCAGGCCGATAATCAGCCACAGCGGCGGCTTTGATTACAACATCGACAGTATCAAACTCCGCAAGAACAGCTTCACGCATTTGCGCGGCAGTTTCAACTTTTTTGACAGTTATCCCCGCCGGACAGGCAAGACTTGACGGACCGGAAACAAGAATAACTTCTGCGCCGCGCGCTGCGGCGGCTTCGGCAAGAGCATATCCCATTTTGCCACTCGAATGGTTGCCAATATATCTCACCGGATCAATGGGTTCACGCGTGCCGGCAGCCGTAACCAGTACCCGCTTACCGGCTAAATCCCGGTTGCCTTGCAGCAGGGATTTAACTTTTTTTACAATATCCGCCGGTTCAGGCAAGCGGCCGGGGCCATCCACACCACAGGCTAACATGCCGGAGGCCGGTTCTACTATATGATAGCCAAGTCCTGCCAGTTTGTTTAAGTTTTGCTGGGTAATTGGGTTTAGATACATGTTGGTATTCATGGCTGGAGCCAAAATTATCGGTGCTTTGGTAGCCATGACGGTGGTTGTAAGCATGTCGTCGGCTATGCCGTTTGCTATTTTGCCGATAATATTGGCTGTTGCCGGCGCAATGAGGAATAGATCAGCGCGGCTGGCCAGTGCAATATGCTGCACATTCCAGGTTTTAGGCTCTTCCCACATGTCGGCAACCACCGGGTTGCCGCTAATTTCGCGAAAAGTGAGCGGTGTGACAAATTCTGTAGCCGCTTTTGTCATGATAACATAGACCGTATGCCCGGCTTTCTTTAACCGGCTGACAATTTCAACTGCTTTATAGGCGGCAATGCCGCCGGCAACTCCGATAACGATAGTTTGGCCTGATGACATTGCTGACTCCTATTTAATGCCGGTTTTGGTGCGTTCGTAGGTAATTTTACCTTGAGCCACCTCTTCCAGGGCAATTGTCACCGGCTTATTGGATTTAGACTCCACCAGTGGCTGTTGGGCATCCATAATTTCCCGAGCCCGTTTGGCAGCTAAGACAACCAGTGTATATTTGCTGTCAACCTTTTTCACTAATGTATCTAAAGACGGATTAATCATAGCATATCCCCTTGCCTAATTTATTTGCTGTGCCAAGTTTCGTTAGTTACAACGTGCCTGGCAAAGACTATCAATTAAATCGGTATTGCGTTCTGCCCGATGCTTTTCGGCGGCAATGATTGTTTCCACTCTTTGCACAGCTGCCGCTACTTGATCATTTACTACAATATAATGATAGTTATGCGCCTGAGCAAGTTCGGCGCTGGCACAATGCAGGCGTTTTTTGATGACTTCCAGGCTGTCAGTACCGCGTTTATGAATTCTGTCAGCAAGCTCATCCAATGAGGGCGGGATTATATATATATATACACCTTCCGGAAATTTTTCTTTTATTTTCATAGCTCCCTGGGTATCTATTTCCAGTACGACATCATATCCGTTTTTTAACTGTTCAAGCACATAGTGGCGTGGCGTCCCGTAAAAATTGCCGTAGACTTCGGCCCACTCCAGCAGGTCGTCGTTTTCAATCATGGTTTGAAAATGATCTTTGGCAACAAAAAGATAATTTACTCCGTCAGCCTCTCCCGTCCTGGGTTGGCGGGTAGTAGCCGATATAGAGTATTTTAACTGGGGATTGCTACGCAGCAGCTCGCGGCAAATGGTGCCTTTGCCGGTACCCGAAGGACCGGATACAACTAGTAGTATTCCTTGCTGCGGCATGGCTCTAACTCCTTTCCCTTATTCGGCAGTGTCATCGCTGGTGTCTTTGCTTGTTAACCGGTGAGCTACTGTTTCAGGCTGTACTGCCGATAAAATAACATGATCACTGTCGGTAATGATTACAGCGCGGGTCCGGCGTCCATATGTAGCGTCGATAAGCATACCCCGGTCGCGCGCTTCCTGAATAATGCGTTTGATGGGAGCTGATTCAGGGCTAACTATGGATATGATCCGGTTAGCCGACACAATATTGCCAAAACCGATATTAATTAATTTTATGTCCATTAAGACTCCTCCTATAAATTTATAGGCCACTTAGACGTAATTCTCCTATATTACTCTATGTTTTGGATTTGCTCTCTGACCTTCTCAATTTCACTTTTAATTTCAACAACAATATTGGCGATGGCAGAGTCATTTGCTTTGGAAGCAATTGTGTTGGTTTCCCGGTTTATTTCCTGAACAATAAAATCCAGCTTGCGCCCTACGGCGTCAGGCGAGTTTACAGTTGCCCGGAACTGGGATAAATGGCTTTTGAGCCTGACAATTTCTTCAGTGAAATTAGTTCTGTCAGCAAATATAGCCGATTCTTGCAGCAGTCTGGTTTCGTCAGGTTCTGCCCCTACTGCGGCCAGCAACTCCCGCATACGGTTTAATAGCTTTTCCCGGTAATCTACAAGAATCTGCGGTGCTCTCTCCTCTACAGCCGCAATATAGCTGCTGAGCTTGTCTACCCGCTCCAAGAGGTCGCGCTCAATATTTGCGCCCTCGGCTTCACGCATTTTCATCAGATTGGCCACTGCCGCCTCAATAGCCGCCGCCAGCTTGGGCCATAACTGTTCTACATCTTCGGCGATTTCTTCCACTTTGAAAACTTCAGGATATTTGGATAAGTGGTAGATGTTATCAGTTGCCGGTATTTCCAACAGACCGGCTAATTCTCTCATTGCATTATGGTAAGCCATCGCCAATTCTTTGTCAACCCTTACCGTACGTTTCTTTTCGCCATATTCATCAACCGTAATAAAAGCGTCCACCCGGCCACGTAAAATGGTACTGGCAATGCTGCGGCGGATCTTATCTTCCAGACTGCCCAGATTTTTCGGCATACGGATAACAATTTCGTTGTAGCGGTGATTTACCGCTTTGATCTCAATGATAATGCGATGGCTTGAATCAATGTATTCCCCCCGGCCAAAACCGGTCATGCTTTTAAGCACGGAAACTGCACCTTCCTTTGCGTATGTTATTATTCACTGTTCATGCGATTTTAACCGTAGATTTTTACAGTTCCTCCTGCTTTGTTGGTTGTCCATCGCAATGAGTTATTTGAAATTAGACAAATCAAAATAAAAGCGGCGTTCCTTTTTGTCTTTAGTGGTTAACACCACTGTCACAGGCTTGTTTAACTGTACTTCTCTGTTATTGAAGTAAAAATATGTATGGGTTGTGAACTTTGGTTCGCCTGGGAACCAAGGGGTTTTTACCGGAGAATTAATAACAGCATGATATGGCTTGAGCGTCTTCTTGTCTTGTTTAATCGTGGCTTGAATACCGTTACTGAAATTCTCGGTGCTGCCATTAATTGTTATACTGAAGACAAGACATCCGGCATAATCGGCCAGAATCTTTTCACTGTCGGCAAGCTGAACCGTTTTTTTGCTTCTTGCTTTGTCACGGGCATCATTTGCCAATAACAAAAATGGAGTATACAAATAAGCCCGTTCGGTTGTTTCATTAAGGATAGCTGCTTGTTCTTCGTAGACAATCCAAGGATGAAGAAACTCAGTAAGCGGCAGCTGTTTGCGTTTTATACCATACTCTTGCGCTTCCAGGATGACATCCCGATTGACCAAAGCTATGGCACTGGCAGCAAGCGGCATAGATAGCAAGAAGAACAAGCTGAAAATAGCGGCAACAAGCTTCACCTTAACACCTCCGATGGCAAATTGTCCTGCTGTATACATATTATACTTACGACCAAAAAAAACCTTTTTTTCAGAATTTAAAAAATAATTAAAGTAGCCGGCTCAGCCAAAGCCGACTACTTTATCCTAACAGAAAGTATAACTTTCTTAAAAACAGGATAAGGGCAACATCGGCTTCCGCCGTCGTCACAGGCTCGACCCAAGCCGTGTTTTCTTTACAGCAGATATTCTCCACGAAATACTTCCACGGCCGGTCCTGATTTATAAATGTGGTTATTGTCGGCCCATTCAAGCCAGAGGTTACCGCCATCCAGTCTGACGGTAGCCTGGCGATCTGTATAACCGTTTAACACCGCAGCAACCAACGCAGCGCTGGCACCTGTGCCACAGGCTTGCGTTATCCCGGCACCACGCTCCCAGACACGCATTCTTACGGTTTGCCTGTCAATTATCTGGATAAATTCAACATTAGTCTTTTTGGGAAATTGAGGGTGGTTTTCAATTTTGGGGCCAATAGCTGACAAATTGACTTTAGCCACATCATCGACAAAGATGACACAATGAGGGTTTCCCATGGAGACACAGGTAATGTGATACAGTTCGCCGTCTACTTCCAGCGGTGCATGGATTACCTGCTCTTGTGCATCGCCAACAAGTGGGATTTCACTGCGTTTGAGCCTGGGTTCACCCATATCGACTTTGACAGTTGCCAGTACCCCGTCTTGAAAAATGAGTTCCGGTGTAATAATCCCGGCTAATGTGTCAAGGGTGATGACTGTTTTATTTGTTATTTTATTTTCATAAAGATAGCGGGCTACACAGCGGGTGGCGTTGCCGCACATATCGGCCTCACTGCCATCTGAATTAAATATCCGCATCCTAAAGTCGGCAATATCTGACTGAAGCAGCACAACAAGGCCATCGGCACCAATACCAAAATTACGGTCACAAACAGCAACCGCCTGCTTGTGGTAATCAGCGATGTGCTCTTTCATGCCGTTGACAATTACAAAATCATTGCCCAATCCATGCCATTTAGTAAATTGCATACTATTCCTCCTAAATTATTATGAATATAAAATAAAGATTTCTTTTTTTGATTTGTGCAGGTTTAGCGGTTGTGTGGTACCGCAGCGCGGCGTGCCGGCCGCCGTCCGAATAATACATGCTTGAAAGCGTTAAGTATCAGTGTCCAGCCGGAAACTGTCAGGACAAGCGCCCATTCACTTAAAGACAGTGGTACTGTGGAAAAGATGGAACTTAACAAAGGTATGTACATAACCGCCAACTGCATGCTGGTCGAGAAGGCAACAGCTGCCAGCAAGTACTTGTTGCTGGTAAACCCGAGTTCGAAAATAGTATAGGTTTCAGACCGGCAATCAAACACATGAAACATCTGGCAGTATACCAGTGTGGCAAAGGCTGCTGTCCGGGCCAGCGCTAAATCATTCTGGGAATAGTATACCACACTAAAGACGAAAAGTGTGCTTAAACCAATCTGAATGCCGCGGCCAACAATTTTTTTAATTAAACCGCGGGAAAATACGCTTTCTTTCGGATGCCGGGGCGGACGGCGCATACTGTTAGGATCATTAGGATCAATGCCCAGCGCCATGGCCGGCAGACCATCTGTAACAAGGTTTACCCACAATATCTGTACCGGCAAGAGGGGAATGGGTAATCCCAGCAATGCGGCCAGAAACATGGTAAGAACTTCGCCAATATTGCAGGACAACAGGTACCGGATGAACTTTCTGATATTATCATAAATCCCCCGCCCTTCTTCGACGGCTGCGACAATGGTAGCAAAGTTATCATCAGCTAAAACCATGGCAGAAGCCTCTTTGGTGACGTCAGTGCCGGTAAGCCCCATAGCCACGCCAATATCGGCTTCCTTTATTGCTGGTGCATCATTAACACCATCCCCTGTCATGGCTACAATATGTCCTTTACGTTTGAGCGACTGGACAATTCTCAGCTTATGGGCAGGTGAAACCCGGGCATAGACCGAGACAGTATTTACGATAGAATCAAGTTCAGCTTCCCCCATGGCGTCAAGCTCTTTACCTGTGAGCGCCTTATGCTGGCTTTCTTTATAAATATTTAATTCCTGAGCAATGGCTACCGCTGTACTTTTATGGTCACCGGTAATCATGACTGTTTTAATTCCGGCTTCCCGGCATAAAGCAATAGATGCTTTGACTTCTTCCCGCGGCGGGTCAATCATACCCACCAGCCCGGCGAATACTAAATTTGTTTCCAGGGATTCGTCCGGATTTTGCGCCTGAGCCGGTGTCAGGCGGCGATAGGCGACAGCCAGCACTCTGAGAGCCCGGGAGGACATTTGTTCATTTATGCTGTTAATTTTATCAATATGTTCCTGGGTAAGCGAGGTCGGCCCTGCCGCGGTGTGGTAATACCGGCACAATTCTAAAATCGTGTCAGGCGCGCCTTTGCTATATAAGCTGCTATTGCCGTCGGTCTCCCGGTATATCACTGACATGCGGCGGCGTTCTGATTCAAAGGGAATCTCAGCAATTCTCTTTTTGGTTTTTTCCAGCTTAGCCTGCCAAATGTCGGCTTTGGCGGCCGCGACGACGATAGCGCCTTCTGTAGGGTCACCTTCAATGGACCAGCCGGTTTCGTTCTTGTTGCGCCAGATGCCGGTAATGGTAACATTGTTTTGTTTCAGCGAACTGTTATTACAAAGTGCTCCGATGACAAGACATTGCTCAAGAGCTTTATCTTTGGCATAGTCAAACTCTTGGTGGTTAAGTAAAATACTGCCTTTAATATCATAACCTGAGCCGGTAATTTCATAAATTTGACTGCCGGCAAATATCTGCCGTACGGTCATGGCATTTTGTGTCAGGGTACCGGTTTTGTCCGAACAAATGACGGTTGTGCAGCCAAGCGTTTCCACCGCCGGCAGTTTCCTGATAATTGCCCGTTGTTTAATCATGCGCTGAACACCAAGGGCCAGGGCTACGGTTACAATAGCCGGCAATCCTTCGGGAATGGCAGCTACTGCCAGGCTGATGCCAGCCATACACATAAGAAACAGTGATTCCCCTTTGATTATACCGGTGACTACAACAATGCAGCAAATAACCAGGCAACCCCAGACAAGCCACTTACCGAGAGTTTCAAGCCGTCTTTCCAGCGGAGTGGCTTCTTCCGCTGATGCTTGAATCATGCCGGCGATATGTCCGACTTCTGTGGCCATGCCTGAAGCACAAACTACGGCCCGGCCACGCCCGCGGACAATGCTGGTGCCGGCATATACCATATTTTTTCTATCACCTAAGGGTGCATCCTCACTGTACTGGCGGTCAGCCACTTTCCGTACAGGCAAAGATTCACCGGTTAATGCGGCTTCTTCCACTTCCATATTATAAACTTCGATAAGTCGACCGTCGGCAGCCAGCTTGTCACCGGCTTCCAGTGCCAGGATATCGCCTGGTACAAGTTCTTTGGCCGGAACTTGCTGTACCATACTGTTTCTTACGACCCTGGCGGTTGGTGACGCCAGTTGTTTTAAGGCCGCCAGCGATCGTTCGGCCCGGTATTCCTGAATAAAACCTAATATCGCATTCATCAGGACAATGAGTAAAATTGTTATGGCATCGGTATATTCACCTAAAAAGGCCGATATGAGCGTAGCTCCCAGTAATACCAATACCATAAAATCTTGAAACTGGACTAAAAACCGTTTCCACCAAGCCGTTTTTTCTTTTTCGGTCAGTTCGTTAAATCCGAATTTATCCAGCCTGGCCTTTGCTTCAGCAGAAGTTAAGCCGTCCGTAAAATTTGTTTGCCAGAACTTAACTACTTCATCTGGCGTACGTGCATACCATTTTTCTCTGTCCATGCAGCCACCTCGCTAACATGTGTTTTACTAACCATGTTATTCTGGCAGCCGCTTAATTAGACCGGGTTTGACCGTTAATTGCCAAGGGTGTTATACTATTGGCAAATTGTCTCAAGCTTTGTAACTGACGGAGGGTATGCCATGAATGTCGACGGACTGTCTCTTGCGCCGCTGGTAAATGAACTAAATGCCGCATTAGCCGGCGGACGTGTTGATAAAGTATTTCAGCCAGACCCATATTCGCTGCTGCTGTGGGTACGCCAGCCGGGGGAAAATCTTCGGCTTCATATTTCAGCCAATCCTCAGCGGCCTAAAATCTTGATTGCCGCTTCTGCTCCGGAAAATCCGGCAGCAGCTCCTAATTTTTGCATGCTGCTGCGCAAGCATTTGGAAGACGGACGAATTGGCAGTATCGAACAACACAGCCTTGACCGTATCATAAATATCAATATAGATGTACGTGGTGACCGGGGGATAATTATCACCAAGCGGCTGATTATCGAGATTATGGGTAAAAACAGCAATATTATTCTAAGTCAGGATAATATTATTATTGATGCCATTAGAAGGGTGGGCTATCAGCTAAGCCGTCACCGCCAGGTGCTGCCAGGCAAAGAATATGTCTACCCTCCCGGTCAGGATAAGATCAATATTCTGGCTGTCGAACCAGATCTTTTTGCCAAACAGGTACTGGCAGCAGCCGATTTACCGTTAAGTAAAGCCATTATCGCCGCCGGTATCGGCCTGGGGCCGCTCACCGCAAATGAGATTGTCTGGCGTGCCGGTTTTTCTCCTGAAATCAGGTCAGGCACTCTTGATGTCTCGGATATAGATGCATTAGCAGAAGCTGTTGCCAGTATTGCGGTGCCGCTTAACAACAGTCAGATTGTTCCCAGTGTTGTCGAGGGTCAAGGCCGGCCGCTGGCAATTGCCGCTTTTGTTCCTGAACATCTGGGGCAGCATAGTCTTCATAGTTTCTCCACCATGAGTGAGGCTGTTGCGTTTTTTGACAGTTTTAACGGGCGTCCGTCACTGCCTGAAAAAGAAGTACTTGTTAAATTGGTGGCAGCAGAGTTAGCTAAATTAACCCGTAAGCAAGGTGTATTGACTGAGGAGCTTAAACAGGCTGAAAACGCAGACACCTTTCGGATATACGGCGATATTTTAATGGTTAATCTATACCATATCCCGGCAGGCAGCCATGAGCAGGTATTGCAGGATATCTACAGCGAGCAGCCGGACAGCCAGGTAATAATCAGTCTCGATCCGGCACTGACGCCGCTGGAGAATGCACAGCAATATTACGCCAAATATAACAAAGCTAAGCGCTCGGCAGAGCATTTGGCCAATCAGCTTGTCGAGTGCGGGCAGGAAATTGCCTACCTGGAAAGTGTTGCAGTGGCCTTAGAGCATGCCGACCTGAATGCCGAAATAACCGAGATAAAGCAAGAGTTGATAACCGCCGGTTATATGAAAGCAGCAGACAAACGCCGTTTGCCTGCTGCCCAGTCCTCACCGCTGTCAGTCAAGACGACAGACGGCTTTGCTATTATTATTGGTAAAAATAACCGGCAAAATGATATAGTGACATTCAAACAGGCGCAGTCTGAGGATCTTTGGCTGCATGCTAAGGATATACCCGGTTCACATGTTATTATTCGCCGGGATAATAAAGAGATAACAGAACAGGCCATTGTCGAGGCCGCCCTGCTGGCTGCCCATTTTAGCAAAGGCCGTCAATCAGCCAATGTGCCGGTAGACTATACCAGACGCCGTTATGTGCGCAAGCCCTCGGGGGCAAAACCCGGCTTTGTCATTTATGACCACCAAAGTACAATCTATGTAACACCTGACAAAGCCACTATTGCTGCAATACTTACTCCTGAATGAATTCCTTAATGACAACCTGTTCGGCTTCATCGGTCGCAGCCAGTTGAACACTGACTATTTCCTTGCCGGAGGTCGGCACATTTTTACCGACATAGTCGGCTCTGATCGGCAGTTCCCGGTGCCCGCGGTCAATAAGTACCGCCAACTGGATAGACGACGGACGGCCGATATCGATAATGGCGTCCAGCGCCGCCCGCACGGTGCGTCCGGTAAATAATACGTCATCAATAAGTACGACCTTTTTACCATTGATGGAAAACGGAATAAGTGTTTCATGAACAATGGGCTGATACGCCAAAGTCGACAAGTCATCGCGATACAGGGTAATGTCCAGGATGCCGACAGGCACTTCAACACCCTCAATGCGCTTGATTTCCTCGGCTACGCGCTGGGCTAAAGGAACACCACGGGTCCTAATACCGACAAGCGCTATATCGCTTACGCCTTTATTGTGTTCAACGATTTCATGAGCTATCCGGGTGAGTGCGCGTTTAATGGCCTGAGAATCCATAATAATTGCTTTGTCAACCATATTAACATGCTTAGTCATAACTTTACTGCTCCTCTCTTTTTAACGCCTTCAGTTTGGTTAATATATCAGCCATATCTGGCGGTACCGGTGCGGTAAATAGCAATTCTTCGCCAGAAATAGGATGTTTAAGGGAAAGTTCGGCCGAATGCAGTGCCTGGCCGGAAATGGCAAACCTTTTTTTCTCAGGCCCGTATTTCGGGTCCCCTACTACCGGGTGGCTAATATACTGCATGTGTACTCTGATTTGGTGAGTTCTGCCTGTTTGCAGTTTACATTCGACGAGAGTGTAATTAATAAACCGCTCAATGACGCGAAACCGGGTTATAGCTTCCTTGCTGTTACTAAACGTGACAGCCATTTTTTTGCGGTCAGACGGATGTCTGCCAATCGGAGCATTGATTATCCCCTGCTCTTCAGCAATGGTGCCATGCACAATAGCTACATATTTGCGGCTGGCGGTACGGTTCTTAATTTGTTCGGCAAGAGCTATGTGCGCACGGTCATTTTTTGCGGCTACCATAACACCGGAGGTATCTTTGTCCAAACGATGGACAATACCGGGGCGGATTTCGCCGTTAATGCCTGATAGGTCCTGGCAGTGTTCTAACAGGGCGTTTACCAGCGTGCCGGCATAATTGCCGGCAGCCGGATGGACTACCATCCCCCGTGGTTTATTGATAACAATAATATCGGCATCTTCGTAAAGTATATCAAGGGGAATGGCTTCAGCGGCAATTTCAACAGGTTTGGCTTCAGGAAAGATGATCCTGATACTATCCTCAGCCTGGACTTTGTAGTTTGCTTTAATTAGCTTCCCGTTTACTGTCACCAAATCATCGGCAATAAGCTTTTGTAAATGGGAACGGGATAGTTCCGGAAACCGTTTAGCTAAGAGTACATCTATTCTGAGCCCCTGCTCATCGGACATTGTTTCAATTCGTGTTTCAGCTCCGCCTGTTGTGGGAATCTGTTCCATACTATCATCCTATCTTAGTAGTCTACCAAGCCTAAATCCATAGTGTTCTTGTCGCGAGATTTTCCGCCCAACTTCGTTGTCGTCACCTTACATATGTCCGATATGTGCGGCTCCTCCGCCTTGCTGGACGAAAAATCTCGCGCAATTCATCCTATAGCTTTAAACTTGGCAGACTACTAGTTTTCTTGGTATTCTGCCGGAAAGGGTATAAATACAAGGGTATAGATAACACAGCCAACCCCTGTGACAATGGCAATATCGGCCACATTAAACACCGGCCATATGCGAAAATCAAAAAAATCCACCACATACCCGGTCTGTACCCGGTCAATTACATTGCCGAGAGCACCACTTGCCAAGAGGCTGACCCCCAGCCGCATAAGACGGAAGTTATCCGGGATATGGGAAAAAAAGTAGGCAATCAGTCCTAACATAACCAGCGCAATTACAATAAAAAACAACCGCTGGTTTTCCAAAATCCCAAATGCGGCACCTGGATTCAGGACATAGGTAATGTGAAACATATTTTCAATTACCGGTATGGACATTCCCGGCAACATCTGGGACTGAATATAATGCTTTGACCACTGGTCAATTATGACTACTGCCGCAGCAATGGCTGCTAGTAATACTCTAGGCACCAATTCTCTCTCCTATCTTTTACCCAATTATCAATACTATATATTCCACAGCAAAGAATTTGCAGTCGCCGGCCGATGGTGTATTTATCCGCCGGCAGAGCTTTACCTCGCTGTATATGATAACATGATACCGGAATTTTTCCCAAACGTAAAGAAGCACGGTGATAATACCGCACTTCTTTACTTATTTTTCGGGGGAATTATATACCGGTCGATGGTATCACGGAAATAGTAAACGATAAGTCCGGCAACTACCAGTACTGTAGTAATGGCTGCTACTAATGTAAGATTATGTGAGAGATTTTGACCAAGTATGGAATAAAGCACAATGGCCGGCGTTTGTCCGATTGCTGTAGCGGCAATAAACTTCCATACGGTTAGTTTGGTCAGGCCTGCTCCATAACTGATTACCTTAAAGGGAATGATTGGAATAAGCCTGGTAATAAGTACAGCTATTATGCCATGGCGTTTAAAAAATTTGTCTGTTAGTGTGAGGTATTTAATACCGATAAAGCGTTCTACCACCGGACGTCCATACCAGCGGGCAATCCCAAAGTCCAGGGCGGCGCCCAGCAGTGCGCCGGTCCAGGAGTATAGCGCTCCGGCCTGCCAGCCGAATATCCAGGCATTTGTAATGGTAATGATGATCCCCGGCACCAGGGGGACCATGGACTGCAAGGTCATAAGGGCAATACTGGTTACAGGTGCCCATATACCATAGGATAAAATAAACTGGCGCAGACCTTCGAAGTTGTGGGAGCGCAGATAAGAAATTCCTTCACCGGTAAATTGCTGTACTCCGGGCAAATAAAAATAGATGGCTACAACCAGTCCTAAAACGCCAGTTTTGGCCAAGGATATGAGCTTGACTTTCGGACAAATCATTACACCATCACCTGCAAATCGTTAACATCATAAATTTTAGCAACCTAAATAGTATGTCCTGACAATGATTATATGATTACACACTTCCCAATAAAATCCTGCAAAGAAAAACAAACCGGGCGTTTACTGCCTGGTTTGTTTTTCGTATTTCTGCCGCTTGATTGCATGTCTCCCGGTACTTCCCGGTTCAGTGGGAATGGCATCAGTCGGCTCAACAATACCATGGTGCTCGTCACTATTGAGGAATACGGATTCATAGTCTTTTGCACCGGAAACATCCTGGGGGGTGTCAGAGCTGCCATAGCGCATAACGTCTTGCAGGGCATCTTCACCGTCATAGCCGACACATTCACAACTGGACGAACCCAGGAAATTTTTTTTGAATGGCGGGGTGAGGATTACTTCTTCTAAGGGGCGGGGGGTAACGGCATTCTGATCTACCCTCTGTTGGCACTCAATACATTGGCTGGCCCAAGGCAGCGCCTCCAGTCTTTCCTGCGATATCTGAGAGCCGCAACGATCACAACGGCCATAAGTACCCTGGTGAATTTTTTCTAAGGCATGTTCGACATTGCTTAGTAATACACGCTCATTGTCCCGCAGCCCGACGTCTTTACTCCGCTCAAAGGTTTCACTGCCTAAGTCGGCCGGATGATTGTCATAGCTGCTCAATTCGCCTGTAGTATTAGCTAAGGCTGAGCGCAGACCATTATCCTCAAGCTGCAAAATAGTCTCAATCAGCTCCTGCTTTTTTGCTATTAACCGGGCTTTGGATTTTGCCAGTCGTTTTGAGTGCAAGCTAAAGCCCCCTTCTTAGTGAATAAATTTAGCGACTTCAGCCAGACGCAGGCGTTCCTTATATTCTTTTGGCTGCTCGTTGCTGTATCCCAGACAAATTATGGCTACCGCTCTGAGACGTGGCGGGGCTTTGATTGCTTCTTCAACTTTTGTTTCATTAAAAGCGCCAACCCAGCAGGCGGCAACACCAAGTCCTTCGGCACCCAGCAGGATATTTTGTGCCGCTGCTGCCGTGTCTTGAATACAATACAATTGTGCTCCGCGTTCGCCATAGAGTTCATTCGAACGGGCCGGGTCGGCAGCAATTACAATTACCGTGGGAGCCTCGTTAATTTGCTCCTGATCAAAAGCCGCTGCCGCAATTTTTTCCTTTACCGAAACATCCTGTACCACATAAAAGTACCAAGGCTGCAAATTACCGGCACTTGGTGCCATATTGCCGGCTTCAAGAATCCGGGTTAAGGTAGCATCAGGGATTTGCTCAGACTTAAAGTTGCGAATACTATGGCTTTGGCGGATGCAATCAAAAATATCCTTTGTCATGTGTCAGCCTCCCTGTAATGATGATCTAGAAAGTACCGTTCTTGGCTTCGACAAACCGTACGATATCGGCAATAAAGCCGCCGATACCCGGAATGTTGAGCACTATCAGCTGCTTGAGGAATGCGAGCAACAAAGCAAACACCAAGCTGGCACCAATGGCAATACCTAATCCACGGGCAATGCCGGCCACAAAGTTAGTGAGGATCAGCCTGACAGGGCGTTCTAATGTCTCCATATAATCGGCAATCCGCATGGATTCCAACCGGTCGACCAGCCGTTCCAGCTGTCTGGCAATAAATTCAGGCTGCTGATCATCACTCTTATTAGTATTGACTGGATTTTTATTGTCCATACAAACAGACCCCCATTGGTATTATTCCCTGCTTAATAAAAATAAACCGGGATTAGCTCCCGGTTTATCCTGCTTACATATTTTTTACTACAGTAGCGCACCGTTGACAAAGAGCCGGATGCTCATTATCTTGGTCCACCGTTGGGCTGTAAATCCAGCAGCGTTCGCATTTGCCTCCTTGCGCCGGAGCTATAGCAACTGCCATTTGCATGTTTTCAGCGCGGTAGGCTTCACCTGGAGCTTGGTTAAGCTGATCAGATAAAGTTACATCAGATACAATAAGCAATGTGGCTAAATCATCCTTAATGGCTGAGAGTGCCGTCAATTCTTCACCGGCAGCATAAAGACTAACCGCAGCATCTAACGAGTGGCCGATTACTTTGTTACGCCGGGCGGTTTCCAACGCTTTGGTAATTTCGCTGCGCATGGCAAGAATTTTATCCCATTTGGTCTCTAAGGCTGCATCAAGGTACTCAGGCCGGGCAGTCGGCCAGGAAGCTAATTGCACACTTTCGGGCCGGCCCTGTTGTTTAGGCATATACTGCCATACTTCTTCCGAGGTAAAGGTTAGTACCGGAGCAACCATCACTACCAGGGTATTGAGGATTTCGTACATAGCCGTTTGTGCGGCGCGACGTTCAATGGAACCGGGAAGTGCAGTGTAAACGCGGTCCTTGAGGATATCAAGATAAAAGGCGCTTAGTTCAACGGCACAAAAATTATGAACTGTGTGGTAGAGCAGATGGAACTCATACTCTTCATAGGCTTCGGTAACTTTATCCCGCACTTGCTCCAACCGCATCAGCGCCCAGCGGTCAATCTCCATGAGCTGGTTATAATTCACTTTGTCAGTATCTGGGTTAAAGTCCTGCAAGTTGCCCAGAATATAACGGAAAGTATTGCGGATTTTGCGGTATACTTCGGCTAATTGCTTCAAAATAGGATTGGAAATGCGGATATCGGCTTTGTAATCGGCCGATGCTACCCAGAGGCGAAGAATATCGGCACCGTATTGTTTAATGACTTCCTGCGGGTAAATGGTATTGCCAACAGATTTGGACATTTTACGCCCTTCACCGTCGACAACAAAGCCATGGGTCAATACTCCCTTATAGGGTGCTGCACCGCGAGTAGCTACCGAGGTTAACAGCGAGGACTGGAACCAGCCGCGATGCTGGTCGCTGCCTTCCAGATAAAGGTCGGCAGGCCACTGCAATTCTTCGCGTTGTTCTAATACTGCAGCATGGCTGGAACCACTGTCAAACCATACATCCATAATATCGGTTTCTTTGCGGAATTCATTATGCCCGCAGTGAGGGCAGGCAAAATCGTCAGGCAGTATTTCTTTCGCTGTTCTCGCCCACCAGGCATCAGAGCCTTCCTTACGGAAGATTTCTTTAACGGCGTCAATGGTTGTATCATTAATGATATGTTCATTACATTTGGTACAATAAAAAATCGGAATAGGCACACCCCATACACGCTGCCGCGAAATGCACCAGTCGTTACGGTCGGCTACCATGTTACGAATCCGGTCCTCACCCCAAGCCGGGATCCACTGAACATCATTCTCGATGGTCTTGAGCGTCTCGGCGCGGAATCCGTCAATAGAAGCAAACCATTGCTCGGTAGCACGGTAAATAATAGGATTTTTGCAGCGCCAGCAATGTGCATACTGATGTTTTATGGAGCTTTTGCCAAGCAGCAGGCTCCGGGCAGCCAATTCTTTGATAACAGGTACATTGGCATCATTCACCAGCAGACCTTCAAACTGACCTGCTTCAGCAGTAAATTTACCGGCAGGATCAACTGGGTTGATAACCGGCAATTCGTATTTCATGCCAACCTCAAAGTCTTCCTGACCATGGCCGGGAGCTGTATGCACACATCCGGTACCTGCCTCAAGTGTAACATGCTCTCCGAGGATGATGGGTGATTCACGGTCAAAGAACGGATGGCTAAAGACCATGCCTTCAATGGCGGCACCTTTCATTGTTGATAAAACAGTATATTCACCAAGATTGTTAGACTTGACAACTGTTTCGATCAAATCACTGGCCAGCAGATATATTTCATCACCGATTTGCACCCAGGCATATTCAATCTCCGGATGAACACAAACAGCCACATTGGCAGGTATGGTCCATGGCGTGGTTGTCCAGATAACAGCATAGACCTGCTCGCTGCTGACTCCTACCGGCAAATTGCCTTTGTCATCGATAAGCGGGAATTTAACATAAATCGAATGAGATTTTTTCTCCGCATATTCAATCTCGGCCTCAGCCAGAGCCGTTTCACAGGAAATGCACCAGTAAACGGATTTTAAGCCTTTGTAGATATGTCCCTTTTTCGCCATTTCGCCGAAGACTTCAATTTGTTTGGCTTCATATTCAGGGTACAGGGTCACATAAGGATTTTCCCAGTCACCCGCAACACCCAGACGTTTGAAATCTTCCCGTTGGAGATCCAGGCATTTAAAGGCATATTGCTTACACTCCCGGCGCAGCTCCAGTGGATCGAGTTCATGACGGTTTAAGCCCAGGATTTTGATGGCCGCATGTTCAATTGGCAGGCCATGGGTATCCCAGCCTGGAACATAGGGAGCATCGAAGCCGCGTAATGACCTGTATTTGACAATAATATCTTTCAGTATCTTGTTTAATGCGGTTCCAATGTGAATATTGCCATTGGCATATGGCGGGCCATCATGCAGGATAAATTTAGTTTTGCCCTTGCTTTGGGCAACCTTTTTTTCATAAATTTGCTCTTTGCGCCAGTATTCCAGCATTTCCGGCTCACGTTCAGGGAGATTGGCGCGCATAGGGAAATCTGTCTGCGGTAAATTAAGTGTTTTGCTATAATCCAAAAGTGAACACCTCCATAAGATAAAAACCCTCAGAAAATAAAGAAACTCTCATCCCGTAAAGGGACGAGAGCGTTAATTCCCGTGGTACCACCCTAATTGGCTTAGTTAAGCCACTTACAACGCGATAACGGGCGTTAAACGGCGGAGCCTACTTTAGTACCTGACCTTGTTCAGTCCGCAGTTCAGGAGTGATAGCGAGCCATGACTTTGGTTACCAGGCTTACACCATGTCCTGGTTCGCTGCAAACCGCCACCTAGGCTAATCTCCGTCATTACTGATGAAATATTAGTATATACGCATATATTATACATGATTGACGAACAAAGTCAAATACCGCCAGATAGATTGTTCAAAAAAATATTTTTATCAACACCGGTAATTTTAATGATTTTTGACCGATTCTTCTGTCCGCCAATAATACTGACAGCGCTTTTGGGCAGACCCATATAGGCTGCAAAAAAAGCCAGACAGGCAGCATTGGCTTCGCCGTCAACCGGTGGCGAAGTCAGGTTGATTTTTAAACTATCACCCATAATTCCCGTAATGGCATTTTTGCTTGAACGCGGCTGGACACGCACTTTAAAGGCGATGCCGTCCGGTAATTCCCTAATATCAAGCTCGCTCGCATTAACTGTACGACTAGTTTTCATCTTCTTCGGCACTGTTGAGCATTTCCATCTGAGCCTGCAGCAGGGTACGCAGCCTGGTGCGGAAAATCTGCGATTGTTTTTGCAGTTCTTCCGATTCGCCAGTTAGTTTGCGAACTTTGCTAATGGCCTCATCAACCAGTTTTTGTGCACGAATCTCAGCTTCTTTAATTATAAGTTCAGTTTCCTTTTTAGCATTGAGCTTGACTTCTTCGGCAGTTTCCTGGGCAATGACCAGTGTGCTGTGAAGAGTGTTCTCCATATGCTGATAATGTTCAAGTTTGCTGTTAAGGCGATCAATAGTTTCTTTCAAATCCATGTTATCACGGTACAATGTTTCGTAATCTTTTATTACCCTGTCAAGAAACTCATCTACTTCTTCTTCATTATAGCCGCGAAAGCCGCGTTTAAACTCTTTGTTATGGATTTCCAACGGTGTAAGCATAGACTCCCCACCCTCATTTTAAATAAATCGTCTAAGTAAAATGCTGTAACGTCCTTTTTTGGTCTGACCGGGAATTTCGACGACCTCAACGCGGCCACGGCCACGCATGGAGATAACATCGCCCACTTTTACGGCTTGAGAAGGACTTTTGGCTTCCTGCCAGTTAATTTTCACTTTTGCTGCGACAATATCATCTGCCATACGCGTTCGCGACATGCCATAGCCTGCAGCCGCTATGGCATCCAGCCGCAAAGAGGCCACTGTTGCCCGGATTTCTTTTACTTTTTCCTCTTTTGCAGGAATATCATCAAACGAAGCAAAGGCTGCAGATACGGAGGCCTGTCCAATCTCTGCCAGATTTTGCACAATATAAGCGGCCATTGAATCGTCAGCCACTACATAACACTCTTCGCCGGCCATAATAATATCGCCCAGCACTTCCCGCTTGATTCCCAGCCCTGTTAATGCCCCTAGTACATCGCGATGCGTCAGGCGGCTGTAACGGCTATCCCACTTTATTACAATTACGGCCAGCGCAAAATCCAGTGAACTGGCATAATCGAGAAAATCGGAATCGACAAAAGCCACTTTCACCCGTTCAGCGCCTGCATATCCGCCCCAGGCTTCCATTGTCAGCCGCTCATAGTGGGCAGTTATTGTTTCAGCAATACTTTGCCCATAAGGATCAAGGATTTCGCTTACTTTATATTTGCGGTTTTTGAGCGTTGCCTCAGCTAAGTCCAGGAGTTTTGCCGCCAGCTCGGCATCGCCTGACGACCGGTAATACCGTAAAATTTTGTCCCGTTCGCTCATTACCGTCTCCCCATCTCACGGGAACGGTTAGTGGCAGCCACCACTGCATCAATGAGCGCGGCACGCACACCATTTTGTTCTAATACATGAACCCCGGTAATGGCAGTACCCCCGGGAGAAGTCACCATATCACGCAGTTTAGCCGGATGTTCGCCGGTTTCCAGTACCATCTTGGCAGCGCCCATAAGTGTCTGGGCAGCAAGCAGCACTGCCGTTTGACGGGAAAAACCGACACGAACCCCGGCATCTGTCAGTGCATCAATCAGAACAAACGCGTAAGCCGGACCGCTGCCGGACAGGCCGGTAACAGCATCCATAGTATCTTCAGTGACAGTGACCACTTTACCCACAGCGCCAAATATTTGAGCAACAGGCTCACTTACTGTGGTTGTTACATATTTCCCCAGTGCCATAGCAGACATGCCTGCCCCTACGGCAACCGGGGTATTGGGCATAACGCGGATTATTGGCACACCGGGCATTTTCCCCTGAAAGGCGGCAATTGTTATTCCTGCGGCTACAGATACTACCACAGTGCTTTTGGCTACCACCGGTGCGATACTTTCAATAACACCGCTGATTACTTGCGGTTTAACTGTTAAAAATAATATATCCGACTGTTTAGCTATTTCCTGGCTATCATGAGTAGTTGACACCATAAAAGTGCTACGCAGATAATCCAGACGTTCCTTGGAAACATCACTTACTGTTAATTGGGACGGTGTCACTAACCGGGCCTCTAATATGCCGCGAATAAGCGCTTCCGCCATTGCACCGCCGCCAATAAAACCGACTTGTTTATTTGTTAGCATAATTCCTCCGTCTGGTAATCGACTTATTTGTTAACCCATGGCATAAGTGTCCGGTCACCGGTATCTTCCCGCGGGCTGTAAGCTACATCAACATTGGTGGGCGCACAAAGAAATATATTATTGCCGACTCTTTGGATCTGCCCATTGAGGGCGTAGGTCGTGCCGCTGATGAAATCAATCATCCGTTTGGAAATTTCAGGGTCTGTATTCTCGAGATTGACAACCACCGGCTTGCGGCCTTTGAGATAATCGGCAATATGCTGCGCGTCATCGAAAGAAAAGGGCTCAACCACCATAACCTTGACTTGTTTGCTTTGCTGCTGATTCTGCGAAGTCATTGGCAGTGATACCACATTGCTGCTATTTTTTTGTTTGGTTTTAACATCTGTCTCTTCTAATTTTGGGCGTTCGTCTTCTTGGTCGGCTGTTTCAAACAGACCCAAGCTTCCCCAAACTTTTTCCATGAACTTCATAACTTTCTCTCTCCTCCTTAATATTGACGAGAACCAAATATTCCAGTGCCGATACGTACCAAGTTTGCTCCTTCTTCGACAGCTACCATATAGTCGTTTGTCATACCCATAGATAACCATTTAATGTCGGTATTGGTCAGGTTTAATGCCTTTAATTCACTGAACAGCTGATAAAATTCTTTAAATACCGGACGCACTGTTTCTGCGTTTTCGGTGTAAGGCGCGATTGTCATAAGACCGCACAATCTCACATGTTCAAGCTGAGTGATTTGTTTGGCCAGTACCAGGGCTTGTCCCAACTCTACGCCAAACTTACTTTCCTCATCAGCAACATTGACTTGTAACAGCACATCCTGGCGCTTACCCAGTTTGCCGGCAGTTTTATCAATCTCAATGGCCAGACGCTGGCTGTCAACTGAGTGAATAAGATCTGCCAGTGGCACAGCCTGGCGCACCTTGTTTGTTTGCAAATGCCCGATGAGATGCCACTCGACCTGCTTGCCTGCAGCCTGAATATCAGGATGTTTGGCTAGCATTTCCTGAACCCGGTTTTCCCCCACAGCCATTATGCCGGCAGCAATGGCTTCCAACATGGCTGTGGCGCTATGATTTTTGGTAACAGCCACAAGTTTTACTTTGGTTGTATCAATATTCCGTTTTATTTCAGCAATATTCTGCGCTATAGACATGGTAAATCCTCCATTCTAATAATTTATTCGCCCACGAACAAAATTTTCCTTTAAATATTACTTATATTATTCTATATTTCTAATAAAAAAATCGCCGTCAGGCAAAGCCGAACGGCGATTTTTCGCTGCTAAGGTTTTACAGTTTCTTTATACACCTGTTTACCATCTTGTAGCTCAATGATTACTGCACTTCTAATTGCGTCATGGGTGGAAGTTAAATTCATATCACCGCTCACGCTCTTAAAGCCTTGGGTTGCAACTAACGCCTCGCGGATTTTTTCTCCTTCAGTACTGTTGGCGCGCTTGATGGCATCAACCAATAAATAAGCGGCATCATAGCCCATTGCGGCCATGGAATCAGGCACTTGGTTATATTCTTTTTTGTAAGCTTCAACAAAAGCTCTGGAGGCAGGGCTGGTATCTTCGTTGGAATAAAAATTAGTAAAATGAGTGTTATTCAAAGGTGCAGGACCGGCGATTTCCGCTAATTTAGGTGAATCCCAGGCATCACCGCCCAGAAACGGTACCGTGATACCCATTTCCCTGGCTTGTTTTATAATCTTGCCTACCTCCTCGTAATATCCAGGAAGATATATGAGTTCTGGATTGAGTGCTTTAATTTTGGTAAGAATTGCTTTAAAATCCTGGTCTTTCTGCAAGTAGGCTTCTTCGGCAAGAATCTGTCCGCCGCCTTTTGTATAGGAAGCTTTGAAGAACTGGGACAAGCCCTTGCTGTAATCACTGGAGTTATCAATTAAGACAACGGCTGTTTTTACGTTTAAGCTGTTGAGGGCAAAGTTGGCTGCCACGGTCCCTTGAAAGGGATCAATAAAACAAGCCCTGAATACATAATCTTTGGCTTTACCGCTCTTTTCGTCAAGAGTCACCTTAGGATTGGTGGTTGCAGCAGCTACAAAAGGGGTTTTATTAACCTCGGCAACCGTCGATCCCGCAATACCGCAAGAACTGACAGTAAACCCGGTTACTGCCACTACTTTATCCTGGGTAATGACTTTGGTCATGGCATTGGTTGATTCGGCCGGTTCGCCCTTGTTATCGGCTATAACCGGCTGGATTTGTTTGCCTAGAACACCTCCTTTGGCATTAATTTCTTTAAACGCCAGTTTAGCACCGTTAGCTGCAGCCGTACCAAAAGTTGCGGTGTTGCCGGTTAGTTCGTAAACTACTCCGATTTTAATGTCTTTGCTGGCGGTGTCACCACACCCAGTTACCAGCCCTGACAACATGATAAGTATTGTTAATAAGCCAGCCATTTTTAATCTGAATTTACTCATAGTCCCATCTCCTATTCCTATAAAATTTATAAGGTTGTCCCTAAATGTGTTTTTCATCCCTCCTTAAACGCCAGCTTTTGCTAAAACCAAGTTTAGATAAAAAAGCTTTTTGGAAAGAAAAGTTAAATATATCTCTCCAAAAAGCATCTTTGCTTACAAATATATATATATTAAATAAAATTACACTTTTGTATTGTATGATTATACATTGTATTACGTTTTTGTGAAATTTACAATACCAATTTCGCAAAACTTAAATAAGTTACAGTTTTTCCGCTACTGACTTAGCTTGCAGGAAAAGAAGCAGATAATCGCTTCCGCCAGCCTTTGAATTAGTACCAGACATGTTGAAACCACCAAAGGGGTGAACACCAACCAGTGCGCCGGTGCATTTCCGGTTAAGATATAGGTTGCCGACATGGAATTCGCGGCGAGCTTTTTCGAGTTTGGCACGGTTCTGAGAATATACAGCCCCGGTTAAGCCATACTCAGTGTCATTGGCAATGGCAATGGCCTGCTCAAAATCCTCGGCCTTAATAAGGGCAACAACCGGACCGAAGATCTCTTCCTGAGCAATGCGAGCATTGGGCACGACATCGGCAATGACTGTGGGTTCAATAAAATAGCCCGTCTCGGCCCCTTTAGCACCACCGGCCACTATGCGGCCTTCCTTTCTGCCGATTTCTATGTATTCAAGAATTTTATCATAGGCATTCTTGTCAATGACTGGTCCCAGGTTAACGGCGGGATCACTGGCTGGGCCTAATGTCAGAGCTTTGGTTTTGGCAATGACTTTAGCGACAATTTCCTCATACACATCTTTGACAATGATAACCCGGGAGCATGCCGAACATTTTTGTCCCTGAAAGCCAAAGGCTGAGTTTACAATACCGTTGGCAGCTTCTTCAAGTTCTGCCTCGCTGTCAACAATGATAGCATCTTTGCCGCCCATTTCGGCCACGACACGTTTAATCCATTTCTGCCCTGGTGAAACACCGGCGGCTAATTTATTAATCCGGAGTCCAACCTCTTTAGATCCGGTGAAGTTAATAAACCGAATTTTAGGATGGCTGACAAGATAATCACCGATAACACCGCCACTGCCAGGCAGAAAATTGACAACACCAGGCGGCAGGCTTGCTTCTTCCCATAACTCCATGAGTTTGGCGGCAATAACCGGCGTAGTGCTGGCCGGCTTCATGATTACGGTATTGCCAGTAACAATGGCGGCTGCCGTCATTCCAGTCAAAATGGCCAATGGAAAATTCCAAGGTGGTACAATAAGCCCGACACCTAACGGAATGTAAAAGCATTCATTTTGCTCGCCAGCACTGGGTACTACCGTCATACCAGCGGCGAATTTGGGCATTTGCTGTGCGTAGTATTCTAAAAAATCGATGGCTTCGGCGGTATCAGCATCTGCCTCGGCCCAATTTTTCCCTGCTTCTTCTACCAGCCAAGCTGAAAACTCAAATTTCTTGCGGCGCATGATAGCGGCGGCTTTAAATAGATAGCGAGCACGTTCTTGCGGACTGACATACTGCCAATCGGCAAAAGCAGCAAGAGCGGCTTGGACGGCTTTTTCGGCCAACTCCACATTGGCGCTGGCGGTAGTGCCAATAATTTCTTTAAAGTCTGACGGATTGACTGAGGTGATAAAGGATTGGGTATTAATTTTTTCACCGCCAATGACCAAGGGATAATGTCCGCCTTTTTGTGATGAAATACGGACTAGCGCCGTTTCCATTGCCTTTGTGTTTTCAGGTAAGGAAAAGTTAATAAACGCTTCGTTTTTAAATTCTGCTATCATGAATATAACCCCCTAATATGATATTGGGACAATTAGACAACTGAAGGTTCGACATATAGTTGACCACGAACAAATCGTTCGGCACTGAAGGCGTTAATGGGGATATCGGTTGGCAAGCCAATAATTGTTTGGGCTATCAGCTTACCTACCATTGGAGCAATCATGAAACCGTGACCACTAAAACCAGCAGCAGTATAGAACCCCTGAACATTCGAATCTTCTCCCAGGATAGGTGTTCGGTCTGGACACATATCATAAAGACCTGCCCATTGCCTAATGACATTGAGATTAGCCAGAGGCGGCAGAATTTTAGTGATGCGCTCAGCCATCTCGGCCAAAAAGCGCCAACTTGCCTGAGTATTAAAGCTTTCTGGTTCATCCGGATGCCCAATACCCATAATGAAACTGCCATGTGGTGTTTGCTGGCAGTAGAGGTTGTGATAAAAGGACATTACCATGGGTGTTTGCAGAGGATCAACCGGCTCGGTAACAAGTATTTCATGGCGTTCCGGAAAAATAGGAAGTTCGATCCCAGCCATGCGACCTATGGTTTTGGCATAACCACCAGCCGCATTAATCACAGTATTGGTAGCAATATCTCCTTTGGTGGTGTGGACGATACTAACTTTACCGGCTTTGACCGTTAGTCCGGTGACTTCGGTATAGGTATAGAACTTAACCCCCAGTCGTGCAGCAGCCTTGGCGTACAGACTGGTAACCTTGAACGGGTTGGCATGCCCGTCTTTGGGGCAGAAAGTTGCTCCAAGAAGTCCTTGTATGTTTAAATATGGCACAATCTCTTTGGCTTGTTCCGGTGATACCCAGCGGGCCGGGATATCAAGAGAAGTTTGTAGTTTGAGATTCTTTTTGAATTGTTCTACCATTTTGCTGGTATAAGCAAGCAAAAGATATCCGCCCTGTTTAAATTCAATATCGCCTTCTAGTTCCAGCATCGTCGGCAGGTTTTCCAAGATTTTGACGCTTTCGCGTGCCAGCAGGCAATTGGTTTCAGTACCCCACTGCATCCGGACGCCAGCGCCGCAACGTCCTGTAGCGCCACTAGCAAGGTAGCCGCGCTCGAGCACAACAACCTGTCCGGCTCCGGCCTTAGCTAGATTATAGGCTATGGAACAACCAACAACGCCACCGCCGATAATGATGATATCTGCGTGTTTAATCATGGTCATCACCTGGCGCCAGCGCACCTAATGATATGGGTGCTGCCGGTGGACGGAAAGTCGGTACCGCAATGCCGGCAATACTTGTTTTTAGGGTTGTAGCAAGTTCTTGGGCGATGAGGGGCGTACACGTCCGGCCCTGGCAGGGCCCCATGCCACAACGGCATTCACGTTTGAGTTCTTCCAGTGTATATGTTCCTTGTTTGATAAATTCTTGTATTTCCTTGAGCGTGATATCTTCGCAGCGGCAAATGATAACAGGTTCACTCATACTGGCAATCCTCCTTCGCGATAGCTATGCCCCGGACAACCATGGCAAGTGCCTTGGGAACAGCAAGCCACACTACTGCTGTTTTATTTTTGTTTAGCTGGACTCGTTTTACTTGGACGCCAGCAACTGTTTCCCCCTGACGGTTAAGAGCATTAACTATCTGTCCGTTCTCCGGCAAAGGCGAATACTCATAAGGAAGTTTGACCATAGCATGACTCTCGCTAAAGGCGTAATCAACTACAAAAATAGCGATTCCCGGGCAAGAAGTCAAACAGACGCCGCAACCGTTACACTTAGTTTCATCAAGTATCGGACGCTGGTTGATATCGTTACCGATAGAAATGGCACCCTGAGGACAGGCATCGGCACAAGGATTGCAAGGAATGTTTTGGAAACACTCAAGAATTGCTATAGGTCCCTGGGTCAGACGCACGGGTGAAGGAAGTACGGCGTTCACATCACTCATAGTAGGAATCCCGGTTTGCTCAAGCATTTATATCACCTCACAGAATACTCGGCCTGCTCACTCATGGTTACTTTGGCTAGACCGGAGCGAATTTTGGCGCTGATACTACCGGCTCTAAGTGCAGCCAGTTGGGCATACGCATCGTTATAGATTTCTTCCCCATTACTTGCTATTAGTCCCAGGTCGGCGACGGCTGCCAAAGCAGCCAGCTTACCTTCAACCATAGCGACTGAGGCTTCTTCCACTCCGGCTGCATCACCAGCGGCATATATATTGTGCTGCGTGGTCCGCATATTACTGCTGCGATGCGGTACATAGCCGCCCAGTTCAGGTATATAGTCCATTTGGCAGCCAGCCTGCCACAACAGCTCTGTTAACGGTGTAAGGCCGACAGCCAGGCAAAGGCCGTCTGCTTGAATATCAAACTCTGTACCAGTAACTGTCTGCCAAGTATTATCAACTTGGCAGACAGTTACACCAGTTAATCCGGGTGAACCATAAGCAGCTTTGACGGTATGCGAAGTGTAGATGGGGATACCGGCCCGACGGATTTTGGCAGCATGCACCAGGTAACCACCGATTTTGGCAGCTGCTTCGACAATTCCGGCAACCTCAACACCGGCTTGCAGCAGTTGGTAAGCTACAATGAGGCCGATGTTGCCAGAACCTAGTATTAAAAAGCGTTTACCTGGCAGAACACCATAGACATTCATGAGGGTTTGTACTGCACCGGCGCCACTAACCCCCGGCAGGTCGTTACCAGGGAAGGCTAATATTTTTTCCGCCGCACCGGTAGCGACTATGATTTTTTTTGCTTTAACGGTGACGAATTTCCCCAGATGTTTAGCTGTCAGCATACTGTCTTCCGGATAATAACCAAGCACAGTGGTGTTATTCCAAGCCGTTACAGTAGGTAATGCAAGTGCCTCTTTGATCAGAAGCTCAGCGATGTCTATGCCCCGTTCACCGGCGTACTCACTTTTGGAACCGAAAAACTTATGTGTTTGCTTAATAAGCTGACCGCCAAACTGTCCGGCACGTTCCATAAGCAGCACACGGGCACCTGCTTTGCCGGCATGGATAGCCGCCATGAGACCAGCCGGTCCGCCGCCAATTATTGCGATATCTATATGCATTGCAGCTTCCCTCTCCCAGATTGTGTTTCAACACTCATCCCTTGTCGAAGCGGCTCAATACATATCCGCACATTAGGAACTCCGTTGACTATCATTAAACAGGATGAACAATTGCCAATCGCACAGAACAGCCCGCGCGGGCGATGAAGTTTGTGACTGTGTCCAAGTACGGTGATACCAGCGGCGTGTAGAGCGGCAGCAATAGGTTCACCGGCATAACCTTCAAGTGGTTGCTTGTTAAAGGTGAAATTCACTTTGTTTTTTTCAGGGAATTGTAAAATTGGATGATTAGTAATCCTCATACTAGCACCTCCTCATACAGCTTGTTATTGCAAGTATCGTGCCAACCGTCAGAGGCATAAAAAAAGACTGCCGCAATACAGCATGCTGCACTCGCAATGACTGGCAGGATTTAACCCCTTCAGCGTTGTGAATGCAACAGCAGTGCATGGCAATCTTATTCTTCGTTGTGTCATTTTTTTGACGCTGCCGTCAGATTACTGACACCTCCTGGCTCCAGGCTCAGTTGCTGTATTTTATAATACAGCGTACTTCTAGGAATACCGAGTCTTTTGGCTGCAGCAGCCTTGTTAAAGTTAGTTTCCTGTAAAGCTTGCTTAATTAGCGCCCGCTCAAACGTCATCAGTTCCGAGAGTGCTGTCACGGTAAGCGGAGGCGTTTGGTAAGTCGTTTTATTATGTGTATTTCCCGCCTTAACATTAGCAGGTAAACAGGCTGTTGTCAGTATATCGCCGTCAGCGAGAATAACCAGCCTCTCTAAAATGTTATTAAGTTCCCTAACATTACCCGGCCAATCATATTCTAACAACGCTGCCATGAGAGCCGGTTCCACTTTGCAGTTGTCAGCACCAGATTTGTGAATACTACAAAAATGTTTAAGTCCCCGATACACCAATTCAGGAATATCCTCGCGTCTGCCCCGAAGCGGCGGCAGGTGCAAGGTTACGACGTTGAGCCGGTAGTATAAGTCCTCACGGAACTCACCGTTGGCAATCATTTTTTCCAGTTCGCGGTGCGTAGCAGCAATAATCCGTACATCGACCTGAACAGGGATATTGCCGCCCACCCGGTAAAAATTTTTTTCCTGCAGTACTCGCAGTAATTTTACTTGCATCTCCCGGGGCATTTCCCCAATTTCATCAAGAAAAAGCGTGCCGCCGTCAGCGAGTTCAAAAAGACCGGCTTTGCCTTTGTGGTCAGCTCCGGTAAAGGCGCCTGATTGATAACCAAATAATTCACTTTCAATTAAATTCGCAGGAAGGGCACCGCAATTAATCTCAATAAACCGGCCTTTGCGATTACTGGCAGTATGTACAGCCCGGGCGAAAACTTCTTTTCCAGTACCACTTTCGCCTCTGAGAAGCAGTGGTGCCGTGGTGGCTGCCACCCGTCTAGCTATATTAACAGCAGCAATAATACCGGGACTGTGACCGTAGACAGTAGCAAAAGCATCCGCTTTGGCGCTGATTTTATCAATTTCTTTTTCCAGGGATTGTACCTTACGGCTGGTACGCGTAAGCTCCTGATTGAGGTTTATTACTTCGGTAATATCACGTTCAGCACACACGCCGCCAACAACCTGAGAATTCATTAGAATAGGTGCAGCATTTATAAGTACATGTGTTTTCGAACAGGGGTTATGGTATTGATCTTTGACAGTGATGCGCTCAGCCGCAGCCTTTTTTACCAATAAGTTTGAAAAAAAGCTGTCAATCGGATTTCCTAAAATGCTCCCGGCCGCAATACCGTATAGTCTTTCGGCGCTTTTATTCCAGCTAACCACCTTGCTGGCTTGATCAATCACGCAGACTGACTCGCCGACAGTATCTAATATAGCTTCCAGCTGCAACCGCTGTAATTCGTACCGGGAAAACAGTGCAGCAAATAATAACTCCGGGGTACTGAAAGCAGTAATTCTACCAGCAGATTCGAAGAGAACAGCACTTTTTATAAGTTCTGACGACAAATGGTCCATTGCAGCTGATAATAAACTGGCTGGTTTTATAACTGCGTCAAAACAGGCAATTTCCCATGCACATGTCCCCGCAAGGGTTAGCTGGTTTGTAGTGATATACCCCCATTTTCCATCAGTTTGCAGGATGGCTGCCGTTTCATTATCACAGACACTGGCGGCAGCAACTGCTGTTGACGCGAATGGGTCAAGGGTCACCAAACTGGTTATAACAAGATCTCTCAAGTGCAGCTGCTGCATAAAGCACACCCTCCTTTTATAAAGAAAAAATGGCTTGCGCCTGGCCTTGTACCCGGAATCTTTATTTTATAAGGCCTCAGCGACGCAAGACTTATACTCACTGTTAAGATGAAAAAAAACGCTCCGTCCCCAGAGAAGGAAACAGCAGCGTCTTTGCTGGTGTCAATTATTTGACATTTATTCTATTATACCTAGCTGATATGACATTTTCAAGAACAAATATTCTTTGGATATAAACTAAATAGTTACATTTATCATTATAGCGAAATTGCGGCACCAATACGCCCGGTACGCCCATTTTCAGCGCGATGTGAGAAAAAAACGGGAGTATTTTCAGCTGTGCAGATACCGCTGACTGTAACATTTCTGTCCCGCACACCTATTTCCAAAAGCTGCTGGCGGTTGGCTTCCCATAGGTTAAGCTGCCAGCGATCGGCACACGGTGCTGCCAGTTCGTTCCACTTGCTAAAGCCGCTCCTAAGTTTGCCGATAACCATCTCATCCACCTCATAACAGCAGGGACCGATGGACGGGCCAATACCCACAAGACAGTCTGCCGGTTTGGTATTGTAGCTTTGCTGCATAGCCATCACTGTTTTTTGCGCAATTTTGGCAACCGTTCCCTTCCACCCGGCATGGCTTATGCCAATGGCCTTGGCAACAGGATCAACGATAAGCACAGGCACACAGTCGGCGAAAAACAACATGAGCGGCAAATCCGGCACATTGGTTATTAACGCGTCGGTACCACCGATAGCTTCCTGATAGTGCCGGGCACCACGTCCGGCGTCTGTTTCGGTGACCAATCGCACGACATCGCCATGCACTTGTTCGGCGGTAACTGCTTTATCGGCCGTCAAGCCTAGCGCCTGGCAGAAGGCCTGCCGGTTATGCCACACGGTTTCGGCATCATCGCCGGTATGCAGCCCCAGATTAAGACTGGTAAACGGTTGAACACTCCTGCCGCCCAGCCGTGTGGAAACACCGTGCTTAATGCCTCTGGTGGCGAATTCGGTAAACAGTCCGTACCAAACGCCATTTTCGCTGTGTTTCAAAACAAATTCACCCATTGTTAAACCTCCCATGAATTAAGGAAAATACGGCTTACACTGAGCTTTTGACAAAAGCATAAGCCGCTGCTGCTCTTATCCTGTTTGTAAGCAAGGTATGCTTTTTGTCAAAGCAAGGAAAGCTGCAGGCTTTTATTATAATAATACTCGCATTCGGCCTTAAATATCTATAACAAACCTTAAATTCATTCTTTCAACCTGTTAGAATAAAAAAAGCCTAGACAGGCTGCTTGGCGCAGCCTGTCTAGGCTTCTATTTACTACGCTTCTTCCATCTTATCTTTCTTGGCGCTGGCAATTATATTCTCGGCAATGCGTGCAGGTACGTCTTCATAATGAGAGAAACTCATATCGAAGTTTCCGCGTCCCTGGGTAATCGAACGTAAGTCAATACTATAACGGAACATTTCTGCCATCGGCACCTGGGCTTTAATTTTTCCCAGACCGCCGCCAATGGGTTCCATCCCCTGAATCCGTCCCCGTTTGGTATTAAGATCGCCGATTACATCACCCATATATGATTCAGGCACAATGACTTCGACGGCATAGATAGGTTCAAGCAATACTGGTTTAGCTTGCAGCGCGCCTTTCCTGAGGGCCATAGTGCTGGCAATTTTAAAGGCCATTTCCGATGAGTCAACCGTGTGATAGGAGCCGTCGGTTAGGGTTACTTTGACATCGACCATCGGATAACCGGCTAAAACACCACCGTTTAAAGCATCACGCACCCCTTTTTCAACTGCCGGAATATATTGACGCGGTACTGAACCGCCAAAAATGGAATCGACAAATTCAAATTGCGCGCCCGGCGCCAACGGGTCCAGTTGCAGCCACACATGTCCATACTGCCCATGTCCGCCGCTTTGTTTTTTATGTTTGCCTTCAACCTTAGCCGAGCCACGGATAGTTTCACGATAGGGAATCCTGGGGTTAGTCAGCAGCGTTTCAACGCCAAATTTACGTTTCATGCGTTCGGTCATAATATCAAGATGCAATTCGCCCATACCATAAACGAGTAACTGATGGGTTTCTACATCTTTGCGAACCTTAAAGGTCGGGTCCTCATCCATCAGTCTGGCTAGTGCCTGGCCGATTTTGTCTTCATCACCTTTGTTCTTAGCTTCAATGGCCCGTACGAACATAGGTTTTGGATAGGATATAGTTTCAAATAATATGGGTTTATCTTTGTCGCAAAGCGAATCTCCCGTACCGGTTTCCTGCAGCTTGGCGACTACTACAATATCACCGGCATGAACAGCGGTGACCGGATCTTGCTGTTTACCGCGCAGCGTAAAGAGGGTACCAATGCGTTCGGCTTTATCCTTGGTAGCGTTGTAAAGCGTGCTGTCCGGCTTTATCGAACCGGAGTATAAGCGAATATAGCTGAGCCGGCCAACAAAGGGGTCGGCTGTAGTTTTGAATACAATGCCGGAAAATGGGTCACCAACACTTCTTTCCACAGGTTCTTTGGTAACCGGGTGATAACCGATGACCGGACTAATACCAGGAGCGGGCAGATATTTAACAATAGAATCCAGCGCCTGTTGGATTCCGATATTTTTGACGGCCGAGCCGCACAGCACCGGAAATACCTTGGCCTGAGAAATACCGGTTAACAGGCCTGATGCCACTTCGTCATCTGTTAATTCTTCCCCTTCCAGGTATTTTGTCAGCAGCTCGTCATTACCTTCGGCAGCTGCTTCGATCAGAACCATGCGCGCTGCTTCAGCCTGCTCAAGAATATCGGCCGGAATATCGGATTCAATGTATTCTTTACCATTCTTCTCAGCCAGATAGGCTTTCATTGTAATCAAATCAACGATACCTTTAAATGTATCTTGAGCGCCTATAGGCAATTGAACCGGGACAACGCCATTGCCGAATTTTTCTTTCATACTGTCGACAACACTGTAAAAGTCAGCGTTTTCCCGGTCCATTTTATTAATAAAACCAATTCGCGGCAAACCTAATTCACTTGCATAGTTCCATACTTTTTCAGTTTCCACCTCAACACCGGAGGCGGCACACAACACAATAAGCGTGCTGTCAACAGCCCGTAGAGCACTTTTAACTTCAGCTACAAAATCAGCGTAACCAGGTGTATCAATAAAGTTTATTTTATGATCGCGCCACTCGCAAGGAGCCAAAGCTGTATTAATAGTAACTTTCCGTTTTACCTCTTCAGGTTCAAAATCAGTTGTTGCCGAACCATCATCAACACGCCCTAAACGGTTAACCGCGCCAGAATTAAATAACATGGCTTCGGTCAAGGATGTCTTACCAGATCCTCCGTGGGCTACAATTCCAACATTTCTTAACTTGTCGCTCTTGTACTCTTTCATGGCTAGTTCCCTCCTGTTGTGGTATGGTTAATTTCAGACACATTAAATTTTTTATTCTCTGTTTACTGTAAATATTCCTGCTTTTCTGTCTACTTTGCTTAAGTTAAATTAAACAGTTTTATCACTATTTATTCCATACTTATAATTTTTTTCCAGTTTTTAATCAAGCTATGTATTTTGTTGGAATAACAAAACGAGCTATTGTGCCAGCAATAGCTCGTTTTGGGTGGAGGGAATCATGCTTTTATCCTTTCAAGAACATACGCATCAATTTACGCAGCGGTCCTGGCAGTAACATTACATAACAACGAAAATTCACCATACTCGCCCCCTTGTTTAAACTATTATCTATTACTAAACCATCCTTAGCTATCGATATAGTTTATGCGAGTCGAATAAAGGTGTGCAACATCTGCCGGTTTCAGTAAAATTATTTAGAGATATTGCTGCTTTGGCTGCGTATTGCCGGCCACTACTTGCTAGTTTCGGATTCCAAACGGGACAATACAAAACACAAATCTGACAGACGGTTTAAGCCAATAAGCAGTTGTTCATTAACAGCGTCTGCTTCCTCCGCCTGGAGCCGTAATGTCTGACGCTCGGCTCGTCTGGTGACAGTTCGCGCCAAGTCAAGAGCAGCCGCTCCCGGGGTATCGCCAGGCACGATAAAGCTTTTCAGCGGTGGCAGCTTAGCGTCAAACTCATCAATCATTTGTTCCAGTGCTGTCACATGCTCGGCTGTAATATAGCGTTCCTGGTTACCGGCGCTGGCTAAATCAGCCATAACCAGCATTAACAATTTTTGCAGTTTAAATACGGCTTCTTTAACTTCCGGCTTGGTACAAGCCGCTCTTGCCAAACCTAGCGCTGAGGTAACTTCATCAACAGTACCATAGGCCTCTACTCTGGCGCTTGTTTTATTGATTCGCTCACCGGTTAACAGCCCGGTAGTGCCTTTGTCCCCCGTTTTTGTATAAACTTTACTCATTATCTTCCTCCAATGGCTACTGAACCAGTTCTTGTTCAGTAAAATATATGGCAATTTCCCGTTGTGCGCTGACAATGCTATCTGATCCATGCACAATATTGCTGGACATAACTGTGGCATAATCGCCACGGATGGTTCCGGGCATTGCATCAACAGGATTCGTCGTACCCATCATGGTTCTGACTACTTTTACGGCATTGGGGCCTGAGAGCACCATTGCCACTATGGGACCGGATGTTATAAACTCAATAAGCGCCGGATAAAAGGATTTACCCAGATGTTCTTCATAATGTTTGGCAGCAGTTTCCGGCGGCAATGCCAATAATTTAAGGGCAGTCAGTGCAAGGCCTTTTCGTTCAAATCGGCTGATGATTTCGCCGCAAATTTTTCTTTGAACTGCGTCAGGTTTTAATAGCACCAGCGTGCGTTCAATTGTGTCCCCCATAGCTACACCGCCTATACCATATAATTCTTTGCATCTTGAGCATAGACTAACGCCGATTGGCGAATAGTTTCAATTTCTTCCATACTGACCTGACGGATAACTTTGCCGGGTGAGCCCATAACCAATGAATTTGGCGGGATTTTTTTTCGTTCAGGGATGAGTGCACCTGCACCAATAATGCAGTTCTCACCAATTTCAGCATAGTTTAGAATGATGGCCCCCATGCCGATAAGACAGTTGCTGGCAATAGTACAACCATGGAGAATGGCTCCATGGCCCACCGTGACATAGTTGCCAATTACGGTGGGGAATTCATACCAGACATGTACGGTACAATTATCTTGTATGTTGGTATACCGGCCAATCCGAATCGGCTGTACATCACCGCGCAGCACGGTGTTAAACCAGATGCTTGCGTGGGCTTCAATGGAAACATCGCCAATAACTCTGGCTCCTTCGGCAATAAACACGTTATTATCAATTGTAGGCTGCAAACCTTTGAAAGGAATTACCGAACCCAATAGCATCTTCTCCTTTTTCGTGTCAACCGCGCGCAACCGTATTGGTAAGGCGTCCAATTCCCTCTATTTCAACAGTCACTGTATCGCCTACCTGCATGGCCCCCACTCCGGCAGGTGTGCCTGTCAGGATTACGTCGCCGGGGTATAAAGTCATAACCTGGCTGATGAAAGCCACCATTTCCGGTACTTTGAATATTAAGTTAGCCGTGTTTGATGCCTGTTTTACTTCGCCATTTAATAAAAGTTTAATGCCAATGTCATGGGGGTTTAATTGAGTTTCAATCCAGGGACCAAGCGGTAAAAATGTGTCAAAGGATTTACCTCGCGTCCATTGACCGTCATGCATTTGAATATCCCGCGCCGTTACGTCATTGGCGCAAGTGTAACCCAAAACATATTCCCCCGCCTGTTCTACCGGTATCTTATGTGCTGTTTTTTTGATAACGATAGCCAATTCGCCTTCATAATGCAAGTTTTTGGAAATGGAGGGAAACTCAATCTCTCCATCAGGTTTGTTTAAGGCGGACGACGGTTTAATAAAAATTAACGGTTCTTCCGGCAGCTTAAGGTTCATTTCCCTTGCATGATCATGATAATTAAGGCCAATACAAACGGCTTTCGTCGGCTGGCATGGCGCAAGCAGCGAAACCTGGTCTAACGCTACTTTTTTATTGCTTTCCTGGTAGGGACCGCAAAAAATATCACCATCAATAACTGTGATTTGGTTGTCTGCTGCTAACAGGCCATAAGTAATTTTGCCTTCAAACTCGAATCGGACTATTTTCATGTTATCCTCCTATTATGGCTGACTATTGGTATATTTTTTCCATACTTACCGGCTCATATCCTGCAAAAAAATCCCTCTGAAAGTAATTTTCAGAGGGATTTTTACCAAAAACGATATTAACGCATTTTTTTTGCCTGTGCTTCCAGTTTAGCCACCCGATCGGTTGTGGACGGATGGGTGCTGAACAGGCTGACAAGCATACCGCCTGCGCCGCTGAGGGGATTGATGATAAACAGATGCGAGGTTGCCGGGGTAGCTGAAGGCATAACCCGATGTTTCGCATAGTACTCAATCTTCTGCAAGGCACTCGCCAGGGCCAGCGGATTACCAGACATCGTGCCGCCTGTTTGGTCGGCCATGTATTCGCGTGAACGCGATACACCAAGCTGGATAAGAGTGGCTGTCAACGGTGCCACCACTACCAGAAACACAAATTCGACAATGCCGCCGATGCCGCCTTCTTCGTCATCTCCACGACCAAGACCAAAAATCGCGGACCATTGGGCAATGCTGCCAATCATCGCAATAACACCGGCTATACTGGCGACAATGGTGCTAATCAGAGTGTCGCGGTTTTTGATATGCGCAAGTTCGTGGGCAACAACGCCTTCAAGCTCTTCGTAGTTGAGCGCCCGCATGATACCGGTAGTTACAGCCACCACGCCATGCTCAGGGTCGCGTCCGGTAGCAAAAGCATTGGGTACTTCAGTATTGATAATATACACCTTCGGCATAGGCATTTTGGCCTTCTGGGCCAAACCGCTCACCATCCGGACTAAATCAGGTGCGTCCTGTGGTGTAACTTCTTGTGCCCCATACATTTTAAGGACAATTTTATCACTGAACCAGTAGCTGCCAAAATTCATTAGAATTGAGATAACAAACATAAACATCATGCCTTGCGTACCGCCGAAGAAAGCACCTACAGCCATCAGTAACCCTGTCAGCGCAGCAAGCAAAACTGTAGTTTTAAGTGTGTTCATCACAACACCTCCATAGTTTATAATATTGTACAGTCTTGTTCGTAACGTATGTCAGTGAAAGATGACATCGCTCCCCCATTCTCTTGCTCCATCTAATCTCTTTTCTGAAGTTATTTTAATTATAAGTGATTTACTTATAATTAACAACCCTTGTTTATGCTCGATTTTCCATGCGTTCCTTGATGGCGGTCAACATATTCAAACTATTGTCCCGTACCTTCTTTTTAAGAATTGGATTTAAGAGTCCCGCTATCATCGGGATACCAAATTCAAAATCTACCGTCAGCTTTATCTCAGTTCCATCTGCTACCGGGGTCAATATCCACTCTCCCTCAAACTTTTTGAGGTCACCATCTATCTGTTTGTAACTAATATGCATATTTGCATCATCAAATAGGTCTACTTCTGTCCACTTGATGATGCGCCCGTCGACATTGGACACCCATTTTGTTATTGTGGAATTTTCTTTGCGTTCCACAACCTCAACGCTCACCAAATCGGCCATAAATTCCGGATATTTCTCCATCTCTTTCAAGATAGGATATATTTCGCTGCGTTCAGCCCGAACCGGCAAACTTACTTCTACATATGGCATAGTATCTTTTCCTCCTGTCCTATTATAGTATATGTTATAAGTCTTCCAGCATATCCTGCGCTTTTGCTAAAGCGTCTGCCAATGCTGCAATCACATAATCAATTTGTTGGTGTTCAATAATCAGAGGCGGTTCAATGCGGATTACTTTCGGATTGTTCAGTGTATAAGCAATCAGTACGCCTTTATCAATCATTTCTGACAGGATAAGACCGCCAATACCCTCTTTGGTTAATTCTACACCAATCATCAGACCTTGCCCGCGCACTTCTTTGACGACCTCTGGATATGTATGCGCCAACTCGGTTAATTTGCCGATAAAATAAGCACCGCTTTGTTCGGCCTTGGCGACAAGCCCTTCTTCTTTAATGACATTGATGGCAGCGATGGCGGCAGCACAAGCCAGCGGATTGCCGCCAAAGGTCGAGGTATGCAAAAACGGGCTGGTAATATACTTATCCCAAATTGCAGGCCTGGCAGTAAAGGCACCAATGGGCATAACGCCACCGCCTAAAGCCTTGGCGGTAGTAATAATATCAGGTATTACACCATAGTGTTCGACAGCGAACATTTTACCGGTGCGTCCCAGTCCTGATTGTACTTCATCACAAATTAACAGCGCTCCCGTTTTGTCGCAAATGTCACGAACCGCAGACAGATACCCGGCAGGCGGAACAATGATACCGCCCTCGCCCTGGACCGGTTCAAGTATGACGGCTGCTGTTTCCTCATCCACAGCTTGACGCAATGCATCGATGTCACCGAATGGCACATGGCTAAAACCGGTAAGCAGTGGCTGGAACGGATCGCGAAACAAATCGCGTCCGGTGGCGCTCAGTGCTCCCAGGGTTTTGCCGTGAAAGGAATTAACGGTGGCGATAATTTTATTTCTTCCGGTATGTACCTTGGCTAACTTCAGACTGCCTTCTACCGCCTCGGTACCACTATTTACAAAAAAGCTATATGTAAGGTCACCTGGTGTAATTTCAGCCATAAGTGCCGCCAAATCGGCCATAGGTTTATCAAACAGTACCTTGCTGGACATCGGCATTAAGTCAAGCTGCCGTTTGACGGCCTCCACTACTTTAGGATGCCTGTGTCCCAGGCTGAATACCCCATAGCCGCCCAGACAATCAATATATTCTTTGCCATCAATATCACGAATGATATTGCCCTGAGCCTCCCACTCAATGGTGGAAAGTCCCATGAAACGGAACAGTTTGGCAACAGCCGGATTAATATATTGCTCATATTTTTCAATAGTTTCGTCGATGATTTGTTGGTTGTCAGACATATTTCAGATCCTCCTTGCAAATTTAATGCTGGTGTTTATGAAATCTCATGGTATTATTTTCTATTACTATCAAAAGAAATCCTTCTTTATTCCATTATGCCCAATAAGTACTGCAATTTTATTCATAACAAAAGGAATTAACCTGGTTTGTCTTGAATAACAATGCCTATTAAAATAAACCTTAGGAGTGTAGCCATGAATGAAATACTACCTGTAGCCGGCATAGTGTTACTTATCAGCAACCTGTTTCTCTTACTGCTGCTGCTAATGAAAGCAAGCAAACCCGGACAAATCGATATAACTCCCCTTAAGCAATTGACCTATAATCAGGAACGCCTGGAAACGGCTTTGCGGGATGAATTGGGGAAAAACCGTCAGGAGCTTACCTTCAACGTCAAAGTATTGCGCGAAGAACTTGCGTTGCAGTTGCATAACTTTACTAACAGTAATGATCAAAAATTTATGCGCCTCACCCAACTCAATGAGCAAAAGCTGGACAAACTGCGTGAAACTGTTGAAGCCAAGCTGATTGCCCTCCAGGATGACAATAGCAAAAAATTAGAGGAAATGCGCGCCACTGTCGATGAAAAACTGCATGCCACTCTGGAAAAGCGCCTGGGTGAATCTTTCCAGCTTGTGAGCGAACGGCTGGAGCAAGTGCATAAAGGACTGGGAGAAATGCAACAACTGGCTGTCGGCGTCGGTGATCTCAAAAAAGTACTGTCCAATGTCAAGACCCGCGGAATATGGGGCGAGATGCAGCTGGCTTCTTTGCTGGAGCAAGTCTTAACCCCGGAACAATATGCCGTCAATGTGGCTACCAAACGCGGCAGTCAGGACCGGGTAGAGTTCGCTGTCCGCCTGCCTGGCAGAGATAGCAGCGAGACCACTGTCTGGCTCCCCATTGACGCCAAGTTCCCCCAGGAGGACTACCAGCGCCTGCTGGAAGCCCAGGAGGCGGCTAACGCTGAACTGGCGGCAGCTGCTGCGGCCGGCCTGGAGACGCGTATCCGGCAAGAAGCAAAAACCATCAGGGAAAAGTATATTGATCCGCCTAATACCACCGATTTTGCCATTCTCTTTCTGCCTGTTGAAGGTCTGTATGCCGAAGTACTGCGCCGCCCAGGCTTATGTGACAGTTTGCAGCGGGAATACCGCATCAATGTGACCGGCCCGACTACTCTGGCAGCGCTCCTGAACAGTCTGCAAATGGGTTTCCGGACATTGGCCATTGAAAAGCGTTCCAGTGAAGTATGGACCATCCTTGGCGCAGTTAAAACCGAATTTGGTAAATTTGGCGATGTCCTGATGAAAACAAAAGAAAAATTGGATCAGGCCAGCCGGCAGATCGATGCGGCCGCGGTACGTACCCGAGCTATTGAACGCAAACTGAAAAACGTGGAACAATTGCCTGTGCCAACAGCAGTGGAAGTGTTGGGACAATATGACAATGATGAAGCTGAAACCGGCTGAACTTTTGAGTTTGGCCGGTTTTTTCGTTTAACAGGTATAAGTTTTGTGTGCCACTGGATCTTATAAAAGAAAAGATGCCGAGCCAAGGACCGGCGCGGGCGGCCGTCATACAAGCTGTAAATAAAGAAAACACGGCTTGCGCCGAAAGCAAAAGCCGATGTTGCCCTTATCCTGTTCTTAAGAAAGTTATACCTTCTGTTGGGATAAAAAATAATGTTAAAAAAATGGTACTCTGGTAATAATAACCACGAGTTGCGATTTATTGGTAAATGGGGTGAATAGTATGGGGGATAACATTATTGTTAAAATCTATCGCTATCTGCAAGACATGCTTGTTTATAAACCATCGCGCACTCCTCCTACCTTTTTTTTGGAAGAACTGCCTAATGAAGATGAAACATTGCCCATAACCCCGGCATCGGCCTTGCAAGGTTCGGCTGAGGAACTCAACATGCTCTTAAGACATGCCAAATCGCTCCAGGACAGCATGGAGAAAATAACAGAAACACTGAAGGACGGAAAAATATCGTCTATCGACGAGTTCAGAGCCGAGTATAAGAAACTGAGTCAACTGCAAACCGAAATATCACCAGCGCGTTTGGCCTATGATGCAGTGAGTACGCCGAGTGAGCGCCAGGTTAGCGCTAATTTGGAAGAAAACCGGTCAATTGTAGAAAAACTGTATCGGCTGCCCGAGAACAAGGATGCCGTTATTCGGCATCTGACAATTCCCTTATCCCCGCCTGTCAGAGCTATGATGGTATTTCTGGAAGGTATGGTTGATAGTAAAACCTTGAATTTGGCGATACTGCAGCCACTTATGTTATTTTCTGCTGACCGGGCTGTTAACAATACTGCCAACAGTCTTACTGATCAAATTATTGAAGAATGCTTGCCAGCCAACCAAGTCAAGAAAGCCGTTGATTTTCAATCAGTTCAAAATAGCATTAATAGCGGTGATACCGCGCTGTTTATTAATGGTGTGCCGGAAGCCGTGCTGATCGACACTAAGGGCATGGCACAGCGGAGTGTCGGCAGGCCTGTTACCGAACAAACCATTCGGGGTTCACAGGCTGCTTTTAGTGAGGGTCTGCGTATCAATACCGGTCTTATCCGCTCTACATTGAAAAGCTCTGATCTGGTTACTGAATTTGTAACAGTCGGTAAACGCACAAATACCAATTGCGCCATTATGTATTTGGCCTCTGTAGCCAATCCATCACTGGTAAAGGAAATTAAACGGCGCATTGAAGGGATTTCTACCAGTTATGTCGGCGATATAGGCACGCTCCAGCAATTTATTGAGGATCACCCGGGTATCCTTTTCCCGCAGGCATTATCTACCGAACGCCCTGACCGGGTAGCCTCACATCTGAGTGAGGGCCGGGTAGCTTTTATCCTGGAAGGCGTTCCTTTTGCCCATATTGTACCGGTTAGCTTCTTTACTTTTTTTCATTCTGCCGAAGATTTTTCTTTTAAGGGGCCTAGCAGTTCTTTTTTGCGGATTCTGCGTCTGATAGCCGGCTTCACTACTTTATTGCTGCCCTCTTTCTATCTGGCTATTTACTATTTTCACCCGGAAGCACTGCCAACTGAAATTGTGCTGGCCATTGCCGGTGCCAGAGAACGTGTGCCGTTTCCGGCATTGGTGGAAGTTATCCTGATGGAATTTTCTTTTGAGCTTATCCGGGAAGGCGGGCTAAGAATTCCCGGTGTCCTGGGGTCAACCATTGGCATTGTCGGTGCTCTCATTTTAGGACAGGCCGCCGTTACGGCTAATATTGTCAGCCCCATTGTTGTTATTATTATTGCTCTTACCGGCTTGGCTTCTTTTGCAATACCTGATTTTCAAATGGCTATGGCCTTTCGGATGCTGCGGTTTGTTATGCTGCTGCTGGCCGCCACGCTGGGGCTTGTCGGCGTAGCTTCCGGGCTGCTGATTATGGTGCTGCTGTTATGCAGTATGAAGTCATTCGGCGTGCCTTACATGGTGCCTGTAGCCCCAAAAGCCAAAGCAAATTTGGATGTGGTGATACGCGGACCTGTTTTTCGTCAAGAGCAGCGTCCGGATGCGCTTAACACTATAGACAGACGGCGGCAGCCACACATCAGCCGGAAATGGATGATGGAAAAACCAGCCGGGGAGGAAGACAAATCATGAGCTACCATCCTGGACGTATGGGTCTGGCAGAAGGAACTGCCCTGGTTTTTATTATATTGTTCCCGCGCGTTTTTCTTACAGCACCGGCCAATATGGTGACCATTGCCGCCAGCGCCGGCTGGTGGGTGGATATTCTAGCGGCCATTCCGGCTATAATTGCTGTGCTGATCATTCGTTATGTTTATCAATATGTGCAAGGAGACATTGTTAATGTTGCCGAGCGTTTGTTCGGGCGCATGGGGGCCTGGCTTTTCAGCATTCTGGGTATTATTGTTTTTTTTACCAATGCAGCCATACTGCTCAGACAATTTGCCGAGAATACACTGCTTACGGCACTGCCGCAAATAGAATTTAGTTTTATTGTCGGTTGGTATGCTGTTGTAGTGGCATTGGCGGCTTGGTTTGGTCTTGAAACCCTGGCGCGTGGAACATATTTATTAATGCCTATGAGTATTTTCAGCCTGTTAGCCGTTTTATTGCTGTTAGTGCCCTATTATGATATATATAATCTCACTCCCTGGGTAGGCAAAGGCATTTTGCCTTCACTTAAACAAACTGTTTTAACTGCAGGTATTAATACCGGGGGGCTGATCCTTATGGTAGTGGCTCCTGCCCTGCAGAACCTCAGGACCTTTACATGGGCCAGCATCTTTGGTATTGTCAGCAGCGTGTCGATTAAAGGCCTGTCGATCATGGTATTTACTATGGTATTTGGCGTAAATGGCGCAACCGAAAAGATATTGCCATTCTTTGAAATGGCACGTTTGGTATATTTGAGCCGTTATGTGCAGCGGATCGAATCTTTGTTTATTATCCTATGGGTTGTTGTCGGGGTACTGGGTATTGCTATCAGCATCTACATGGGTACTTACTTTATTACCAGGATGCTGCTTCTGCCTACTATGCGCCCGCTTATTCCCCTGTCAGCTTACCTTATTGCCCAATTAGCCATGATGCCGCCGGATATTGCTACTGTCATCCGTTTGGATTCCCTGTTTGTCGTAACCGTTTTTAATGCCGGGTTATATCTCATGCCAACAGCAATGCTGCTTGCCGTCCTTTGGCACAAACGAAAAGGGAGAGTTCACTCATGTTCCACAGGGTAAAGTTATTATCGGCATTGCTGCTTTTCTGCCTCCTTATGTCAGGTTGCAATGGCGCGCGGGAAACTGATGCGGTGGCTTACGTATTGGCTGTTGGCGTTGACGCCGCCGCAGATAATCAATTGAACGTAACCTACCTCATTGCTATTCCCAGGGCATTGGGCAGTGGCGGCGAGAGTGGCGGCGGCGAAAAAGTGGTGGAGAAAGTTACGGTAAAAGCACCTTCGCTGGTTGAGGCTCAGACTTTATTAAATGCCTCTGTCGGCCGTGCACCCAATCTTTCTCATGTCAAGATCTGGGTTGTTGGTGAAAAACTGGCCCGGCAAGGATTAGCCAATTTAATCGGGCCGTTGACTCGTTTCCGGGAATTTCGTGGTTCCATGTACCTAGTGGTCGCCAGAGGTACTGCCAAAGAGTTCATCGATATGAACAATCCGGAACTTGAATTGCTGCCATCACGCTGGGCAGAAGGAGTTTTGGGCATATCATCGGAAAGCGGCTATTATCTATCCAGCCAACTGCATGATTTTTATGTCAGGCTGAAGGAGCCGGGCGGCGCTCCCTGCACCGTTCTGGCAGGAATTAATCCTGATACGGGTAAAGATAAACCAAGTGCTGCACCGACACTTCCTGACCGGGCACCGGGGTATCTTCCCGGCGATATTGCGCGTGAAGGCGGTAATCCGGCCGCCCTTGCGGGCACAGCCATATTTAAAGGTGATAAAATGATAGGTATGCTGACAAATGTAGAAACCCGGATGTTGGCCATTCTTATGGGAAATTTCCCTAAAGGATTTTTAACCTTGGCCGACCCGCGTGTGCCGGAACAGAATGTCTATCTTCTGATGCGGTTGGGGAGCGCTCCGAAAATTGAGGTCAGCCTGATTGACGATGTACCGGAAATCAATATTGAAGTGCTGATAGAATGTGAATTAAGCAGTATTTCCAGCGGTACTAACTATGAGGCTGATGAGCTGCGGCCGGAGATAGAGCAGCAGGTATCTAAAGCCATTTCTCAGGAGATGAAAAACATGCTGGTCAAAACTCAGGAACTTGAAGCCGATGTTGTAAACTTTGGCAAATATTTGCGGCCTAAAGTCAAAAATTATGACGAGTTTAGCGCAATTGACTGGAACCGTCTTTATCCACAGGCCCAAATACATATCAAAGTAGATGCCAAGCTGCGCCGTACCGGCCTTATGTATAAAACTATGCCAATCAGGGAGTGATTTTTGCGTGGATTACATACACCTGGGCATTGGCGCCGTCATCGGTTTTCACGCCATAACCTATGCTTATTGGCTTATGCGGCATGATAACCGGTCTGGAGCCATTGGTATCTTTATCCTGGTACTGGCTGCGCTGGTACTGCCGATATTGCGTATAGTTGAGAGAATGTAACCAAGACACGGCTTGTGCCGGTCTTTTGACGATTACACCTGCACTGCTGTCCGCCGCGAGGGTAAAACAAAACCGCCGACGGCAATTGCCCGTCGGCGGTTTTCATCCTGGCAAAAAACAAATTAAATTAATTAACCCTCGGCTTCAGTGGGGGCATCAGGTTTGTTTCTCCTCACATACCCGATACCAACTACTGCCAATGTCAAGGCAATTTTGAGGAATAACGCATAATCGCTGACATATTGTCCGACCGCACTATCGGCAACGATCATTGCAGCGGCTGCATACCCAAGTATACCTGCTCCGATATAGATAATGATCGGGAAACGATCCATAAGTTTCATCAAAAGTTGGGCGCCAAACACCACTAGCGGAATGCTGGTTGCAAGACCAATCGTAATCAAACCGTATTTACCGGAAGGAACGGTTTGGGCAATAGCGGCCAAAGCAAGAACATTGTCCAGGCTCATGATAAGGTCGGCAAACAGAATAATTTTAATGGCTTCGAAGTAGGAATTAGCTTGACCTACATTGCCTTCACCCTCATCTTTTTTCAACAGGCTAATGGCAATATAAAGCAAGGCCAAACCGCCAAAAAATTGGAGATACGGGATATCCAACAGATAAGCTGCTACGAAGGTAAGAATGATCCTGAGAACAACCGCCCCCACACTTCCCCACATAATTGCTTTGTTTCTTTGATCAGGTGGCAGGTTTTTACTGGCAAGTGCAATAATAACAGCATTATCACCGCTTAATACCAAGTTAACCAAAAGGATGCTTCCCAAAGCCATAAACCATTCAGGACCAATAGTACCGAAAAAATCCATAAATTATTCCTCCTATTTTCTGTTCTTACTAGTGTGGTGTTTTCCAACACTATTCTATACCAATGCAAAAGCTATTTTGCTTCCTTGGTGGCTCCTCCTCTCAAACTAAAAAGACCTTAGGTACGCAATTAATACATACCGAAGGTCTCACTATTGGTAATATACCAATGATAATGCCAGATGCCTCAGGCACCGTATGTTGACAATTATCCGAAAAGCTACTCCCCTTACGATGAAGGTCATATTCAATTGATTGCATTTGAATTATAACGAATAGCAGCCAGTATTGTCAAGGGGGATGTCATGCTTTTCTTGGTATTATATTTTAGAATACCAACAAGTTGCCACATAATGATTATCTCCCGCCAAAAAAACGTTGCTATTTGCAAACAAATAAAATTTGCGCGAAAAATACCGTAATATAACGAAAATCACAGCTATAAGCAGCAGTATTATAGCAATTTGGACTAATTTATCTGTTGCAACATTTGATTTTACCTGGTAATTTAGCTATTATTTAGATATATTTAGCACTCAAAGACAAAGAGTGCTAACAGAGTAATAAAATATCGGAGGTTTCTATGGTTCAAGAAGCAATTACTAAAGAAACAAGGGAATTTCAAGCAGAGACTAAACAATTGTTGGATTTGATGGTTCACTCTATTTATACTAACCGGGAAATTTTTTTGCGGGAACTTATCTCGAATGCCTCAGACGCCATCGACAAAATTCGGTTTGAGTCATTAACCAATCATGCGCTTTTAGAAAACGAGACTGATTTTGAAATCTTTCTTATTCCCGACGAAACTACTCATACTCTGACTATTGCCGACAATGGCATGGGCATGACGCTTGATGAAGTAGTTGAGAACATCGGCACTATCGCTAAATCAGGTACAAAATCCTTCCTTGAAAAAGTAAAAGAGGCTGGTTCGGTCGCTGATACGGAATTAATTGGTCAGTTCGGGGTCGGTTTTTACTCAGCCTTTATGGTGGCTGAAAAAGTAACTTTATTAACCCGTGCACCTGGACAAAGCAAAGGCATTAAGTGGGAGTCAACCGGTGATGGCACTTATACCATCGAAGAGTGTGACAAGGATACGCGCGGCACCACGATTGTGCTGACTTTAAAGCAAGAGTACCATTCACCTGAGCATCAGGAAGAAAACTTTTTAAACCGCTATATTCTTCAAAACCTGGTAAAAAAATATTCTGATTACATCCGCTATCCCATTAAAATGAATTTTGTCAAAGAAGAACAGCCGTTAGATGCGGAGGGCAAAGCAATAGCTGGTGCGCCTCCTTCCCAAACAGTAGAAGTACGCACCCTTAACTCCATGACGCCGCTGTGGACGCGTAACAAGAATGATATCTCAAAAGATGAGTACAATCAGCTATATAAAACCCTTTTCCACGATTGGGAAGATGCTTTGGAGATCATTCACTCGAAAGTAGAAGGTGCTGTAGAATATACTACCCTGCTCTTCGTTCCCGCTCATGCTCCTTTTGATTTTTACCAGCGTGAGGCCACAACCGGTATCAGACTATACTCTAAAAATGTATTTATCATGGACAATTGCCAGGAATTGCTTCCTGAGTATTTGCGCTTTGTCAAAGGCCTGGTCGACTCTCCCGACTTTTCCCTTAATATCTCCCGGGAGCTTCTCCAACACAGTCAACAGCTAAAACTGGTTGGTAAAAACCTGGAAAAGAGCATCCTGAAAACACTGGAAAACATGCTGAGCAAAGACCGGTCTAAATATGAAAAGTTCTGGAATGAGTATGGCAAAGCCATAAAAACGGGAGTTTATGCGGATTATCACAGTCGCGACAAGTTAAAAGATCTGCTGCTTTTCTCCTCTTCCCAGTCTGAAGAGCTTACTACATTGCAAGAGTATACAGACCGGATGCCTGAGCAACAAAAAGTTATTTATTACGCCACCGGCAAAGATCGTTCTGCCGTAGAGCGTCTGCCGCAGATGGAACTTCTCAAAGAAAAAGGTATTGAAGTCCTCTACCTCTTTGACCGGGTGGACGAATTTAGTATTGATGCTCTGGGTGAGTACAAGGATAAAAAATTCCAGTCAGTCAGCCGCGGCAATTTAGACTTGCAAGATATCGGCTCTTCTGAAATACAAAAAGAGGTTCAAGAGCTTTCCAAGGAAAATGAGTCGTTGATTAAAGCAATAAAAGACCAGTTGACCGGTAAAGTTGCCGATGTTAAGCTTAGCAGCCGCCTCAAATCAAGCGCCGTTTGCCTGGTTAGCGGTGATACCGGCATTAGCTTATCTATGGAACAAATTTTAGCTGAGATGAACAAGTCCTCCTTCAAAGCAAGCCGTATCCTGGAAATCAATCCAGACCATGAAATTTTCGCCGTTATCAAGACCCTGCATGAAACGGCTCCGGATTCTACAGAGTTTAAAGATTATTGCGATTTACTCTATGGGCAGGCCTTGCTTATGGAGGGCATTGCCCCTGAAGACCCAATCAGCTTTGCCAACAAAGTCGCTGCATTAATGGCACAAAGCAGGAAGTAAAGTTGAAAAAGCGCCCGACACTTCCATGTTGTCCGGGCGTTTTTTGCTCTCCATTATTTCAACGCTGCATATTATGTAATATCAGAGTAATGGAGGGTTACATTTGTGAAAAACAAAAGAAATGAACGGCTCAAAGAGTATCCGGAAATAACCGAATTTGACGAACAGCAGGATATTCGTCAATGCTGCATTCCCTTTTATTGCCGCCCGTATCATTGCAGACCATATTACTGCCGGCCATACCGATTATGTCGGCCATTCGACTGCTGCAAGCGCCGTGTAATTCCTTAACCTACTAACCTCCTCAGACAAACTATGAAACGTAAAAAGAACTCCGCGCTATTCGCGAAGTTCTTTTTACGTTTGGTGCCGAGGACCGGAATCGAACCGGTACGGAAATTTCTTTCCGACGGATTTTAAGTCCGTTGCGTCTGCCAGTTCCGCCACCCCGGCATGGGGATTAGTTAGCATAAATAAAAACCACGAATATGTGGCTTTATTTTGTAGATGGAGGCGGCACCCAGATTTGAACTGGGGAATAGAGGTTTTGCAGACCTCTGCCTTACCACTTGGCTATGCCGCCATAAACAGCGAAGCAACATGTGTGAGTCGTTTAGTTCCAGCGTAGCGCGGAACTTCCTCTAAATATGGAACTGGAGCGGAAAACGAGATTCGAACTCGCGACCCTCGCCTTGGCAAGGCGATGCTCTACCGCTGAGCTACTTCCGCTTAAATGGTGCCTCAGGGCAGAATCGAACTGCCGACACGAGGATTTTCAGTCCTCTGCTCTACCGACTGAGCTACCGAGGCGAAATGGCGACCCTGAACGGATTTGAACCGTCGATCTCCGCCGTGACAGGGCGGCATGTTAGACCGCTACACCACAGGGCCGCTAGACAATCGCATGTTTTAGTATATATTATTTGCTAGGTAAAGTCAATACTTTAGCTAGTAAAATCATACTCAACATGCACAGCAACGCGATTAATTATATAGTAATATATCTAAATAGTCAAGTATTTTCAGTAAGCAGATTTAACCAGCCAGGACTTTATTGATCGTTTCCTCTACTTGTCCTGGATCAAAAGGTTTGATAATAAAACTTGATGCACCTGCTTTGATGGCCTCAGTGATAATACTCCGTTGACCAATGGCTGTTACCATAACAATACGAGCAAAAGGGTCTTCCTCATGAATATGTTTGACTGCCTGGATTCCGTCCATGACCGGCATGGTGATATCCATAGTAACCAAGTCCGGTTTATGTTGACGATATAATTGTACAGCGTGTTTTCCGTCACCAGCTTCTGCAACTACTTCGTGTCCTTTTTCTATTAGCAGTTTTTTGAGTATCATGCGCATGAATGAGGAATCATCACATATTAATATTCTTGGCATATAGCTTACCTCCTTAATTGCAGATTCTAATCAGATTGTTCTTGTAGTTTTACTCAAATCGTCAAGAGTTGGAATTAGCTTGTCCACTACCCGCGCCTCAAGCTCAGGCAATGTTTTGGCATCAAAATCAGATATCATAACAGGTGTCCGCTTGGTACGGATTTCACCAAAAAATTCGTCACGGAAAATATTATAGTTTATCGTCAAATTGCTCTCTGTCGTAAAATCACTGTAGTCTATTAAAACGTAGGTACCGTTTAATGCTTTAAGCGGTTCCCGCGGATTTATAAAAAGTTCAAATCCGGACAATTGCTTGGGCAGCTTGGTTATATACGGCCATTCAACAATTTTCTTTTCTTTAAACCGCACACACAAAGATACCGGATCAAAATATACTAATCCCTTAAGGGTTTTTTCCATCCGGTCTGTCAGAATATTTTCCAATGCCGCCAAATCGCCGGTAATAAAGCTAATATCACAGTATTCCATTAATCCCACTACTGTACGGGCCAGGAAGTCTTTAGTCGCTTGATCATACATAATAGTAAAACTGCGCCGGGCCATGTGGTTATTATAAGTAAAAATGCGATACTGGGAACCACAAGTCATTAATTCATTAATTAGCGTAAAACCGAAAATTTCACGAGGGAGTTTCTTTAAATAATCCCAGCCAGCAACTTGTTCAATAATTTTTTCCATGAGTTAGTCCTCTCCTATTAGCTAATGATTATATTCTTGGTTACCTGCAAAAAAACCTGCCTCCCCTGTAACCAAAAAACAAAGTCCGAATACTATAAAAGTAGCTCACCCGGAAGTATAGACAATAGCAACAAGGAGGGATTTCACATGGTAAGACGCTGGTGTGGACTGGTTTCAGTCTTACTTGTACTCACCTTTCTCATTACTGCCTGCAGTCAGGCGCCCGCTACCCGGGTAAATCCGGCAAAAGCCCCTGCCTGGTCCTCTGGCTTAACGCCCCTGCCACAAGAAATCGTTGTAAAAGTCGGCATGAAGCAGGTTGTTTCTGATGCTGGTATTCTTATTGGCATGGCTAAAGGGTATTATCAGGATCTGGGGATTAAAATTGAGCCTGTACAGTTTAATACAGGCCAGGAAATGATCAATCAATTGGCCGCAGGTCAGTTAGATGTCGGTGCGACAGTTACGGCATCCGGACTGCTAAACGCCATGTCGCGGGACATACCGGTAAAAATTGTAGCCGACAAAGGCATTAATGTTCCCGGTCAAGGCTATTACCGGCTGGTTATAAGAAAAGACCTTGCCGGCAAAATTGAAGATTTTTCCGACTTGCGCGGCAAAAAAATTGCCGTGGTTGGCACAGCTTCACTTGATGAAATATGTTTAGACAGAGTGTTGGCCAAGGGAGGCTTAACCGTCAACGATATTGATATGCAGGTAATCCGTGCTTTCCCGGATATGCTTGTTTCACTTGGCAATAAAAGTATCGACGCCGCTATGGTGATTGAGCCTTTTGTAACCCAAGGCATTGCCAGAGGATTTGTCGACCCCTGGAAAGACCCGTCTGAATATGACCCTGAGGCACAAATCGCGCTGTTAGTGTACGGCACAAGCATGACAACACGGCCAGATGTCGCCAACCGCTTTATGACCGCCTATGTTAAATCTATGCGCGACTACAATGACGCCTTTTTTAAGAATAAAAATAAAGGAGAGATCATTGCTATACTGTGCAGGTATTCAGTAATCAAAGATCCTGAACTATATGAAAAAATGTTTCCCACAGGACTTAATCCTGACGGTTACCTAAGAATGCAGGGCATTGCTGCTGACTTGGCCTGGTACAAAGCCAGAGGCTTGCTGAAATCCGAAATTCAATTGGAAGATGCTGTTGATAACAAGTATGTAGACTTTGCCGTACAAACATTGGGTGCTTATCAGTAAGTTATGTCGTATACCGGGAGCTGATTATAATGAAAACAGCCATTTCCATACTGTCTCCGTTAACTCTGCTCTTCATTTGGGAAATTGCAGCCCGGGCAGGGTTTGTTGATACCCGTTTGCTCTCAAGTCCGTCACTTATTCTCCAGGCTTTTTTCCCCTTATTAATTTCCGGCGACCTGATTTACAACACCTGGGTAAGCGTATTACGGGTCATTTGGGGCTTTCTGGCCGGTGCCATTCCCGGGATTCTTCTCGGCATGAGCATGGGGCTTTCCCCTTTTGTTCGTTCGGCTTTTGAACCAATGATTGCAGCTACCTATCCTATTCCCAAACTAGCCATTATGCCGCTCATTCTCCTCATTTTCGGACTGGGGGAAACCTCCAAGATATTCACCATTGCCATTGGTGTCTTTTATCTGGTGGTAATTAATACGATGGCCGGTGTATTAAATATTGATAAAATTTATCTGGAGGTCGCCAAAAATTTTGGTGCCAGCCGTAAAGATTTTTACCTTACCGTTGCTTTGCCGGGAGCATTGCCCATGATATTCGCCGGACTAAAGCTTGGTATGGGCATGGCTCTTATTCTGATTGTGGCAGCCGAAATGTCGGCCGCCAAAGCCGGCGTCGGTTGGATGATTTGGCGGGCCTATGATATGTTTGATATTGAGCAGATGTTTGTGGCACTGATTACCTTATCGGTGCTTGGCTATATCTTTTCCCTGTTGCTTGACTGGCTGGAACATCTGGTGCTGCCCTGGAAACAAACCAATTAAAAGGGTTCCAAAGGAGGTGCGGTTATGCCTTATTACAGCAACAGCATTGTCTTAACCAATATAGGAAAAACATTTGCTACCAGCCGTGGTCAGATTACCGCTCTTACTGACATTAATATTGCTATCGGAGACGGTGAGTTTTTCTCGATTGTTGGACCAAGCGGCTGCGGCAAAACTACACTGCTGCGCATACTTGCCGGCTTGGATACAGCATCCTGCGGCAGTGTTGATATAGCACTCAAATCAGGCGACCGCCCGGTAAATTCTATGGTGTTTCAGGAACAGTCGGTCTTTCCCTGGATGACGGTGATTGACAATGTAGCGTACGGCCTCAAACTGCGTGGTATACCCAAAAAAGAGCGTTATGAAATTGCTGAAGATTATATTCGCATGATAGGCCTGAGCAAATTTGCCAAAGCCTATCCTCACCAGCTTTCCGGCGGTATGAAGCAGCGGGTAAGCGTGGCCCGCGCTTTTGCCAATGATCCGGAGATACTGCTAATGGATGAGCCTTTTGGTGCGCTTGATGAACAGAACAGGATCATTCTTCAGCAAGAACTATTGCGTATTTGGGATCTGAGCAAAAAAACCACCGTCTTTATCACCCATAGCATTGATGAAGCTTTATGCCTCAGTGACCGCATTCTCATCATGACCGCACATCCTGGTACGGTCAAATCAATCGTCAACGTCAATCTCTCCCGCCCTCGTGACATTGCAGCCATCCGCACCACTCTTCATTATAACGAACTGTTCCAGTCTATCTGGCTGACACTGCGTGAAGAGGTATTAAAGGTAAAAGAGCTGGAACTGGCTGACAGGTAAATTAAAGGATCTTGGCTTGTAAGTAAATAAAGAATCCATACAGGCTGAAAACCTGTATGGATTCTTTATTTGTGGCAGGGGCAGAAGGACTTGAACCCTCAACCAACGGTTTTGGAGACCGCTACTCTACCAATTGAGCTATACCCCTGTATGGAGCGGAAAACGAGATTCGAACTCGCGACCCTCGCCTTGGCAAGGCGATGCTCTACCGCTGAGCTACTTCCGCTTAAATGGCGACCCCGAACGGATTTGAACCGTCGATCTCCGCCGTGACAGGGCGGCATGTTAGACCGCTACACCACGGGGCCGTAATTCATGTATCTCCCTGACAGAATCTAATATTACCATGGTTCTCACAGAATAGCAATAGCTTTCAGCAACTATTTTACGGAATTATTTATGTATATCTCGTTGAATATCTTTATATCGCTTGTTTACTATAATTTCTATGAAATAAGTAATAATGTAACAAGGCTGCACGAACTGGTGCAGCCTTGTTTGCATAGTTATAGCTTGCGGCTGCCGCGCTTGGTGATGGCTGTACCTTCTTTACATAAAGGGCAATCATCCGGTTGGTAGGCCGGAACAGTCAAATGCAGCAGCGCTTGAGCCGGTATACCAAAGTCGGCTTTGCCGCCGCTGCGGTCAACCAGCATGCCTACCGCAACCGGAATGCCACCATGCTGGCGCACCACATCAACAACTTCTTTTACCGATCCGCCTGTTGTAACAATATCTTCAACAATAAGCACACGCTGCCCTTTTTCAATGACAAAACCGCGTCTCAGTGTCATCTTTCCATTTTCCCGCTCAGTAAAAATGGCACGGGTACCAAGATGTTTACCCACTTCATGGGCCAGGATGATGCCTCCGGTTACAGGGCCAACTACCAGTTCAATATTAGCGTTCTTAAAACGTTCAGCTATTGCCACACACAGTTTTTCAGTATGTTTCGGATATTGCAACACCTGGAATTTCTCGACATACAGCGGACTATGCAAGCCTGACGTCAATAGAAAATGCCCCTCTAAAATGGCACCTGTCTCAACAAATAGCTGTCTCACTTCTGCCTCATTCATTATGCTTCCCTCATTTCCTCTAAAATTGCCAATGCTGCTGCCCTTGGATCCGGGGCTGCCGTAATGGGCCGTCCTACCACCAGATAATGTGCGCCTGCCTGTAAAGCTGCCGCCGGTGTAGCAATCCGGCTTTGGTCGTTTAAGGCTGCGCCATGGGGGCGAACACCGGGAGTAATAATGGCAAAATTCTTGCCACAGGCTGCCCGGATAAGCTCTGCTTCCTGCGGTGATGCAACCACTCCGTCCATTCCGGCTGCCTGCGCCATTTTTGCCAGATGCACTACCTGGTCAGGAATACTGGCCGTATTTCTCAGCGAGGCCCATTCGGCATCATTCATACTGGTAAGAATAGTGACAGCTATAAGCTTGGGCCGCAGTATATTAAGAGTTTTGGCGGTTTCGGCAACCTTTTCAGCCGCAGCCTGCATCATCGCCTGTCCGCCTGATGCATGAACATTAATCATAGCCACTCCCAGCCGGGTGAGCGAAGCTGCACCCTGAGCCACTGTATTCGGAATATCATGCATTTTCAGATCAAGAAATACATCTTTGCCCTGCTCACGCAGAAAGGTCAGACATTCCATGCCCACACTATAAAAAAGCTGCATGCCGACTTTATAATAGCTTACTGCATCGCCTAAAGTCTCAACAAGTTGCCTGACATCAGCCATACTGGCAACATCAAGGGCTACAATCAAACGGTTACGTACTTCCATTTTGCATTCTCCCTGCTATATGATTTTAGCCGCAGTTGACTTTGCCGACAAGCTGGCTCACTTGGTTTAAACCGCGCTCGATAAGATAATCTCTGATGCCCCCGGCTACCTCAACAGCTGCGTACGGATTAACAAAATTGGCTGTGCCAACCGCTACGGCACTGGCTCCGGCCAGCATAAATTCAACGGCGTCAGCTGCAGTCATAATTCCACCCATACCAATAACCGGTACTTTGACGGCGTTGGCTGCCTGCCACACCATGCGTACTGCCACCGGTTTAACTGCCGGCCCGGAAAAGCCGCCGACAATGTTGCCAAGCACAGGCCGCCAGGTATGGATATCGATAGCCATTCCCAGCAGGGTATTAATGAGCGAGATGGCATCCGCACCGGCAGCTTCCACCGCTTTGGCCATAAGGGCAATATCGGTAACATTGGGTGAAAGCTTGGCGATAACCGGCAAAGTAGTCTTTGCTTTTACTTCTCTCACTACCTGTGCCGCACTATCCGGGCAGGTACCGAAAGCAATGCCGCCTTGCTTGACATTAGGGCAGGAAATATTTACTTCCAAACCGGCTACCCCTGTCTTGTCAAGCCTTGCCGCCAATTGCCCGTATTCTTCCACCGTATTGCCTGAAATGTTAACAATAACAGGCACATCATATTGCACCAGTCTGGGCATTATGGTGTGGATAAATTCCTCCACACCGGGATTTTCCAGACCAATAGAGTTGAGCATCCCTGCCGGGGTTTCCGCCATCCGCCGGCCGCTGTTGCCGGCCTTCGGAGCAAGGGTTGTGCCTTTAACGACTATGGCACCTACCTGGTTCAAATCAACAAAATCGCTGTATTCCAGACCAAAGCCAAAGGTTCCTGAAGCTGTCATAACCGGTGTCTTCATTTTTATCCCGGCAATATTGACAGCAAGCATATCATTTACATTGCTCACCATGCCACCTCCTCGGCCCAGAAAACCGGGCCGTCGGTGCACACTTTGTGACGTTTGCCGCTGGTACCGGCGCAGGTACAGGAAAGACAGGCACCAACACCGCAGGCCATATATTCTTCCAGTGAAACCTGACAAGGAATCTTGTATTTTGCAGCAATGGCCGCCACACCCTGAAGCATGACATGCGGTCCACAGGCATAGATGACATCAAACTTTTCTTTTTCTAATAGTCCGGGCAATACATCTATCGTAAAACCGCGGTAACCGATACTGCCGTCATCTGTTGTAATATGTATATTGGGGCAAACCCCGGCATACATATTGGGCCAAAACAGCTCCTGTTCATTGCGTCCGCCCATCAATATAGTAGCCGGCCGGGAGCAAAAGGCTTTGGCCAGCATAACAAGCGGCGCCAGCCCCATACCGCCCCCTACCAGGAGGGGGCGCTGGCCTGTCAAGGTAAAACCATTGCCCAGCGGTCCCATGCAATCGACAGTATTTCCTGGCTGAAGCTTAGTCATAAGCATTGTCCCACGACCAATAACCCGGTAAATGAGAGTCAGTGTGCCGTTAGCAGCATGGCAATCGGCAATGCTGAGCGGCCGTCTGAGCAATGGATCAAGCTGGTCTGTCAGCCGCAGGTGGACAAACTGACCGGGCCGGGCAATACCGGCAATTGCCGGAGCAGTCACAATCAATTTAAATACATCGCCGGCAATAACGCTATTTTCAATTATCTGAGCCAGTACACAGGTTTTAGCCACGGGTTGTTTCTCCTCCGCCTACATAGTCCTGCAATGCCAGTACATAAAGGAATTTGCCCTGACGCATGATACTAAGCACATCAAGTACGGCGCTGGCCGTGTCCATCGAGGTCAGGCAAAGCAGGGAATGCTCCACAGCCGCCCTTCTGATTTTGAAACCGTCGCTTTCAAAATCCCGTCCTTTAGTTAAAGTATTAATAACCATATTGATTTTTCCAGCCTTAATCATCTCAATGATTTCCGGCTGTTGTTCATGGAGCTTAGGTACCTCGCCTACCGTTAAACCCTGTGACCGGAGATACTTAGCCGTACCGCTGGTTGCAATCAGTTCATAGCCCATTTGGACAAACTCTTTGGCGATCTCGGCAGCCTCAGGTTTATCTTTATCAGCCACTGTCACCAGTACTGTACCCTCTTGCGGTATATTCATACCTGCACCGACAATTCCTTTATAAAGCGCTCTGGAATATTGATAATCAATTCCCATAACCTCACCGGTGGATTTCATTTCCGGTCCAAGCGAGATATCCACATGCTGCATTTTGGCAAAAGAGAATACCGGTACTTTGACGGCAATATAGTCTCTGAGTGGCAGCAGTCCGGGAGTGTATCCCAAGCCTTTCAAGGTCTCGCCTAGAGCTATACGGGTTGCTACGTTGACCATTGGTATATCGGTAATTTTGCTTAAGAACGGAATTGTCCGGCTGGATCTGGGGTTTACTTCGATTACGTAAACTTCTTCATCAACAATAACATACTGAATATTGATCAGGCCTTTTACTTTAAGTCCCTTGGACAGACGCCCGGTGTAGTCGATAATGGTGTCAATGACCTTAGGCGACAATGTTTGCGGCGGGTACACCGCGATACTGTCACCGGAATGGACGCCGGCACGTTCGATATGCTCCATGATGCCAGGGATCAGAAAATCCTCGCCGTCAGCGATAGCGTCAACCTCTACCTCTGTGCCTTGCATATAACGGTCAATCAGCACCGGATGCTCTGGCGAGGCTTTTACGGCACGCACCATATAATCTTTTAACTCGGTTTCATTATAGACAATTTCCATAGCCCGCCCGCCCAGTACATAGGAAGGACGGACAACAACCGGATAGCCGATACGGGCGGCTGCTGCCGGCGCCTGAGCGGCAGCGGTGACTGTAGCGCCCTGGGGGCGTGGAATATTGAGTTCTTCTAAGAGGGCTTCAAACCTTTCCCGGTCTTCCGCTCTGTCAATCCCTTCCACACTGGTGCCAAAGATCTTGACACCGGCTTTTTCCAGCGGTCCGGCCAAATTGATGGCCGTTTGACCACCGAACTGAACGATGACGCCCTCAGGCTTTTCTTTATCAATAATATTTAATACATCCTCCGGTGTCAGCGGTTCAAAGTACAGGCGGTCAGAAGTATCAAAATCTGTTGATACGGTTTCCGGATTATTATTGATAATAACCGACTCAATGCCCATCTCGCGCAGTGCCCAGACAGAATGCACCGAGCAGTAATCAAATTCGATGCCCTGGCCGATACGGATGGGGCCGGAACCCAGTACTACAACTTTGCGTTTATCGGTTGTTGTTACTTCATCTTCCTGGGCATAGCTCGAGTAGTAGTAAGGCGTAACTGCTTCAAACTCACCGGCGCAGGTATCCACCATTTTATAAGTTGGCACAATGTTAGCCTCTTTGCGCATCGTCCGGATTTGGTATACCGTTTTACCGGTAAGCTCGGCAATGGTTTTATCCGCAAACCCCATTTTCTTAGCGCGAAGAAGCACTGCGGGTGATAATTCTTGGCTGATTTTTCTTTCCATCACTACAATGTTTTCAATTTTGTCCAGGAAAAATTTATCGATAGCGGTTATGGCGTGAATATCCGCCACCGTTATGCCGCGGCGCATAGCCTCGGCAATAACAAAGGCCCGCTCGTCATTGGCAGACTCAAGTTTTTCGATAATTTCCTGATCGCTAAGGCCAATCAATTCCGGAATGGATAAACGGTTAAGACCAATCTCCAAGGAACGCACAGCTTTTAATAAGGCTCCTTCAAAATTACGGTCAATGGACATAACCTCTCCGGTAGCCTTCATCTGGGTGCCGAGAGTCCGGTCGGCAAGGTTGAATTTATCAAAAGGCCAGCGGGGAAACTTGACTACCACATAGTCAATGGCCGGTTCAAAGCAGGCTTTAGTTTTTCCGGTTACCGCGTTGGTAATTTCGTCCAGGGTGTAGCCGATTGCGATTTTTGTGGCTACTTTGGCAATCGGATAACCGGTGGCTTTAGAAGCCAGCGCACTGGAACGGCTTACCCGGGGATTTACTTCGATGACAATATATTTACTGCTGTTAGGGTCAAGCGCATACTGGACATTACAACCGCCTTCGATGCCCAGCGCGCGGATGATTTTAAGTGACGCGCTTCTCAGCATCTGATATTCATGGTCCGAAAGCGTCTGTGACGGCGCTACAACAATACTATCACCGGTGTGGATGCCGACAGGGTCAAAGTTTTCCATATTGCATACCGTAATGCAGTTATCGGCCGCATCACGAATAACTTCGTATTCTATTTCTTTCCAGCCTGCTACACTCCGTTCAATCAGCGCCTGACCAATCAGACTGTATTTCAGCCCTCTGTTTACTGTATCAATGAGTTCTTTATCATTATAGGCAATGCCGCCGCCAGTTCCTCCCAGCGTATACGCTGGCCGCACAATAAGCGGATAACCAATTTCCTGCGCAAACTTGAGCGCACTGTCAATATCTTCAACAATGGTGCTTTCCGGAATGGGCTGACCAATTTCTTCCATAGTGGCTTTGAATAGTTCCCGGTCTTCCGCTTTTTTGATTGCGTCAAGCGGTGTCCCCAGGAGCTTAACCTGATATTTGTCCAGTACGCCATTTTCTGCCAGTTTTACCGCCAGATTAAGTCCTGCCTGGCCGCCTAACGTAGCTAACAGCCCGTCCGGACGTTCTTTTGCGATAATTTCCTCTAAATATTCAGGAGTAAGCGGTTCAATATATACCCAATCGGCAATATGGGTATCTGTCATAATGGTAGCCGGATTACTGTTTACCAGCACCACTTCAAAACCATCTTCTTTCAGCGTTTGGCAGGCTTGTGTGCCGGCATAGTCAAATTCAGCCGCTTGGCCAATGACAATTGGTCCTGAGCCGATTACCATAATTTTGTGCAATTTGTCTTTTTTCGGCAACGTTAGTTCCCCCTTGCCTTATTTGTTTCCTGGGCTAAAAGCTTCATAAAATCGTCGAACAAGTAGCTGCTGTCATCAGGGCCTGGTTTGGCTTCGGGATGATATTGCACCGAAAAAATAGGCAAACTATTATGCCGCATGCCTTCGATGGTTTCATCATTAACCGCCCGGTGAGTTACTGTTACGTCAATTTTGCCGAGCGAGCTGTCATCAATGGCATAGCCGTGATTCTGTGAGGTAATATATACCCTGTTTGTTGCCAGGTCTTTGACCGGCTGGTTGGAACCGCGATGGCCAAACTTTAACTTATAGGTATCTGCCCCTAAAGCTAAAGCCAGGAGTTGATGCCCCAGACAAATGCCAAATATCGGTTTTTTGCCGATTAACTCCCGTACAGTATCCACCGGCGCATTTTTAGGGTCGCCAGGCCCGTTGGATAAAAATACACCGTCAGGATTAAGAGCCAATATTTCTGCCGCCGGAGTATGAGCAGGCAGTACCGTAATATCGCAGCCGGTGTTGGCCATCGTGTTCAGGATATTACGTTTAATACCGAAATCCATAACCGCGATACGCGGTCCATTGCCTGAAATCCGATAAACTTCGTTTGTCGTGACTTCATTGACCACATCATCACAAAGCGGTCTTCCCAACAGCTCAGCAATTTCGCCTGCCGTAGCATCAGCCGTTACAATCACGCCTTTCATAGCCCCGTGTGAGCGTATCCGTCTGGTAATTGCCCGGGTATCAACATCATAGATGCAGGGAATATTCCGGGCTTTCAGGTAAGCAGCCAAAGAATCTTCCGCCTGCCAGTTACTGGGCTGATGGCAAAGTTCGCTGATGACAAAACCCCGTACAAACGATTGTCTGGCTTGTTCGAATATATCAGCCACACCGTAATTGCCGATTAAGGGATAGGTCATTGTTACGATTTGTCCGCAATAGGACGGATCTGTCAATACTTCTTGGTAACCGGTCATGCCGGTGTTGAACACTACTTCTCCAACTGTGTTAGCAGCAGAAACCAGCATCCCTTGGAAAACGCTGCCGTCTTCCAATATCAGTTTGCCAATCATTTAAGCACCTCGCCGTTTTGCATAATTATACTACCGTTCACTATAGTAATTAGCGCTTTGCCCTTAAAATTCCTGCCTTCAAATGGAGAATGTTTGCCTCTTGTATAAAAATTTATGCAATTAACATCCCATTTATATTCAGTATCGATAATCGTTATATCTGCCGGAGCGCCGACTTTCAGCACACCGCTTTCCAGTCCGAGGATTTTTGCCGGAGCATATGACATTTTATCAATCACTTCCATCAGTGTCAGCTTTTTGGTGTGATAAAGTCCTGTCAGCACAACACCAAGCGCTGTTTCCAGTCCGGCAAAGCCACTGGGCGCATAACGGAACTCAACATCTTTTTCCTCAAAAGCATGGGGAGCATGATCGGTAGCAATGGCATCCAGGGTTCCGTCCTTCAGTCCGGCAATCAGCGCTTCCCTATGGTCGGCCGACCGGAGCGGCGGGTTTACTTTGAAAGCGGTGTTAAAACTCTTCAGTTCTTCATCAGTCAGGGTCAGGTGATGTGGTGTTGTTTCTGCCGTCACTTTTACGCCCCGCCGTTTAGCCTGCCGGATAATCTCAACCGCCCCCTTACTGCTTACATGGGCAATATGAATGGGCGAATTTGCATATTCTGCCAGCATAATATCTCTGGCAACCGCAATGTCTTCAGCGACGGCCGGCCGTCCTTTTATTCCCAGCATGGCCGATACGGCACCTTCATGCATATAGCCTTCGCCGGCAAGTTCTTCGTCCTCCGAGTGGGTAATGACCGGACGTTGAAACATACCGGTATACTCAAGACCGGTTTTTAACAGCCGGGTACTGTCCAAATGACCGCCGTCATCAGAGATGGCTACCGCCCCGGCTGCAATCATATCACCAATTTCGGCAAGCTCTTTGCCTTCCAGGCCCTTACTTAAGGCACCAATTATTTTAAGGTTCACTACACCTTCTGTTTGGCCGCGCTGAATTAACCCGGAAACCAGAATCGAATTATCAACAACCGGCTTGGTATTAGGCATGCAGGCGACGGTAGTGAAGCCACCGGCCGCGGCTGCCCGTGTACCTGAAGCAATATCTTCTTTTGCCTCCAGGCCTGGTTCCCGCAAGTGCACATGCATATCAATAAGACCAGGAGCCACAACTAAGCCGGCGGCTTCAATAACTTGCCCGCCATCGGCTGTGAGGTTTTGCCCGATTGCCACGATCTTACCCTGTTCAATCACAATATCGCCTGTCATGTCCATCTGTTCAGCCGGATTTATAATGCGTCCACCTTTAATTAGCAGCTTCAATGTGAGTCCCTCCCATCAATACCAAGAATAACAACGCCATTCTAACTGCCAGTCCGTTCTTTACCTGCTCTTGTATCGCCGACTGCTCCCCGTAGGCTACATCAGGCGCAATTTCCAGGCCGCGATTCATCGGACCCGGATGCATCAATAGCGCATCCTGCTTGGCGAGTGCCAGCCGTTTCGCGTTAACACCAAATATGCGGGCATATTCGCGTGCCGACGGGAACAATCCCTTTTGCTGCCGTTCACGCTGAATCCGGAGTACATTCACGACATCTGCCTGATCCAGCGCATCTTCAACCCGGTGGTGTACCGTGACACCCACCTGTTCCAGGCCGCGCGGCAACAGGGTTTGTGGTCCGGCTACATGAACCTCGGCTCCCATTTTCAGAAGACCCCAGATATTAGAACGGGCTACCCGGCTGTGAAGAATATCGCCGACAATAGCCACTTTAAGGCCGGCAATATTGCCTTTATATTGCTTTATGGTAAACATATCCAAGAGACCCTGGGTCGGATGCTCATGCGCGCCATCACCGGCATTGATGATTACCGGTTTAGCGATATTGGCAGCAAATTGCGCCGAGCCTTCGGCTTCATGGCGCATGACGATAATATCTACTCCCATGGCTTCGACGGTTAGCAGAGTGTCACGCAAGCTTTCCCCTTTGGCAACACTGCTTGTGCTTGTCGATATGTTAACAACATCTGCTCCAAGATACTTGCCTGCCAGCTCGAAAGAAGTACGGGTCCGGGTACTGTTCTCAAAAAATAAATTAATGATGGACTTGCCGCGCAGTGTGGGCGCTTTCTTGATATCACGATCGATGATGTTTTTCATTTCTTTTGCAGTATCGAGAATCAGGTTCATTTCGGCTGCGGACATGGTTTCAAGACCAAGAATATCCTTGTTTCTCAGTGATACATGGGCTTTAATCATTACACACTCTCCCTTCGAATGTAAAAAAACTCCCTGCCCCAAGGAGCAAGGAGTTATAACTAACCACGCCGGATAAAGCCTTGGCGTTTTGGCAACAACATCCTTGCAGACCTCACGGGGCCAATTTAAAGGATAGTATTTGTTATTATTAGGCATAATAAAAGCCTTCTTGGCACGAAAAGCGCGCAAGAAGACAAAATTCCCTACTACCATCCCCTTGCCAGCCTCACAGGACCAACTTAAAGGCCATATGCTTATTGTATAAATAATAACAGAGTTCGCCGAGGCTTGTCAATAGATAACTAAAAAAGCCTTTGAGATAGTCTCAAAGGCTTTTTTGCTTTTTGGTGCGGTTGGTGAGACTTGAACTCACACGCCTTGTGAGCGCCACCCCCTCAAGATGGTGCGTCTGCCGATTCCGCCACAACCGCGTTGTTTATTGTAGATAGAGGATGTTCTTCGCTCCACTCAGAACTAAGCGACTCACACAGGTTCTTACTTCGCCTGATGGCTTGCAACAACCTGGTTCGCTGCTTATGGTGCGGTCGAGTGGATTTGAACCACCACGAGGTTGCCCCCACTAGCTCCTGAGGCTAGCGCGTCTGCCGTTCCGCCACGACCGCATGTTATGTTATCCAACAACTGAAATTATACGATAAATGCTTCGGTTCGTCAAGAAATTTTTAAAGGATGTTCCTTGCTACCGTTTGGAACTAAGCGACTCACACAGGTTCTTGCTTCTCTAACGACTCGCAACAACCTTGTTCGCTGCTTATAGATGGTGCGGTCGAGTGGATTTGAACCACCACGGGGTTGCCCCCACTAGCTCCTGAGGCTAGCGCGTCTGCCGTTCCGCCACGACCGCATGTTGTGATATATATAGGTTCTCTGCTTATCACTGTTTAACGCAACATAATGTATATTATCACAACAATAAATCATCGTCAAGCTTTTCCGTCAAGAATTTTATGTCGAGCATTATTTAGTAATCGTAAAACCCCATTGCCAGGCATTCCACATATTGCCTGAGGGGGTTGGATTAGGCTGATAGTTAGCTACCGACGTTTTTACCGCATCAATATTTCCCCGGAAGAACAGCGGAACAACCGGACAATCTTGACGAATAAAATCCTGGATAAGAAAATAGATATCTTTTCTGGCCGCAGTATCGACTGTTCTGACGCCAAGTTCAGTAAGCCTATCCACTTCAGGATTACGCCAGCCGGGATAATTTTGCCCTGTATACGCGTTAGCGGCACCGGGGATCTTACGGGAATGCCAAAGGTTGGTATTGTCCGGATCAATACCGGCCATCCAGGCATATAAGGCTGTTTCAAACCGCCTGTTTTTCAAAACCTCACTGAAAAACACCTGTCCTTCAACAGGCCGTACTTCTACTAAAACACCAATTTCCTTTAGTTGTTCAGCAATCTTTTGGGCAGTCTGCTCCCGTTGCCGATTGCCGGTAGGAGTGGTCAGCGAAAAAGCCAGCTTCTTATTTTCTTTGGTCATAATTCCGTCAGAGCCGGGCTGCCAGCCTGCCTGTGCCAGTAAATTGCGCGCGGTATTAATATCTTTGCCGGTTGGCTGCTGCATAGGATTGTAGGCCCAGGACAGCGGCGACTGGTCAGCATAAGCTGGGCTGGCAACACCTTTGAGCACATTGGTAATAATGGCTTGCGGATCAATGGCAAGAGCAATGGCTTTGCGCACCCTCACGTCCTGGAACAAAACATTATCAAGATTAAAATCCATGTGCTCCCAAACCATAGTGGGCGCAATGACTGTCCGTATTCCGTCTAGCGCCTTTACTTGCTCCAGATGTGAAAAGCCAATATTACTGGCAATATCCAATTCTCCAGTTTTCAGTTGGGTAAGCAGCAAATTTGCGTCAGGAATAACTTTATAAACAATACTGTCTAATACCGGTTTACCACGGTAATAACTGGTGTTAGCCTCCAAAACAACAGCTTCTGCTATCTGCCAATCCTTAAACTTGAAGGGACCGGTACCGATGGGAGCCCGGTTAAAGGCTGCTTTATTAATATCACCTGCGTTTTCCAGCCTGTGTTTTGGCAATATGGTGGTAAACAGCGTCAAATAAGGCGCATAAAACTCTTTGAATTTGATAACAACCGTGTATTTGTCCGGAGTCTCAATATCACTGATCTTATCATAGCCATCCCGCCATACAATATTTACTTTGTGGTTCATGATAAGCTGCCAGGTAAATTTAACATCTTCGGCAGTAAATTCCATGCCGTCATGCCACTTAACCCCCTGGCGCAAGCGATAAGTTATTCTCAGTCCGTCAGGAGTAACCCCGCCGTTAGCCATTGTGGGCACATCCACAGCCAGGTCCGGCAGCCATTCGCCCTTATCTCCGGTAATTACCAAACCACTAAAGAGCAGTCTGCCCACTTCAGCAGTAGATAAAAAATCAGAAAGAAGTGGATTTAACGTGTTCGGTTCCTGTAAACTGCCATACTTTAACTGTCCACCCTGCTGAACAGCTATCTTTTTGTTCTCAGACGGCAGGGACTGTTTGTCGGAACCGCACCCGGCAGCAACTACCGTCAATAAGGTTAAAAGTAAAATCATTAACTTACGCATTTGTAGTACATTTCCCCTCATTACCTGCTAATACATCTAGATTTTGCTTCATAGGGACTCTCAGTTTTCACAAACGGGAGCTAAGACTGTTTATAACCCCCTGGATAAGGGCGACTAACCTTCTGATGGGGTTTTAAAACCCCACCTGAAGCTAAGTCTGCTTTATCGGCCATACAATTCCTGATAGCGTTTTTTGTTATGCATTACTTTTTCTACATACTCTCTGGTTTCCTTGAAAGGGATCTGCTTTATATCAGCAAAATCTTCCGACCAGCCGTACCGCTGCATCCATTGCTTCACATTGCCCCGTCCGCCGTTATAGGCTGCGAGATACAATACTTCATTGTCGTGAAATTCTTTTTTTAATGAAGCTAAATACCAAGTACCAAACCGGATATTAATATCCGGATCAGTAAGATCGGCTATCATAAATTTTTCATGGTTAAGCTGTTCGGCAATCCAGCGGCCAGTATCAGGCATAATCTGCATCAGTCCCAAAGCGCCTTTCGGCGAGCAGGCTTCAGTAATAAACTTACTCTCTGTTTTGATAACACCAGCCACTAAAAACGGATCAATATCCTGTTCTAAGGCATACGTATATATGGCTTCCTGGTATAAAAACGGATACAAAAATTTTTTTTGAAACCAGTCGCCGGTGTATGCCGTATATATCCCGGCGACAGTTAACAAAAGACCGATGAGCAGGACTTTAAACCAAGTCCGGATACGCAATAAAATCACTCCGCACTAAAAATCGCTGTATTAAAGATATGTTTGGTTGGTAAGAAAAATACCGTCAGCTTTGTTGCAAAAGCTTTATCCTCTGCCAGGCTGCAAGCACCTGTGCTTTGGTATTTTCAAGAGTGCCGTTATTGTCAATAATAACGTCCGCATAATTCAATTTTTCACGCAAAGTCATTTGTGCCTGGATTCTTGCCACGGCATCTTCATAACTAATATTGTCACGCAGTTTTAGCCGGGCAAGCTGAGTTTGTTCGTTAACAAAGACCACCCAGACACTATTTGTTTTGTGATGCCAAGCCACTTCGATTAATAACGGCGCATCAAGCACAGCTACCGTACAGCCATTCTGCTCCGCCCTAATAATGGCAGCCATTGTTTCGGCCTCAATACGCGGATGGGTGATTTGTTCTAAATCAAACCGTGCCTGACTGTCAGCAAAAATAATTTGCCCTAAACGTTTGCGGTTGATTTCCCCGCCAGGCTCAATAATACCGTCGCCAAACCGCTTAATAATTTCCTGCCAGGCCGGCTTTCCGGGAAGAGTAACTTCCCGCGAAAGTTGGTCGGCATCAATAATAGCTGCCCCCAGCTTGCCGAGCATTTTGCTTACCGTACTTTTGCCGCTGGCAATCCCGCCGGTTAATCCAATGACATACATAAGGCTTCCTCCGGTTACTTCTGGCAATTAGGACAATAATGAGTGCCACGCCCCCCTACTTCTTTGCGGGCAATAATAGCGCCGCAGCGATGGCAGGGTTGATTGGCACGACCATACACATGGAGGTGGTGCTGGTGGCTGCCGCTTTGGCCTGCACCATCGCGATAATCGCGAAAAGTGGTGCCGCCATGGGAAATTCCGTCAGCGATAACCTGGTTTATTGCCTGGTAAAGATATTTTGCTTCAGTTTCATTAATACTGCTGGCTATTCGGTCAGGGTCGATGCCGGCAATGGCCAGCGCTTCATCAACATAGATATTTCCCAGACCGCCAACCAGCTTCTGGTTTAATAACACCGGTTTAATTTTAGCCTGGCGTTTTTTCAGCATACCGGCAAAATACTCCAGGGTAAACTCCTCGGACAGCGGTTCCGGCCCCATGGAAGCCAGACCGGCAATGCGCCATAATTCAGCCTGAGGCATCAAATATAAAGTTCCTAAAGTACGTGTATCGGCATATAACAGTGCATCGCCATTATCAAGGAAAAACAGGATATGCGTAAATTTATCATATTCTCTTCCCGGGGCTATATAATACAAACGTCCGGTCATTCGTAAATGAATAACAAGCACCAAGCTGTTGTCAAGGTAAAACAGCAGATATTTACCCCGCCGTACCAGCTTTTCAACTGTCCGGTCAGTGAGTACCGCCTGAAATTCTGGTGCTGTCGGCCACTTGATCAGGCGCGATAATTTTATATCAACACGGGTAATTTTCCGCCCTTCAATCTTATTAGTAAGTGTCCGGCGAATTGTTTCAACTTCTGGCATTTCCGGCATGGTACACACTCCCTTTTATTTGGCCTGAGCCCAATTACTGCCGGTCTTTACTTCGGCTACCAGCGGCACATCAAGTTCTACTGCCTGTTCCATTGCTTGTTTCACAAGCGCTGCCACCTGATCAAGCTCGTTTTCTGTTACTTCCAATACTAATTCATCATGAACCTGCAGCAATAGCCGGCTTTTGAGCTGCTTTGCCTTCAGTGCGGCATACACCTCATTCATGGCAATCTTGATAATATCGGCAGCTGCTCCCTGAATAGGGGTATTCATAGCTGTTCGTTCGGCAAAGGAGCGCTGATTAAAGTTGCTGCTGTTAATATCCGGCAAATGACGGCGCCGCCCAAACAAGGTCGTGACATAGCCATCGCGGTGAGCACCGGCAACAACTTCATCAATATATCTTTTCACACCTTGATAGTTAGCAAAATAACTTTCAATGTAGTAACTGGCTTCTTTGCGGCTGACACCAATATCACGCGCCAGCCCGTAATCGCTTATGCCATAAACAATACCGAAATTGACGGCCTTGGCTCTGGCCCGCATCTCCGGCGTAACTTCCACCATCTCTATACCAAAGACTTCCGCTGCTGTCCGGGTGTGTATATCCTGATTATGGCGGAACGCTTCCAGCAAACTGGCATCACCAGCCATATGGGCCAGTACTCTGAGCTCGATTTGCGAATAGTCGGCAGACATAATATACTGGTAGCCTTCGCCGGGAACAAATAATTCCCGGATTTTCCGCCCAATATCGGAACGGATAGGAATATTCTGCAGGTTGGGCTCAGAGCTGCTCAACCTGCCGGTTGCCGTAACCATTTGATTAAAGGTAGTGTGAATTCTGCCTGATTCAGGATGAATTAATCCTTCCATACCATCAAGATAGGTTGATTTAAGTTTGGTCAGCATACGGTATTCCAGCAGCTTATCAATTAGCGGGTGCTGTCCTGCTAATTTTTCCAGTACCTCTGCGTCAGTAGAGTAACCTGTTTTTGTCTTTTTAATAATAGGAAGCTTGAGTTTTTCAAATAAAATAACGCCCAACTGCTTGGTGGAATTGACATTGAATTGTTCATCAGCCAACAGGTAAATTTCATCGATCAGCTGATCTACTTTACCGGCAATACTTACCGCCATCTCCCGCAGGTAGCTGCGGTCAACATTAATACCGGCAACCTCCATCGCTGAAAGAGCTTCGACAAGCGGCATCTCAACTTCCTCAAACAGTTTGTTCAAGCCGGTATTTTTAAGTTGCGAAGCAAGTACTGCTTGCAACTGTCCGGTAATACCACTGGCCCAGGCAGCAAACTCCGGCTTCAACGGCAAGTTTTTGTCTCCGGCAGGTAAAATCACATTTTGCTCCAAATATTTTTTGGCCAAAACATCCAGCGGATAAGCAGAAGCCGTAGGGTCCAGCAAGTAGGCGGCAATCAGGACATCTGTTACTTGAGCCTGCACCAGCGTCCCTCTTGCCTGACAGGCATTATACAGCTTTTTAGAATCATAGGCAACTATCGTTACACTGCTGTCGGCCAACAAGTCAAAAATGCCGTCCCAGCCTTCTGCCTCTGCGGGAATGTAGACGGTTTCTTCAGCACAAGTGAGAGCAAGGCCAATAAGTCCGGCTAATGGTGAGTGTCCTGGCGATACCGGATAGCAGCTCATGCGCCCCTGTTGCCTAACCTTGGCACAAACGGCAGCAACCTCTGCCCGGCTGGTGGCGATAGCAGGCGCACTTAGCTCAACAGCCGGCGATTGAATCTCGCCGGCATCCCTGCTGCTGATTCCCGGAAACAAGGTGTCCACTTTTGCCAACAGGGTTTTGAATTCAAATTTAGCAAACAATTCTTTTACAGTCTGCGTTTCTGGATGAATACCAAAATTTTCCGGGATAAACTCCATATCCATGTTGCAAACAATAGTAGCCAACTGTTTTGATAAAATTGCCTGGTCGGTAAATTGACGCAGATTTTCCTGCAGTTTTTTGCCTGACACCTGGTCAATATTGGCTAAGACATTTTCCAGTGAACCGAATTGGGCCAGCAGCTTTCCTGCCGTTTTTTCGCCAACACCGGGTACACCCGGTATGTTGTCAGAGCTGTCTCCCATCAGACCTTTCATATCAATAATCTGGGCCGGAGTCAAACCGTATTTTTCTTTGAGCGCAGCCGTATCCATGGTTTCCATATCTGAGATGCCTCTTTTGGTAAGCAGCACCTTGGTCTCCGGCCCGATAAGCTGGAGAGCATCACGGTCACCGGTTACAATAAGCACCTCATAGCCTTGTCTGGAAGCCTTTGCTGCCAGTGTGCCGATAATATCATCGGCTTCAAAGCCCGCCTCTTCAATTGTCGTGATGCCAAACGCCTGTAACAGCTCGCGAAGCAAGGGGAACTGTTCGGACAGTTCTCCGGGAGTAGCCTGACGTTGAGCCTTGTACTGTGAGTAAGTTTCTGTCCGGAAGGTCACCCGTCCTTTATCAAAAGCCACCGCTAAAAAATCCGGTTTGTAGTCTGCCAGCAATTTTACAAGCATGGTTGTAAATCCATATACCGCATTGGTATGCAGCCCGTCAGCTGTACGCAGCATTGGCAGCGCATGAAATGCCCGATGAACCAGACTGCTGCCGTCAATTATAATAAATCTCTGGGGCATAAGCCCACCACCTTATATTCTAATATTGTCCAATCTACTTTTATTGGCTATTAAACACAAAATCCCTTCTCTATTTTCCTAAATACCTGCTAACATTATGTAATAGTTTGCTAAAGAAAACACAGCTTGCGCCGAGCCTTTGGCGAAAGCGGAAGCCGATGCTGCCCTTATCCTGCTTTTAAGAAAGTTATACTTTCTGTTAGGATAAGAAAAACGTTGCCACGCTACTGCTTGCCATGACAAAGACCGGAGGTCATGGCAAGTGTCAACGTGACAACGCTATGGGAGGTTATATTAATTTGCGTTAAGGATAAGTAAGCTCTAAGGTCTTAGCCGCTTCATTCAAATACACATAAGCATCAAAGTAACGATTTATATTCGTAATTTTAATGTAGGGCACTGCTGCGACCATCTCAACCGGAACATTAACACTCTGCCCTTTATCGTTGATGGTTAGCTTATGTTCTTTTTCATTCCATTCAAACTTATGTTCCATCATTTCTGCTAACGAGAGCGCCGGTACTGCCAAAATCCCCTGAATTCTAAGCACTTCCATATTCACCGGTTGTTCGTTCAAAAAAACCTTTAATTTATCAAAATTCCAGGAATTTTCTTCTGAGTGCCAGCTCTGCTCACCGCTAAACAACGCTGCTATACTGGCGGCTGAAACAAATACCATACTGCCACTGGCAATGCCTGGTACACTGACTGCTTCATTCCGGGCAGTTTTAGTTTTTTCATCCCAGTGTATTTTCTGTTTCAGCGCCTCGGCAAGTGAATAAAGGGGAATGTAGGGAACTTCCTGCACAATCAGCCCGCGTGAGGTTAGCAGACTGCCATTCACTCTAATAGGAAATGGTTTGGCGATAACTACCTGCTTGTCACTGGGTTTGTTGAGTATATTTCGCAGAAATTCATCACTGACAAAATCGTTTAGGTAATAGGTATTAAGCTTGTTTCTTATATCCCGCACGGTTATACTGCCATAATTATAGACATCAGGATATACTGACAGCAATATCTGGCCGGTGGTATTTGTCCGGACCTTTATTCGGTCATAAGTGATCCGTACCGGTGTACCATAGCTCACCTTGTCAAAAAGCTCTTCCACATCTTCTTCGTACATACGAATACAGCCATTAGATACGGCTGTTCCGATAGACCAAGGCGCGTTTGTACCGTGAATGCCATAGGTATGCCAAATTCCTATCCACCTGTATCCCAGCGGATTAGCCGGGCCTGTGGGCACCACTATCCCCTTCTGATCCGGCGGATACCAGGCAGGATTTACTTCCTTGCAAATAATAGAATAATTCCCAAGCGGAGTTGGGGTAGCCGGCTTGCCGATAGCTACCGGAAACTCCTTCAGCAAATTATCTCCCGAGAATAATTCTATTGTCCGGCTGGGCAAATTCACGATAAGACTTGGTGCAACCAGCTCGGCACTCGGTTTGGCATAGCCGATAGATACTGTTAGCAACAAAAACACATACAGCCACAAGGTAACCCGGAGTAACACTTAGCATCCCTTCTTCACATCGTTTTTTGTAGCAATATCATAATATGAAGAATGCAGGCTCAGATATTACCCCTTAAGCCAGCCTTTAACCTATAATTTTTTAACATACTTACTGAAGATTAAGTATCTGTTGGTGTACCACCCGTAACCGCCGGTGGCGTTCGTCAACAATCGGAAGATAGATATGAATCTGTGCACCTGTATTGCCAGCAGGTAATGGATTGATATTGATAAAGCCACCATGTTCACTAATAATCCGGTGAGCTACCGGCAACCCCAGTCCCATATGTTCAAGTTTTGTGGTATAAAACGGTTCGAATACCCGGGACAAAATTTCCGGCGAAACGCCGGAGCCTGTATCACCGATGGCGATGACAAGCATACTTAGCTCAGAGTTAATCCAGGATTTTACTGACAGTACGCCCTTGCCTGGCATTGCTTCTATGGCGTTTTGCATAATGTTAACAATAGCCTGTTTGATTAAATTACTGTCAACACTGAGCAGCGGCAGATCAGCAGCCAGCTGTTTGTCAATGTCAATCTGTTCACCACCAAGCTGCTTGAAGGTCAATAGCAAGGCTTCTTCAATGACGCGGTTTATGTTGATGCTGTTTTCTTTGTTCACAGGCGGCTTAGCAAACAAAACAAGGTCTTTTACCACATTATTGATGCAAGATACCTCATCCAGCATCATCTCCAGCACATCACGCCCCACCGTATATTGATCATCTTCCAGCCGGCCGAGCATTACCTGCAAATACCCGCTTATGGTTGTAAGAGGAGTCCGCACATGATGAGCCACTCCGGCTGCCAATTCGCCTAAAGACATAAGCATCTGCGTTATCTGTATCTGCTTTATCGCGGCCCGTACGGCAGATAAGTCCTGGATAATAACAATTAAGCCGTTTGTTTCCCGGGCAGCGCCTCTAAGCCTTAGTGTATCAATATGAACATAAACAAACTGATCTTTGACTTTTAGCTTTAAATTTGCAGTATGTAAATCCTCATATTCATCCATATGAAATACCTGCAAAAACTTTTCACCATGATGTTTAAATACATCGTCTACCCGTCTACCTATGGATTTACTCCTGTCAATACCACAAATCTTTTCTGCTTCACGATTGAGATTTTTCAACTTAAGCTCATTGTCTATGAAAATAATTCCTGTGGTGGTTTCAAAAGAATCTTGACAGTCATCCTCTCTGGGTAAGTACACTACGTTATTATCGAGAGCTTCTGCCGCAGACATTGTCGATCGCCTCCTAGTGACCAGCTTTACCTTTGGTGCTGTTAAACATTCTTGTAAATTATTGTAATTCCTGCTAAATTAGCCTAATTAGTTTTCGTAAAAAACCGACACTTTTTCAAGCTTCCTTGTCGAAATTAATAGCTGGAAACCAACAACCCTTGACCTGCTTACGGTTGGAGCGCCGCCTAATTCGACACGATGACTTATTTACCTATGGTTATCCTGCTTATTATTCAACATAATTAGGGCTGACATTTCACTTAATTTACAATATTTGTAATAAAAAAACACTAAATTACAAATATTTCCATTTATATTTTAACCTGCAACAATAGTAAAAGGCAGTGTTCCGGGCAAATTATGCCTTGGCTCACTGCCTTTTACTTAGCAATATATAATATCCAAAAGCTATCGTATACAATTCTTATTTTAGCTAAATAATCGCTGCCAGAATGATTTTTGCTTGGTGGGTTCTTTTTCTTCCGCCAGTTGTTGCAACCGGGCATCTACCAATTGAAAATGTTCGGTGAGTTCCGCTTCCATACGCTCCTCAAGTTTAGAAACTTCTTGCCTTAAATCATGCAATTCTTCCTGCTGTCCGTTTACAATACTAATGGTAGCTGCAATTTGCTGTAAAGCCTGGTTTTGTGAAGCAATAACCGCCATAATGGTAGAACCTTCAACCTGAGCTATTGGCGATAAGGCTTGCGATTGGACCAATTCTTCCTCTTGCGGAGCTGTTGCGCTGCCGTCCTGCGATTCGGCATCGACTTCAATAAATCTTGCAAACCGCCTATTGAGATCACGAGCAATGTCATCTGCATTTTTATTTTGGTGCATACCTTTCGCAATAGCCTGGAACACTTCAACGGCTTCAGGGTAAAAACGTTTCTTTTTCCCTTCGCCGGTAGCCGGCAAATAATCCATAAATAAATCGCGATAATACCGTAAAGTGCTTTGCGGAATACCAATTTCCTGCGATATGTCTTTGATGCTAAGCAATTCTGTCATAAAACCACCCTCCATGTTTTTGTAGTTGCGATTATATTCGCGCTTGCAGGGTGGTTCTCCTGCTATTTTTATGAATTAATGTAAAAAAATACCAAAAATAAATTTATATTCATTTCTTATGAGAATAATGCCAATAATTTATAAGCCGTCAAGTAAAAAGAAGGCCGGAAACAAAATATTGTTCTCTAGGGGATATACGCAGAACAAGGCATCCATATTATGAATGCCTCGTTCTGTTCCCTAATATCTCGTTGTGTTTTGGCGTAAGGCGAAATTACTTAGCAGGTCGGGCTGCAGTCATCATTACAGAAGCAGAATAGCAACAGAATAATGATAATTATTATAAAGCAACCACCAAAGCCGCCTCGACCTCCAAAGCCGCCGAATCCGTTAAATCCCATATGTGCGCCTCCTATCCACAAAGTAAGGGGTATGTTGTAATCTATGAATGGCTGAGCAATTTTGCTACAAAAAAACGTTCATTTAATTCGTGCCGAATTGAAGCCGGAAATAGAAAAACCGCACCCTGCAGGATGCGATCCACTTATACCATCTTTGTTTTCTAATGAATATACCGGTACCGTACGCAATGTAACGGTAAAAAAAGGCAATGGGTAATATTTGTCTATTTTTGGAAACCATTAGCCATTAAAATACTAACCATGCACCAATAAACTATTAATTCGGACAGCTCTTCTAATACCTGCGAATACGGCTTGAGCAATAAAATTAAATTTCTTTCAAAAATAAGCTGTGAAGCTATGGCGGCAATAATTAACAGAACCCCATCAATCGTCGATATGTAGACTTTTTGTTTAATATGCTCCCAGTTGAAATTGCGCCACAGTCCGATTAGTGTACTAATAATGATAACCGTAAGCACCGGATACACATACCGGCCATACCAAATTGCATGAATCGACGGAAACGTAGGGCCATCCGGTCCGGTAGTTATCGGCTCAAAAAATACCCGTCCCCAGCTCAATTCTCGCCCAACCATCATCAGCCAAACAACTATCATCCATAAACACAAATTATGAATTTGTCTATCATCGCGGTTATGATGCGCCAACCTCCAAGATAAGAATGCTCCAAAAATAAGAATAGCCACCTGTGAATTTTCTATCAGACCGTTTTCCCAGCCACACCACTCCGGCAGTAATAAACCAAGAGGAAATAGCAATACTGCCAGAAATAAAGATACCCAGGTTGTCGGGAATATCTTCCGCGTAAATAATTGCTTCTTTTGTATTGACATTGAATTACTCCTTCAGTGTTAACCAGCTTATTCATAGATAATTTACTAGTTAACGTATAAGCCCCTTTTTCAAAAAAAAATAATTAAAGCCACTCCAAGCAATGCTGAGAGCGGCTTATTTCGTCCAAAAAAATTCAAATAAATGTTAAAATAGTTTTTGATTCAATTGGTGCCCGGGAAGGGACTTGAACCCCCACGTTGTTACCAACAAAAGATTTTGAGTCTTCCGCGTCTGCCATTCCGCCACCCGGGCATTTATTATGTTTATGTCCTATAGCGGACATTAGTTATAATACCACCTGCATTTGTTATTGTCAAGTAAGTTTTTTACCATGAAAAAATAACTCTTCCTAGAAAAGGACAATCTGATTTTATGGCAAATATATAATTTTGATTTACTACTATCACAAAGGAATTAACTATGCCGACAATTAAACTCAATGACCGTATAATTACTTATTCACTGCGTCTTGATAAACGCCGGAAAACCATTCAATTGCGGCTGCTCCCTACTGCTGTAGTTGAAATCGCAGCGCCGGGGAAACTCACCGCTGATGAAGTTAAGCAGATTCTGACAAGTAAAAGCAGATGGCTTACAGGCCGGCTAAACAAACAAGCGGCACTTGCCGCCAACCCTGTGAACCAGACGCTGACACCCGGCTCTCAACTGCTGTACCAGGGCCAGACTTACACTCTTGTTGTTTTGCCTGGCAGCAATAACAAGCCGGAAGTAATAATAAAGCCCTCGGAAATTCTCGTAAAGCTGCCTGCACCGAGGATGGCCGCAGAGCATTCTGTCACTACCGAACAAATACTAAAAGCCTGGCTAATAAACCAGGCTGGTGAACAATTTCTTGTCAGAACCAAGCATTGGGCGGCATTAATTGGCGTTCGCCCGGTACGTATAACCATCAGAGATCAGAAAACCCGCTGGGGTAGTTGTTCAAGCCTTGGCAATATCAACTATAACTGGCGAGTCATCATGGCTCCGCCCCGGGTAGCTGATTATCTGATTATTCACGAGCTGTGCCATTTACTGGAGCCCAACCATTCTGTTAAGTTTTGGAATGAAGTCAGAAAGTTTGCTCCTGACTATCAGGAATGCCGCAAATGGCTCACCGATAACGGCAAAGTTTTATGTCGTATCTTTTAAACTATCCCTTTGTTGCCAGCTCTTTCTCCTGGATATATTTCAGCAGCAGTTCGGCGGTATTACCGGTAATTTTAAGGCAAGTACGCCGCTGCTCCTGAGTGCCGAATTCATGAGGATTGAGCACCCGGCAACAGGCGGCGCCAAACTTTTCGGAAAAGATGCCATGGAAATCATGGGAGCTGCTGTAGATAGGACCGCGGCTTTGCTCCTTATTGTCCCGGCCCTGGAACATTCCCAATACCATGGTGGCGCCTGAAAGAGCGCCACACATACAGCCGGCATGACCAAGACCACCGCCGAAGCCTGACGCCATCTTTAAAGCCTCATCAGAAACATCTAACTGATAAAAGTCACGAAAAGTCCTTACAATAGTCTCAGAACAATTGTAGCCTTCTTTGAAGTTTTTCCCTGCCAGTTCTTTGATGCTTAGATTATTTTGCTCTTGTTCGCTCATAATTTGTTTCCTCCGTTCTTCTATTTAATACTATACTTTCTCCTGACGCACCGAAAAACCTCTGCCTGGTTGACATTGGCAGAGGTTTTTTTCGTTACTTGATACGTTGTGCCACCCAATATGCCAATATGCCTCCTACCCCGCCGGTAACCAACTGCGGCCAGCTCATTGCCAGCATAATGCCTGCGGCCACTTTCGGGGAAATCGCGATAAAAGTAAGCAGCCAGGCAAATATTCCGTATAAAAGTCCGCTTTTACCCAAGGTTGCCAGAACAATGCCAGGAATACGGCCCAACTGACGACCGGCTAAAAACAGGAGGATGTATGCCGCATTGCCTAGGGCAACTGGTAAAATGAATACCGGCAAAGGCAGCTGTCCCTGAAAATAAGCCACAACCGGGGCTATTGCGGCAATAATGAGTGCAGGCCACAAACCGGCTTTTTGTGCAGCAATAAGCAAGGAAGCATTAACCAAGCTGCCAATAATAAACATTGATAAAAACGGCGGCAAGGGAATAAAAAACCGCAGCGACTGAAAAATCAGGGTAAGCGACAATAATAATGCCGTTCTGGTAATAATCCGGCTGTCAGACATGAGTATTCCTCCCGGCTATCTACGCCGGCGATTAGTGTAACCGCGCCCAAACATTATATAGGCTAAGAGTCCTAACAGAGCCAGATTGCCAATTACCCCGCTTATTATTCCCAAATCAACCAGAACGTTGACAGCAGTTAAACCGCCAAGAAATATCATAGAGCGCCGCATATCAATAAAGGGGTCGCGACGCAACAGCAAATAAGCTACCCCAAGTACAGCTAAATCAATGACCACCCAAGCCAGTGTATTGAGAACAAAATACTTTAACATGCTGCCTACAATCATAACCGCCAAAACTTGAAACCACATTTGATTCATTCTTAATTCCTCCTGATAATTTATTGTACTCTTGAAAGCAATTAATTTCTGCTAACAGCTAAGAAGGCTCCTAATAAATAAAATTATGCCTGATTAGGAAAATTCCTGCCTTCAAACGCTTAACTTCGGGAATAACACAAATAAACATTAATAATTTTCAAAATTAATGTTTATAGTTTTGTAAGTTTGAGCATACTTTTATTACACGAGTTAAGTTATTAAGGAGTGAATAGCATGAGTGAAGAAAAAAGTTTTTCTTTTACTTTATTTGAACCCCATCGTACCCGGCTGCCCAAAAATGATCAACCAGCCATTGAGGTGCGCCCAAATGGCCGTATTGTTTTTAACAAACAGGCCACACAGCTTTTAGAAAACAATAGTTTTTGCATGTTAGGCTATGATCCCGCAAACCGGGCACTGGGGATTCTTCCTCTGGGAGAACTAAAGCCCAACACTTTTCCTGTACGCTATGCAGCCAAAGGTGCCTATATCGGAGCAAAAAAATTTTTTAAACACTTCGATATCTTACCCAGTCAACTACTTGAAACAGCTCCGTTTAAAAGCGGTGAATTTATCGGCATAACGTTATAATAACAGTATATCTTCCGCTGTACGCAAAAGTTACTCAAATACGGGTAGCTTTTGTTTTTTGGAGAAACGTTTTCTCTTGTCAATTATTATCAACTTGCGGTAGAATGAAAACAATACATTGATTGGAGATAGGAGAACAATTATGTCCAAAAAATCTACACTCTCTATGCCGGAACTACGCACTGCTTTTGAAGCGCACGGGTATATAAGTGATAAAGAGCTTCTTACCACTGTCTATTTGGCGCTTAAGCTGGAAAAACCACTGCTTGTTGAGGGTGCCCCCGGTGTCGGTAAAACCGAAATTGCCAAGGTGCTTAGTAAAGTGTTTGATACCGAACTTATCCGCCTGCAATGTTATGAAGGTCTGGACGAAAACAAAGCCTTATATGAATGGAATTACCAGCGCCAGCTCATCAAAATTCAAATGTTGCGGGACACTGCTTGCCAGAACCTTTCTGAAGATGATGTATTTTCTTTAGACTACTTATTGGAACGCCCGCTGTTAAAAGCCATTCGAGCAGAAAATCGGCCAGTCTTATTAATAGATGAAATCGATAAAACTGACGAAGAGTTTGAAGCTTTTCTTTTTGAGATCTTATCCGACTTTCAAATCTCGATTCCGGAACTTGGCACTGTCAGCGCCAAACATATTCCCATTGTCGTGCTGACAAGCAACCATGACAGAGAATTATCGGAAGGCTTGCGCCGGCGGTGTGTTTACCTATATATTGACTATCCGACCATTGATAAGGAAATTAATATTATTCGCACCAAAATCCCTGAAGTCACAGAAAAATTAGCTCTGCAGATTGCCACTGCCGTTAATCATCTGCGTAACAGTCTGACACTGAACAAACAGCCTTCCATTGCCGAAACGCTTGATTGGACAAGAGCGCTCATTGCCATGCATGCCGACCACCTTGATTCCACCATGGTTAAACAAACAATGGGGCTGCTATTTAAAAACCGCGATGATTTGACAGCCTTTCAGAAGGATATGGGTGCCGATGGACTCTGCGCTGCTGTCAAGCAAGCAACAGGTATGACGAACACAGCTTGCCACTGCCATAACGACGCAAGCTGCGGAGGCTGATCATATTGAACTCACTTGCCGATAATATCGTAGGATTTGCTCAGATTTTACGCCAGCTCGGAGTACGGATCAGCATTGCAGAGACCATTGATGCCGTAAACAGTCTGACAATCATTGATAATTTTGACAGGGACGAATTCCGGGCAGCTTTGAAAAGCACACTAATTAAGAATGCGGAAGATCAAGCAGCCTTTGAGCAAACCTTCAATTTGTTTTTTGTACCGCCTGAAGCAAAGCAAGAGCAGCGTGAGGCCTGGGATTCCAAACAACAGCTTGATCTTGAGCAATCGCAGCAGGCACAGGAAGAACTGGTCTTTCAGGGCCGTCCGCTTGATATTCCTGACGAACTTAGGGATGTCTATAAGCTCTTGCCTGAAGCAGAAAAACAGCGGCTGCAGGAATTTCTGGAGAAAACCTCGACAGGCCATAATGTCAAGGAATCGTTTCAGCCGGTAGTGGAAAATTTGCTCAAGAGCTCTTTGTCATTCTGGCAGCGACAACTGTCGCCGGAAGATTTAGCACAATTGGCAGCCGCTCGGCGGCAATTATTGGGGTATGACGAGTTGGATCATGTCGTGGATTCAGCAGCAGGTCTCGGCGGCACAGGACGCAATCCCCTGCTGTACAAAAATATGCAAGACATTGCCGAACACGAAATTCCACAAGTTACTTCGCTTATCAAGCGTTTGGCGCATCGTCTGACAACTCGTATCTCCCGCCGTTTCCGTATGACCGGACGCCGCAAGCTCATTGATATCCGTCAAAGTATTCGCCGCAATATGCGCTATGGCGGTATCATGATTTCTTTAAAATATAAAACCAAAAAAATTCATAAGCCTAATATTGTTGTCTTGTGCGATGTATCAGCCTCTATGACCAAATATGTCCGGTTTACCCTGCCACTGCTTTTTGGTCTGTCCAGTGTTGTGAAAAATATTGAATCCTTTGTTTTTGCCACCGACCTGGAAAAGGTAACCGGTTATTTTCGCGGCAGAGATGATTTTGCTCAGGTTACGGAAGAACTAATATCAAGTTCCGCCCAAATGGGGCAAGGTACTAATCTTTATATTGCTTTAACAAGTTTAGAAGCTCAATACAAAAAACTGTTGTCACCTTCTACCCTGCTATTTATTATCAGTGATGCCAATACACTGGCGCCGCTCGAAACCGCCGGCGAATTATCGCTGATCAGCAAAAAGGTTAAGCGAATTTTATGGCTTAACACCCAACCCAAAGAACGTTGGAGCCAAAATAGCGCTATTCCGCTTTTTTCTAAACATTGCTCCATGTTTGAGTGCTATTCTCTGGCACATTTAACTAAAATATTATCTCTTAATCTGACCCGCCAATCGTGATGAATGGAATTACTGTAATACAGAATATATAAAAAAGGATGTGACTGACCATGTATTTTGATGGACCCTCATTAGTTGCCCATTATCAGCGTTGGCTCACCACGTATCGTGAGCCTATTGAGGAAAAGTTAACAACCGCTCTAAGCCACAGAGACCAAAAGCAAGCTATGCACAACGCTATGGAAGTCCTTTTGACCGAAGTTTTACCCATGGCCTTAGCTGAAATGATTTTGTACAACAATGGACGCCTGGAAGAATATATGCAAGAACAAGGCGGCGGTTGTTCCAGCTGTGCCACCAATCTTAAAGGATAAATAAACTGCCGCAGGCCTTAAAGAGACCTGCGGCAGTTTATTTACTTTGCGGCGCGGTGAAAACTCGGTGCTTCACTGGCAGGCTGAACATGTGCCGCAGGTTTGAGCCGGAACCGGCAAGCCGAACATCCCCAGCTTTTTCCCAAACAAGTTTGTTTCCGTATCAATTCGTAAAAGAATTTTGTCATTATAATTAACCACCGAACTGTGGGCATGAACCATAACTCCATCAATGGTAAACGTTTGATAATCGTCCTTTTCGTGTTTTTGCGGCTCGCCCACATGCACGGCCGGAACATCTGCTGTCTGGAGGCTGCTGCAACCGGGTATCAGGCGTTTCTCAATTTTAACCGTGATTACGCCACCTTCCTGGGCAATAAATTCTTGTGCCCGTTCTGTCACTGTCATATTCATGAGTTTTCTCTCCTTTTTTTAAAATATAGTATTTATTAATAATGATTATACATTATCCGGTAATTTTCTGCCAACTGAAAAATTGGCTAAGTTTAAAGCTATATAGGTTGAATTAACCGAACTTTTATTGCAGTTTCAGCAGTTACGGCCTATAATAAATAGTGGTTTTACTATACTTTGTCCCGGAAAGGATTGCCAATGAACACATTATCACTATTTTACCTGGCACTAACAAGCGTTTCATTTTTCTGGGGAACTTCCTATGCTGCCGCCAAAATTGGCATGTATGAGCTGTCACCCATTAATTTAGGCATTTTCCGCGCTATTCTCGCGGCTGTCCTTTTTGCGATTATTTTAGCAAAAATGGACCGCGGCAGTACCATTGAGCGCAAAGATATTCCGAAGTTCATTCTTTTGGGGTTTTTGGTAATTACATCTTATTTTTACCTTCACTATACCGGGCTTAGTTATACTACCACAATCAATGCCGCACTCATCATTGCTACCAGTCCCATCTTTACCGCACTACTGGGAGCGGCATTAGGCTGGGAAAGAATCGGCACCGTCGGCGGTATCGGTATTACGCTGGCCTTTGTCGGTGTAAGCCTGATCATTACCAATGGTCAGCTGGGCACTATATTTCAGTCAGCTACGTTGCTGGGTAATCTCCTGCTCTTATCCAATGCCTTAGTTTGGGCCGGGTTCACCCTGTACGGCAAATCACTTTTGCAGAAATACCGCCCCTTCACAGCCATAGCTTATATTCATATTTTCGGTACAATCATGCTGCTGCCATTCGCTTTTTTCCCTACAAAAATCGCACCCCTGCCTTTTATCCAGCAAGTAACGACCATAAGCTGGCCGACTGCCGGTGCGGCATTGTATCTGGCAATACTATGCTCTGTATACGGTTATTATATGTGGTATACCGGAGTCGCACGTATCGGACCTGTGAAAACTGCCGTCTTCAGCTACTTGAATCCGTTGTTCGCCATTTTAACCGGCGTTTGGCTGTTAGGAGAAAAACTAACCGGCTATACTATTTTCGGCGGCATACTGGTTATTGCCGGGGTCTACCTGACCAATCAGTACAAACAGGCGGCGCTGCCAGTCAAACAACATTCTGCCTACGGAAGAGTGGAACAGTATGAATAAGCAGCATATCGTTGCCCTTGATTATATTCGCGGCCTGGCCATGCTTGGCGTTATCGGCATCCATACAGGCGCCTATTCGCTTTCCTACCCGGATAGCAGTCCGCACCTTTTTGCTCTTTTTGAAATTTTCACCAGATTTAGTGTGCCGATATTTTTCTTTGTATCGGCATTCGGGCTATTTATCAGTCAGCCGTTGGCCGCTGATTTTAATTATCCGGCATTTATGCGCCGCCGCTTTAAATCCGTACTTTTACCCTATCTGGCCTGGTCAATTCTGTATATGCTCCATTATACCTGGATAAGCGGTGATGCCGGCATCTGGCATCTGCCAACTGTATATGAATATTTTTTCTTTGGTTTGGCTTCTTATCAACTCTATTTTCTGGTTATTTTGCTTTGGTTTTATGCCCTTATGCCATTATGGCGGCAGCTTACACGCCTGATTGTCAAAGCTCCGGCAACAAGCCTGCTCATGCTGCTCTTCGGGCAAATCGTCTTTAATTATTATTCAAGCTATCTGCTTAAAACCGGGTTTGACAACTATTACCTGAATGTGGCTGTCCAATACCGTATGAATTATTGGATTTTTCATTACCTGTTTATCTTTATCCTTGGTGCCGTTTGTGCTGAACTCTATCCTCAATTTCAGGCCGCTTTGGAGCGGTACAGGCAAAGGGTTACTATATTCTTTACTGTGACTCTGGGCGGAATGCTCTTGGCTTATTATTACTTTATCTACTTTAAACAGTTTAGTCTGGAAGCAGCCGTTAATACCGTCCACCAACTCAGTCCTATTGGCGTATTATATACAGTAGGCGCGACACTATTTTGGTTTAACCTTTTCAGCACACCACTGTCCAAGTGGTTGTCGGCCTTGTTAAGCCGGCTGGGAGAATACTCTTATCTGATTTATCTTGTGCATCCACTAGTTATGTATCATTTGTTTGCTCAACTTACTAAAGCTTCGATACCGTTAACACCACCTGCTGTGATTGCTTTCTATCTGGTCACTCTTGCTTTAAGCACCGGGATGGCCCTGCTTATCACCAGAGCCGGCAGCCTTATCCCTTTAGTAAGCCTGGCTCTTACCGGCAGCTTTCCCAAGCAGCATCCTCTCCGGCATAAGCATAACAGGACCATGTGATACAAGCTTATATATGAAATGGGGCTGGGTAACTTTTCGCAAAGTTGCCACAGCCCCTTGTTTTTTATTCTGAAATAAATCCAAGCCTTTTTAACTGCTCACGGTCGGCTGCGGTTATCCCTTCGCCGGTATTGAAGTCAGCCCCGTCGGCTGTCGCACGCTTTTGACGGCGTTTAATCCTGGTACAATACAAAAATAACAGCTGACAAAACTTCTTGATTGATTTGTTATGTCCGGCGTTTCCCTGTCGCTTAATCCAGTCAAGGTAGATTTGTTCAATGATATCGGCGGCGGTTACAGCAAAGTTTTGCCTGCCAACAAATTCTATCAGTTGCAGACACTCCCGCACCAATACATATAATGCCTGTTGGCGAAAGTTGTCCTGCAGCGGGCCGGCATTGAGTTCTGCAATAAGTAAACGGCGCCCCATTTCAAACAATGGATAGCCAACAGCAAAACATTCTGTTAAGGTCCGTTGGGCTATAGCCAGTCTGGCAGCCTGTCCGGCGCCATCAACCGCCTGCCGCCAAATACTGACGGTTCTCATTTGTACCGCCAGTTCGAGATTTGCCATGGAGATTGCACCGGTTAGCCGGCTATAAGGATTCCGGCTGTCCATACCTGCTAAATAATTGCATTCGGCAATGATTATTGTTATTGCCTGCTCTGTTAATAGCCCTTTTTTCACCAGTTGATCGATGTATTGTGTCAGTATTGCAAGCTGGCTGGCATCACCGGTTTTTACTATCCGGTGCAACCAGGACGATAGTATTCCGGCTACCTGCTCCTGGCTCGAAACCGTTGACGGTACGGCCGTCAGCCAAGTCTCTAGTTTACGCTGCAGTTCAAGGACAAGACCGGTATCCTGCCGGCGCAGAGCAAACACCCCGATAAGCCGCAGCGCCCGCATGGCAGCTGCACGGTCGGCTTCATCTGCCGCTGCCCCCATGCCGGCAGCAATAACCTCCACTGCCCGGGCAGCCAGGAAATTCTGACGCTTTTTCAGGCTGAGAACAGCAATAAGTGCAAGCTGTTCAACTGCGGCCGGCACTTCACCAGGCTTCATATTCTTCAACAAAGGCCGAAAGGCATCAATACCGTGGCCGGCAATATCAAGCTGGTTTGACTTTACAGCCAGATATACAGCGGCAGTAAGCCGCACCGATTCTCCCGGCCTCCCTAACCCATGGCCTAAAGCCAGCTTTAACGAATCAAACGCACGGTAAGCATCAGCTGTCCTACCGGCATGCAAGCTGGTATTGATAATTTTATAAATCCGGCTAAGTATGCGTTTGCCGGCAGCAGCTTTTACCTGCCGCTTATTAGTGATTTTATTTAATTGAGCTGTAATGTGCGCAAATTGCCAATCAAGCCGCCTGGTATAGTACCACCAGGCGGCTAAGATTATCCCAATCAGCGTTAGCGCAAGCAACCATACTGACATAAGGGTTCTCCCTATCGAGCGTTAATTTCTCCCTGATATACAATACCGCGGGCGGCATCCACAGTAACAATGGAACCATCCTGCAGACGTTCAGTAGCGCCCTCAACACCAACAAGTACCGGCATGCCAAAGCTTACTCCCACAATAGCGGCATGAGAGGTCAGTCCACCTTCTTCAGCAACAATGGCCGCTGCCTTAACCGCATAAGAGGCAGTATCTTCATCAATGCTGCTAACCACCAAAATATCGCCGTCTTTGAATTTAGTTTGAATATCCTTAACAGAATTTACAATAGCAATTTTACCGGTTACAGCCCGTTGCCCGATACCTGTGCCACGCATCAGGATATTGCCGACAATATGCACCCGTATCATGTTAGTTGTGCCAGACATACCGGCAGGCACACCGGCAGTAACAACAACTAAATCACCGTCTTTAACAACTCCGGCTTGCAGTGAACTGGCGACCGCACTTTGCACCATTTCGTCAGTATTATTGAAGCTGGGTCCCAAAATCGGATAAACACCCCATAATAACAGCATCCGGCGCACCGTTTTCATACAGGGGGTAACGGCCACAATGGTAGCCTGAGGGCGGTATTTTGATGCCATTCTGGCGGTATAGCCTGTTTGTGTTGCCGTTACAATTGCGGCAGCACCTAATTCATAAGAAATCTGCGCGGTGGCATGGCTGATAGCATCTGTAGTTGTCCGCTGAAGCTGAATGCCTTTGCCTCGCAGAATGGTATTGTGACTTAGTGAGGTTTCTGTACGCATAGCAATCCTGGCCATGGTCTGGACAGCCTCGAGCGGGTATTGTCCGGAAGCCGTTTCACCACTCAGCATAATAGCATCCGAACCGTCAAGAATGGCATTGGCAATATCGCTGGCTTCCGCTCTGGTAGGCCGCGGATTGGTTACCATTGATTCCAGCATTTGGGTAGCCGTAATAACAGGCTTACCAGCCTTATTACATTTTTGGATAAGCATCTTTTGCACCAGTGGCACTTCTTCAGCGGGAATTTCTACGCCAAGGTCACCCCTTGCCACCATGAGGCCATCTGACACTTTAATAATTTCATCAATATTCTTAACACCTTCGGCATTTTCAATTTTAGGGATGATATCCATTGAATAATTGGCGTCTTCCAGTATTTTGCGAATAGCAAGTACATCGGCTGTCCGCTGAATAAAAGAAGCGGCAATAAAATCCATTTGATTTTCAATCCCAAATTTAATATCGGCAACATCCTGCTCGGACAGGGGCGGCAGGTTAACGGCAATACCAGGTGCCGCAACCCGTTTGCGGTCGCCAATTTGCCCACTGTTATTCACCGTAGTAATAATATCATCGCCTTCAACTGCATCAATGTGAAGGCTTACCAAACCATCGGAAATAAGTATAGTTTGTCCGGGGGCAACTTCTTGTGGCAAAAACTTATGATTGACGGAAGCGATCTCTTTGGTGCCCAGAAGCTCGCGTCCTGTCAGCACAAATTTCTGGCCTTTTTCCAGACAGACCTTGCCATCGGCAAACAAACCCAGACGCATTTCCGGTCCTTTAGTATCAAGCATAAGCGCTATTGGCTTGTTAACAGCTTGGGCAGCCTCTCTTACTCTGGCAATACGTTTCGCATGTTCTTCATGAGAACCGTGAGAGAAATTAAACCGGGCAACATTCATACCGGCAGCCATCATGGCTTCTAAAACACCTGGTTTATCTGTGCTGGGACCCACAGTACAAACAATTTTCGTTTTTTTCAACAAATCGTATCACTCCTTATGCTATTTGCTGGTTACCTAATAACTAACCGGTGCTTCGACTTCAGCTTCAGTCAGCGGGAGCATAGAAAAAATTCCCTGCAAGTCATGCGATTTAGTTATAGATGTGCTTCTAACTCCATCTGCAACTAAAACTAACGTGTTACGTATTGGCATAAAATAGAATTAGCTTCGTCGGCTTCTGACTCCAAAACCAAAATTTCATACATGCCATCCCCGAGCGCGGAAACGACTCCTGCCGGACGAATATTAGCAAGTACACCTTCATTGCACAGTACATTTTTAAACATTTCAGCCTGTGCACGGTTAGAAGCTATATATACTACGGTCCACATATGTATCCTCCTATTAGCTTCTTACTAGTTAATCTGCAAAGAAAACACGACTGGCGCTGAGCCTCTGGCGAAAGCGGAAGCCAATGCTACCCTTGCCCTTTGTTTTTAAGAAAGTTATACACATGGTATACTTCACCATTATAAGCCAATATCCTCTAGCTGCACGCAGTCCTATAAAGATTTTCTTTCTGAGTATGTTGTTAGTTTGCAAAATAAAACCCGGGCTCATAAGCCCGGGTTTTATTTTACACCTGGAAGTTATTGGGGTTAACTGCCGTAGCAGCAGAGCGGTCGAGCTTCGCGTCATAAGTTAACAAACTTACTACAACGAAGACTGCAGCATTAGCTACTAATGCCACAAACCCGGCATTTAGGTTCAAATTGGCAAAAGGCAGTGGGTCCATTTTTCCAAGAATGAGCGCAAAAACAAGTATTTCACCCACAATCAGCCCGGCATAGGCTCCCAGCTTTGTGGCTTTCTTCCAGCACAAACCCAGCACAAGCATGGGGAAGAACTGAGTAACGCCGGAATAGCCGGTTAAGAGCAGGTTTACCAGCATATTGGGAACAAATATAGCCAGTGCCAGAGCAATGGCCGTCAGAACAAGCACAACCATCCTTGCCAGCCGGCCGATAGTTGCCGGGCTGGCATTCTGACCTATTGTCCGTCCATATACATTACGCGAAAACAGCATCGAAGTAGACAACAGCAAGTCGGCCGCCGGTATCATACAGGCCAGCGCCCCGGCACCGCCCACCAAGCCGAGAGCCCAGCCAGGGAAAACTTGCTGAACAATGGCCATAAACGCCATGTCAGGTGTCTTAAGTGCCGGTACCAGCACCAGCAGCGCCGTAAAACCAATAAGCATCGGGAAAAGTAAACAAAATTGATATAATGGCAAATACACGGCATTATGACGTAATACTTCATTGTTTTTAGCACTAAAACTGTTTGCGGAAAAATGAGGCCACATGTAAAAGCCTAAGCTGGTGACCACTAAAGTTGACATCACCCAGCTTACATCCAAATTTTTAGTGCCGCCAGGCAAAGTTAGGAAACCCGGTTTTGCCGCATCCAGGGCTTCAAACATACCGCCGACACTGCCGAAATAGTGTGCCGGAAGATATAAACCGAAAAATACTACGGCAACCATCATAACAACATCTTTTATCGCTGCCGTGGCAGCAACACCCTTTAAACCGCTTATGTACACAAAGGTAGCCACCATAGTAAAGGCTATCAGCATAGCCGGTACACGGGTAATTTGCCCATAGGAGCAAGTTTCAATAATCAGGCCAAGCCCTGTTAGCTGAAGCTGCAAATAGGGCATCAGGAAAGCTATCCCTATACAAGCCGTGAGTATGCCCAAGGCTTTGCTGCTATATAGCTTTTCCACCAAATCCGGCTGCGTCATCAGACCATGCTTGCGGCCTACTTGGCAATAGCTGGCAACAAATAATACCCTACTACATAGGCCAGCGCCCCATAACCCAGGATATAGAAAGTCGGTCCGCCACGCGCGTAGGCCCAGCCGCTTGCTCCCAAAAAAGCAAAGGCAGTATAGATCTCGCCAGCCATAATAAACCAATTAAGCCATCGGCCGAAACTCCGGTTGCCAACAGCCCACTCTTCCAAACTCATTTTCTTATTCATACCGGGAATCATACCAACAATAGTAGCGCCAATAACAAAGATAAAAATAACAATAAGCGCAATTACCTCATTACTCATTATTACGTCCCCTTCTTTCGTTCATGGTGCTCATTCCGCCTCTTTATTATTTTTTGAGTCAATGGCATAAAGAGCCTTAATGCATAAGAATGCTACAATAATTCCAGCTACCAGCCAAAAGGCTAAAAACGGCAGACCCATAACCATTGGCTTAACGTGGTTGACAAAAGGAATCATACCAATTGTCCAGATAAAAGGAATTAGCGTTAAAATAATTTTAACCGGACTCAAAATCCTCACCTCCCTGCTATTTCATACTAAATCATGCCTTTAACAGATGCAAGGCAGAATTCACCATAACCTCGACCCCATGGCTAAGCGCCCTTTCGTCCATATCAAACTTAGGATGGTGATGAGGGTAAACAAGCCCTTTGGCCTCATTACCAACACCAATAAACATGAAGCAACCCGGTACCTGCTGCTGATAGTAAGCAAAATCCTCACCTACCATGGCCGGGCTTAATTCAATTACTGCCGTCTTGCCTAAGACCTTTTCTCCGACTGTGGCGACAACTTGTGCCACTTGCGGATTATTGATAACCGGCGGAAAGCCGTACAGACTTTCCAGTGTATACGCAGCGCCTGCAGCAGCACAAATTCCATTGCAAATCCTGTCAATATTAGCAAAAATTATTTCGCGGATATTTTGCGCAAATGTCCGTACCGTTCCCTGCAAGATTGCCGTATCCGGAATTATATTGAAAGCATCGCCTGATTTAAACATCCCAATTGACAGCACAGCCAGCTCCTTGGCATTTACCTGGTTGCCGGTAATGGTTTTTAAAGCCAGCACAATCTGAGCGCCAACGTACAACGGATCAATTGTTTGATGCGGCATTGATCCATGACCGCCGCGACCTTTAATCGTAATAGTAAACTGATCCGGCGAAGCCATCATCGGGCCATAGGTTATCCCCATTGTCCCTACTGCCAGCGGCTGCCAGAGATGCGCCCCAATAATCGTATCCACCTTATCCAGCACGCCTTCATCAATCATAGCAAGAGCACCACCGGGGAAGCTTTCTTCACTCGGTTGAAATAGCAGCCGGATATTGCCTGCCAGTTCATCCTTAATGCTGCTAAAAACTTTAGCACTGCCAAGCAGCATGGCAATATGACCATCATGGCCGCAGGCGTGACAGCAACCGGCATTTTGTGAACAGTAAGGCTGCTCAATCTCATCTTGAATAGGCAGCGCATCAATATCAGCACGAATAGCCACCGTTCTGCCAGCCTTCCCTCCCGTAATCTCAGCCAGAACCCCTGTCCCGGCGATCGAACGGGGCTCCAGCCCCATAGCTGTCAGTTCGGATATGATTTTTTTCTGAGTTTCATACTCCTGTCCGCTTAGCTCCGGAAACTTTCGGAAATGCCGCCTCATTGCAACAACATAATCATGTCCGTGCTGTACAAGTTCATGAATGGGTTGGTTCATATATATCATCCTCTCATCTCAATCTGGCAGCGGAATACAACCATTGAGTGAAGACTTACACAATCGCAGCTAAAATCCTGCTTAATTTGAATTTTTTTACAAATATTTTTCGGGAAAATTATTTCGAACTTTCCCGTCAGGGCAAAAATAAAAGGCTCAGCCTCTGTGAGGCCCAGCCTTCATACTAAAAATCACCAATAGTAATACACTTTGTCGCCAGCATGCTTGATGTAACCGTGACGAAGTTTGTTGGTTCTGTTGTCATCGGCTTTCAATTGATCCACACCGGCATCCCGAGAAATCTGCCCAGCTGCTTGCACAGGAACCGCTCCTATGAACAAAGTAACTGCAATGACAGATAGTAGGGAAAGGAACAATCTGCTTTTCATAAATACCAGCCTTTCAAGCTACTATCGGTATATATTCGCACTCTGCCTGCCACTTCCTGCTGCCGGCTGCCACGCACGTCATAAGAATTAAATTCCAGCTGGAATGTATCCTTATAAACGGACACTGAACAAACTATTCCGTTCACCAAATGAAAACCGGAAGGTACATATTTTCTAAGAATAACACCAGAAAATCCTAACATTATACAATACTGGCTGGTGGGTATTTGCTATATTTTAATATAGCAAATAAATATTGATTATTCAGAAAGGTGGGATTGTTGATGTGCTTATGCAGCGGCAAGGAAAAATTGTTGTGGTAATAATCTAACCGCTGCTGGTATCTGAATGAAGCGCACAACGTGCGCACGAAAGGAATGATCATAAAGATGATTCAAGCTGGAGATACCGCATTTATTTTAATTTGTACCTGTGTTGTTTTGTTCATGACTCCGGCGGTGGCTGTTCTTTATGGCAGCCTGACGGAAAGGCGCTATGGGCCGACGATGCTGATGCAAACCTGTATTGCCATACCCGTTATCACCATTGTCTGGAGCCTGCTGGGCTTTACCCTCGCCTTCGGCAGTGATGTTCTCGGAGGCCTGATTGGCGGTTTAGACTATCTTTTCCTGCGCAATATCGGGATCGAGGCCGGTGCCTTTGCACCTACGGTTTCCTTTGCGCTTTTCTTTGTTTTTCAGGCGACATTTGCCATTATAACATCGGCATTGATTTGCGGCGCCGTCGTCGGTCGGATGCGCTTACTGCCTTATATGCTTTTTATCTCTCTTTGGAGTCTCCTGGTATACAGCCCCGTGGTACATTGGGTATGGGGCGGCGGTATTTTGCAGCAATGGGGTTATGTGGATTTTGCCGGCGGCGTGCCGGTCCATATGATCGCCGGTTTCTCCGCTTTGGCAGCGGTAAAAGCCGTCGGCAACCGGGAGACGGGCAAGGAGGGCCCCAGTAATCTGACAAATGTTGTGATTGCCATGGGGATTTTGTGGGCCGGTTGGTTTTGCTTCAATGGCGGCAGCTCCATGGCAGCCGGCGGCACCGCCGCTGTGGCCATGGTTTCCACCTTGCTGGGCAGCTCCGCCGGGGCCATCGTCTGGATGATGTTAGCCTACTACCGCAATGACAAACAGGTGACGATTTTAGACCTTTCTTTCGGCGCCTTGGCAGGGCTCATTGTCAGCTCCCCTTTGGCCGGCTATGTTGTCCCCTGGGCAATTATTTTGGCCGGCGCCATCGCGGGACTCGCCTGCTATTACGCCGTACTCTTTCGCATACAGCGCAATTATGATGATACCTTGGATGTTTGGGCGCTCCACGGTGTCGGCGGCCTGCTAGGCGCTTTCCTGCTGGGAATTTTTGCTGATCCTTCCCTGGCTCCTGCTGCCGGCCTGCTTTATGGGAATCCACAGCAATTGACGGTGCAAGCCGCCGGGATCCTTATTGCCGCCGTCTATTGTTTTATTGTTACGTATGTCATGGTGAAGGTCATCAACCGTTTCTTCCGTTTCCGCACGGCGGGGGATGTGCCGGAGGATTTCGGCGCCGAGGAGGACACCGCCCTCATGAGCGGCTGAAATCCGCCACTAGAATCAAGTACGAATGAATGCAAAGAGGAGCGGGTTGTCCTGTTTAACAAAGAATTTCCAGGAATCTCTTTCCAGTTAATGCGGAACAGGGGGATTAGTATACAGTTTTAGCTACAGTTTAAATTTGCTTACCGCCTGCGTCAGCGTCTCCGCCATTCTAGCCAGCGACTCGCTGGCGGCAGAGATTTCCTGCATGGATGCTGCCTGTTCTTCGGTAACCGCTGAAACTGTCTGGGTTTGTCCGGCAGTATCCTGGTTTATGCCGGCAATGTCTTGTACGGCAGTAACAATATCCTGGCTGCCGCCGGCAACCCGCTGCACCGCCCCCGTTATTTTGCCCACCTGTTCGGATACCTGCTCAAACAGTGCCACAATCTCGGCAAAGGCATGACCGGCATTATTGACGACTTCCGCTCCGAGTTTTACCTCACGGGTGCCCTCATCCATGGCGGTGACTGCACTGGCAGTCTCGCTTTGGACTTCGCTAATGAGCCCGGCAATCTGCTTGGCGGCTTCCTGGGACTGTTCAGCCAGTTTGCGGACTTCTTCGGCCACTACCGCAAAGCCGCGCCCTTGTTCCCCGGCCCGTGCGGCCTCAATCGCGGCGTTAAGAGCCAAGAGGTTGGTCTGACTGGCAATACCGGCAATAGTGTTGACAATCTGGCCGATTTCATGGGAGCGTTCCCCCAGCTTAACTACAATCTGGGCAGAATGTGTTACTTTAGTTTCAATAGCAGCCATTTGCCGCACGGCGGCTTCGACGGCTTTGCTCCCTTCTTTGGCAGCGCCTGATGCTTGCCCGGAAGTTGTCGCAACTATGCCGACATTGCCGGCCACCTGATTGATTTCGTCGGAAATGCGGGCAACAACCGCTGTGGCTTCGTTAATGGCTTCGGTTTGCCGTTCGGTACCGGCTGCTACCGCCGTAATGGTCGTTGCTGTCTGGCTTGCCCCCTGGGCCGACTGCTCGGCACTTGCCGTCAGCTCTTCTGACGAAGACGCCAGTGATTGTGCCGACTGCATGACCTGCGCCATCAGGGTTCGCAAATTGCCGGACATGGTGTGGAATGCCGCCGCCAGCCGTCCGATCTCGTCATTTGACGTTTGTTCTGCCTTGAGATTGCTCAGATCACCGGCGGCAACCCGGTTAGCAGTTTCGGACAAGCTTTGCAACGGCGTGATAATACGCCGGTTTACAGCATAGGCTAAGGCCAATACGAGTAAAATCAGGGAAACAATCACCAAAATGATATTGAAATACACCAGCTTGTTCAATCCGGCAAAGACTTCCGCCGCCGGATAGGCCAGGAACAGAGTCATACCGCTGTCACCTACCGGGGAATATACGATATAATTGTCGTTTACCCGCATAACTCCCGGCTTGTCCGCCTCAAGCGCAGCTTGACCCAACGTCTGCCAATCCTTGTCAGCCACCTGAGTAAGTTGTACCGACAAATCTTTTACCTGCTCCGTGCCGGGGCCGGTATAATTGCCGATTACTAAACCAGTCCGGGTAAGCGCGAAGGCATAACCGTTCTGCCCCACCCGGATGTCGGTCAGTTGCTTCTTAAAAGTATCCAGGGTAAAATCCGCTGCGGACACGCCAATGCGCTTCCCGTTTTTTTCGATCGGATGAACGCAGCTTACCCATATCCGGCTGGCATCACTTTGATCCAAATAGGGCTCTGAATAAGCAATTTGTTTTTGCGAACTGATGCCCAATTTGTACCACGCTCTCGCATGATAATCCACTACGCTGTAATCCCAGGTCAAAGCCGGGGTGCCGTTCTGGTCCTTTCCGATGTACGGGAAATGATTTTTCACATCCGGCTGATAACCGTATGGTTCAAACGCTACGCCGGCTCCGGCAAACGACTTGCTTTTCTGCACGCTTTTCATAACATAATTAACTATAATCTCGTCACGATACTCCGGCATAGTTGCAGTCATATTGCCCAGAGCCACTGCTTCATCGGCAATTTCTTTGAGGGGGATGTATAATGTCGTCGCTTCCTGCGAAGCCTGCAGCAGCAGCTTTTCTTCCAGTTGAGCCACGACAAATTCTCTAATCTGGGTTGATGAAACATAGGTCTGAATGCCAAATACCAGAAGGGTAATGCCGGTAATGACAAGTATAAAAAAAGTCCGGATACTTTTCACAAGCCTCTCTCCTCTGCTGTTTTTTACCAGTTATATCTTTGTTAGATCTGGCGCACAAGCCGTGCTGTTCAAGCTCTATTGCAAATTTCCCGGCTGAACAAAAACAGCCGCGTTAACCGGGAAAATAATTTTCCAGATAAGTGACAAAATAAAAAAGGCCTGAACTCCTTGATTTTTAAGGACTTCAGGCCTTTTTTAGCTGATTTTACTGCAAAAGTCAAGTGAGCTGAAAGTCTTTACACTATAATAAAATAGAGCTAGCTCGCTAACAAGAAACTAATTGTAAGAAACGAATGGGCAAGTTTTCATACAAACTGTCAGAAGCAAGGGGACGGCTTTGCGGCAATAGCTAACGATAATTGACTTCCTGATTTACGCAAGTCACCAGCGGCTTGCCGGCTAATCCCAGCAGTAAGTTTTCCGCTGCCAGCATCGCCATCTTATTGCGGGTTTCGGTTGTTGCGCTGCCAATATGCGGCACTACAAGAATGTTGGATAGTGTTAAGAGCGGATGATCTGCCGGTAACGGTTCAGGATCGGTAACATCCAAGGCGGCATAGGCAATTTGCTTTTCAGCCAGTGCCTTATATAAAGCCTGCGTATCCACCACCGCACCTCTGGCAGCATTTATGAAATAGGCTGTTGGCTTCATTTTTGCAAATTCTTTTTCGCCAAACATTCCCCTGCTTTCGGCGGTAAGCGGTGTCAGCACAACAATAAAATCGGCTTCGGCCAACAGTTCATCAAACAGGCGATACTCAGCCTTAAGTGCGTCTTGATCCGGGCGTGGCTTGCGGTTACTGTAAATTACTTTCATCCCGCTGGCTTGAGCCCGTCTGGCAACAGCCGAGCCAATTGCCCCCATCCCCACAATGCCAAGTGTTTTTCCATATAAATCTACGCCAAAAGGCATAAGCACGCCAGGCTGCCACTTTCCGGCCCGTACCCAGTCCCAGCCCTCGTGAATGCGCCGGGCGGCAGTTAGCAGCAGTCCAAATGCAAGTTCGGCCGTTGTCTCCACCAGAACGCCGGGGGTATTGCCAAACGGAATTTTACGGTTAGTGCAAGCTGGAATGTCCACACTATCGTAGCCTACTGCCGGTTGGGCAATTACCTTTAACCGGGGCGCAACTGCCAGTAATTCCTCATTGACAGGAATATTTGTCGAAACAAACAGCCCCTCGGCATCACGCAGCCATTCGCTTAAATCCGCTACTCGCGGTCTTGCGGTCTGCTCCCATTGATAGATCTCGCAATGCTCCTTCAGCATCGCCAAACCTGCCGGCATAATTCGTCCGGTAACTACAACTTTATATTTGCCCATATAATTCACCACCATAAGTAATCTCTGGCAGTCTGCCAGGTCTAAAGCCATAAGGTGGATTTGGGCTTGGCAGACTACTAATTATGTATATTCCGCTTGCTCCCGGTAAAATCCTTCCGTTTCTTATTATCTTAGCCGTGTATAAAGAAAACACGGCTTGTGCCGAGCCTGTGGCGAAAGCGGAAGCCGCTGTTGCCCTCAGCCTGTTCTTAAGAAAGTTATACTTTCTGTTGGTAGAACAAAGGCCCCTTCACACCAGCGAAGGGGCCTTTGTTGACAACTTACTGAAGTGATTCTATACGGGCAACTACTTGCTCTGGCGTCATGCCGTCAGCATTAATAACCGGAGCTTTGGTAACCGTATGCTGAATATCCATTAGATTACTATCCATACCTGTTACTATACAAGCCATTACATTTTCCTTGCTTTCAGGGCTTACTACGGTAAAGCCCCTTTGTGTCAACACTTGTTTAATTGCTGACAGGTTATCCTCCACCGCAACTTTTCTTGTCATAATAACACCTCCTTCGGAGTTATTATGACCTGCAAAGCACATAAGCATTACTTAACAGCATACTTTTAACAGCAGCTTTTATAGGAGTCCATAGATATTGCTACTTGCCGGTATGATAGACCGGGTAAGAACCCAGATTCTTATACCACAAACATTTTTCTTCAATGGCCTTAACAGCGCCGGCAATATTACTTTCCGCCGTACTGCCTTCCATGTCAAGAAAAAATATATACAATCCCAGTCCGGTACGGGCAGGGCGAGATTCTATCCTGGTTAAATTGACTTCTCTTGCGGCAAATTCTTGCAATATATTGTACAAGCTGCCTGGACGCAGCCCATTGATCTGACATACCAGTGAGGTTTTGCAGTTGCCCTGTACCTGGCGTACCGGTTGCCGTTCCAGACTAATAAACCGGGTTGAATTAGCGATATTATCCTGAATATCGCCTGCCAATATTTTTAATCCATATATTTCGGCCGCCTTCACACTGCCGACAGCCGCATACCGGCCATCACCGGCAGCAACAATTCTGGCCGCCTCGGCTGTGCTCTCAACCGGTTGGAGTTTAGCCTGCGGATACAGCTTCCCTAAGGTTTTACGGCATTGGGCCAACGCTTGCGGATGAGAAACAATTACAGCAATGTTTTCGTTGCCGTCTTTTTTGGTCAGCAAGCTATGCCTGACAGGCAAGACCACTTCTTTGGTAATATATAAATCAACATCATGGGCAAGGGTATCCAGGGTAATATTGACCGACCCCTCCAGGGAATTTTCCACCGGTACAATACTCTCATCCACTTCACCGGCCGCAACCGCTCTAATTGCGGCATCAATGGCACTAAACGGTTCCAGCCGGGCTTCGCTTTCATGATAAAGGCTTAAGGCAATTTCCTCAGAATATGTTCCTGACGGTCCTAAAAATCCAACTTTTCTAAGCATAGTATCCCTCCATAAAATTAAAAACTCCCGTCCCCTAAAAGGACGAGAGTTAATCTCGCTGTACCACCTTTGTTGTCCGCCTGCCGGCGAAACATCGTAATAAAGTACAGGCCTAACGCCGATACTCTCCTTCGCTGCTAACGGTGAAGGTCTCCGGCTCCGCCTACCATCCGGACAAAGGTACCGGATTTCAGCAAGCAACTCCAAGGTGAACTTCAGCATACCAACCCGTACCGGTTCTCAGCATTTTCCGGTTCTCTGTAGCGGCAATAGATATACTTACTTTTCCTCTTCATAGTCTTTAATTGCTATTTTTACTACTATACCATGCGGTTGTTTTTTATTCAAGCACCAACCACACAGTTACAGGGCTTTTTCTGCGATATTGTCTGTCATAGAGGGCTCAACATAAACACTGGTACTTGGCAAGGCAACAAACACACCCTCTTTCTCCAAAACCTCCATAATTCTGAGATTAATATCCTGCTTAATATTGAGGTACTTTTCCCAAACAATGGTTTTAGCAAAAAAGTATAAAAATATTTCCAGACCATTTTTTCCAAAGGAATCGAATTTGACAAATATCATTTTTTGATCAATTTCCGGATGTGTCCGGAGAATGTTTTCAATCCCGGCAATGCATGCTTCCAACTTATAACTGGGGGTATCGTAACGCACGTTTAATTGAAAAGTTATCCGGCGTAAATTACGTTTGGTAAAATTTATAATAGAAGTATTTACCAGATTGGAGTTAGGAACAGTAACCAGTGCCGCGTCAAAAGCCCTAATTTTAGTGCTTCTGAAATTAATGTCTTCAACCGTTCCTTCAACATCACTTGCTTTTATCCAGTCGCCAATACTAAACGGTTTGTCTGTGATAATAATAATTCCGGAGAAAATATTGGCAATAAGGTCTTTTGCTGCCAGGGCAAAAGCCAGGCCGCCAAGCCCCAGACCGGCTATAAAACCATTGACATCATAGCCCCAGGTACTGGCGATGGCAACAAAGGCTAACGCCAGCACAACAAACCGCATTACTTTTGAAAAAAACGGAATTAAAATTTTGTCTATTTCGTGATTAAAAATCTGGTGGATTCTATCTTGGTTTTCAGAATAATAACCGATTAATGCATTTATAGCACTTGAAAATAAAATAATACTGCCTGTTCTCAATATATTATTTAGTACAGAGTTGAAGGTGTCAGGCAAGAAGTTTTGCAAGGCAAGGTAAATACCGACAAGTACAATTAAATTCCTGATAGGTACACGGACAGTATTAAGAAAAGAATGCTCCTGAGTGTCATTGTTTCGGTGAATAAGCCTGAGAATAAATGCAAAGATATAATTAGTAAAGAGATTTTGAAATCCCCAAAATACAAAAAAAATAAAAACAGATACTGCCAGTTTGGATAGGTATGAGTAGTCTGTAATAAATGCCACTACGGCATGTAATGGCTCCGGTATGTAGATACCGCCCACTTCCATCTTTCTTCCCCCTCCTTGTAGTGCTCAAATATAATGGCCGGAATCCTTAGCAAAAAAGCCAAGTATTACAGCCATTGTCCTCCAAAAGAGTTGCCCCTAACAACCAACCTGATTATATTATAGAAGTTTTAACTTTATTTTTCAAGCTTTTCATCGGTATACTCCTCTGCAAGAAAGCGGAAATCTTCTTTAAAATATATTTATTACTTTATGAGAAGTGTATGAAACTTATCTTACCTTAACAAGAAAATTCTCCAGTATTTTATTTCCTTGGGGCGTCAGAATAGACTCAGGATGAAACTGCACTCCTTCTACATCATACTTGCGGTGTCTAAGGCCCATAATTAAATCATCCTGCGAACTGGCCGTAATTTCCAGGCAGTCAGGCAGTCCTGCTTTATCAACAATCAGTGAGTGATATCTGCCCGCAGTAAACGGCTTGGGCAAATCACGGTAAATGCCCTGCCCCCGGTGAATAATGTACTCGGCTTTGCCATGCACAGGCTGCGGTGCGCGAACCACCTTTCCGCCAAATACTTCACCGATAGCCTGGTGGCCAAGACAAATTCCCAATATGGGAACTTGTCCGGCAAACCGTTCGATAACCGCTTTGCTAATACCCGCATTTGCCGGAGTTCCAGGTCCGGGTGAGATAATGATCCCGCGATATCCCGCCCCGGCAATTTTTTCTATGGTAGTCATGTCATTGCGAATGACCGTTGCCGGGTAGCCCAGACCAGCCACATACTGATACACGTTATAAGTGAACGAGTCATAATTATCGAGCAGTAAAATCATGTTATCGGAGCCTCCTCCAGCAATTGCATTAATACCCGGGCTTTATTCATAATTTCCCGGTATTCCATTTCAGGTATGGAATCGGCGACAATGCCCGCCCCGGTCCGAACCGTCACCTGCTGTCTGTCAATCATCAGCGTACGGATGGTAATACAGGTATCCATATTACCTCTGAAATCAAAGTATCCAACCGCGCCGGCATAAGGACCGCGAATATCCCCCTCCAGTTCGTGAATGATTTCCATGGCCCGCACTTTAGGCGCACCACTCACCGTACCTGCCGGAAAGCAGGCGGTGAGCACATCCACAGCCGAAAATTCAGGCGCCAGTTGTCCGGACACCTCTGACACAATATGCATGACATGGGAGTATTTTTCCACTTCCATCAGCCTGTCAATATGCACTGTTCCCGGCACGCTAATCCGTCCTAAATCATTGCGGCCAAGGTCGACAAGCATGGCATGTTCGGCCCGCTCTTTGATATCGGCCAGCAGTTCCCCGGCCAGCCGCTCATCTTCCGCCGCGCTCTCACCCCGGCGGCGCGTTCCGGCAATCGGACAAGTCAATACTTTGTTGTCTTCCAGCTTGACCAGCCGCTCCGGCGAAGCCCCGACAAGCTGCCGTTCGCCAAAGTTAATATAAAACATGTACGGTGAGGGATTGGCTTGCCGCAGCCGCCGGTATAGTGAAAACGGCGGACTGGCTAACCGGTAGTGGAAAGGGCGTGACAGCACGACCTGAAATAATTCGCCTGCCGCAATGTATTCTTTGGCTTGTTCTACCATCGCCAGATATTGTTCTTTACCCGGTACCGCCTCCCCGACTCTGTCGGCTGCCACCGGCCGGCCTGTCTGCTCTGACTCATCCTCAGGCAAAGGAACAGGCTGTTTAAGCTTGGCCGCTAATTCCGTCAGCTCCTGTACTGCCTGTTCATAGGCGCCAGAGGCCTGAGCAGTTGACGTGACATGCACCAAATTTATCAGCCTGGTAGAATGAGTCAGATGATCCATAACCAGGATGTATTGGCAAACCATTTGCTCGATAAGCGGCAATTCATCCGGAATATCCAGGCCACGTACCCGTTCCCAGGACACTACCGCTTCATAGGCGGCATATCCCACCGCGCCACCGGCAAAAGGCGGCAGTTCCGGCAGCTTGGGCATAGAAAACTTCTTTAAAAAATCTTTGAACACCAGATGCGGTTTGCCGCTCTCCTGTGTTGAACATTCGCCAACTGTTATGTCAGCCCGGTTTTTGCAGGCAGTAAAAACAGCCAGCGGCTTTGTACCGATAAAGGAATACCGTCCAAAGGTCTTGCCTGTCTGCGCACTTTCCAAAATAAATCCCGGACTTTCTCCCACCAGTTTGTAATACAGGGAAACCGGAGTTTCCAAATCGGTAGACAATTCCATGGTAACAGGCAATAACGTATATTGATCAGCTAACTGGCAAAATTCCTCCTTGCCCGGATATATTCGCATCAGCAGCCACACTCCCTGTCCAGCGCCTGTCTGAGCGAATGGGTAAATTCCGCTGCCGCCTCAACCCCGTCCTGCATCAGTCGTTCCATAACAGCGCTGCCGACAATGACTGCGTCAGCGTGCTGAGCGGCTTGACAGGCGGCAGCCGGGCTGCCGATTCCAAAACCAATGGCCAGGGGTAAATCTGTTTCCCGGCGGACAGCCGCTAACAGCGGCGCTAACTGCTGGTAGTCAATCTGCCGCACACCAGTGACTCCGGTACTTGAAATACAATACAAGAAGCCGGAAGCCTGCCGGTAAATGTCTTTTAATCTGGCAGGAGTGGTGGTAGGAGCAAGAAACCGGATGAGGTCAAGACCGGTCTTAAGGCAGGCAGGTTCTACGGCACTTGCCTCTTCCAGTGGCACATCAGGAATAATTAATCCGCTAACACCGGCCTGGGCAAAATCAGCGGCAAACTTCTCCACCCCGTATTGCAGTACAGGATTGTAATAGGTCATAACTGCCAGTGGTATAGAGGCTTCCCGCCTGATATGCGCTGTCAATTCCAGTAACTTGCCGGTGGTGGCGCCTGCCGCCAGCGCCTGGGTTGCTGCCTGCTGGATGATGGGACCATCGGCCATGGGGTCGGAAAACGGCAGTCCAAGTTCGATTATGTCGGCGCCGGCGGCTTCCAGCGCCTTCACGGTCTCAAACGTAACATGGTAATCAGGATAACCGGCTGTCAGATAAATAATTAAGCCTTTGCGCCTCGCTGCTTTCAAATCGCATAATTTTTCCGTTATCTTGCTCATATCCGTCCCTCCAATACATCGGCCACCATCTGCACATCTTTGTCGCCCCGCCCTGACAGGCAGACAACAATCGCGTCCGTTGCCTTGGTCTGTGGCATTAATTCTTCCAGGTACGCCAAAGCGTGAGAGCTCTCCAGCGCCGGGATGATTCCCTCCAGCCGCGCCAGCTGTTGAAAAGCAGCCAGTGCCTGCTTATCGGTAACCGACGTGTAGGTTACCTGTCCGCTATCTTTGAAGCAGGCATGTTCCGGCCCAACTCCCGGGTAGTCAAGACCGGCTGATATAGAGTAAGCCGGAATAACCTGACCTTCACCATCCTGCCGGAGATAGCTTAGAGCTCCATGCAATACACCAGGCCTGCCGTGGGTCAATGAGGCCGCATGTTCACCGGTGCTAAGCCCTTTGCCGGCAGCCTCGACGCCAATCTTACAAACTGCCGCGTTATCTCGGAATGGATAAAAAATTCCCATGGCATTGCTGCCGCCGCCAACACAAGCAACCATATATTTTAGCTCAGCCCCAATTTCTTCAACCTGCCGGGTGACTTCCCGGCCGATAACTGCCTGAAAGTCTCTTACAATCATCGGATACGGATGCGGGCCGACTACTGAGCCAATAATATAGTGGGTATCCTGAATATGGGTTACCCAGTACCTGATGGCTTCACTGGTAGCATCTTTAAGCGTACCGCTGCCGCTGGTGACCGGCATGACTTGTGTACCTAACAGGCGCATGCGGAAAACATTCAGCGCCTGCCGCTCCATATCTTCCTGGCCCATAAAAACGCAGCACTCCATGCCGAACAGCGCCGCCACCGTGGCGCAGGCTACCCCATGCTGACCGGCGCCGGTCTCGGCGACAATACGTTTCTTCCCCATTCTCCTGGCTAATAGTGCTTGACCAATGGCATTGTTAATCTTATGGGCGCCGGTATGGAGCAAATCTTCCCGTTTCAGATAAATTTGTCCCCGTCCATAATGCTGCGTCAGCTTGGCGGCATGATACAACCGGGTGGGACGCCCGGCATATTCATTAAAGTAAAACTCCACTTCAGCTTGAAAACCGGCATCTGCTTGCAAGGCACGATAGCTTTCCTCCAGTTCAATCAGGGCCGGTATAACCGTCTCAGGCACAAACCGGCCGCCGTAGCTGCCAAATCTTCCATTTTTATCAGGCATTATTGTCTCTCCCTTCCTCTTTAGCACTGAGCAAAGCAAGCTCGCGGGTTTTAGCGGCAATATCCCCGGCTGTTACCAGCCCTTCGCCGACCAATATGCCGTTTACCCCAGCCTGTTTCAGTCTTAGCGCGTCTTGCCTGGCCGTAATGCCGCTTTCGCTGATAAGCAAGCGCCCTCCCGGTTCATAATAGGGCAGCAAGGCAAAGGTTTGCTCGATACTGGTGGTAAAGGTCTCCAGATTGCGATTGTTGATGCCTATCAGTTTCGCCGTTGTCTGCTGCACCTGCTGCAGTTCCGGCAGGGTGTGCACTTCCACCAATGCGTCCATCCCCAAATCGGCGGCAATCCCGATAAAGCGGACAAGTTCGTCTGCGGTTAATATGGCAGCAATAAGCAGTACAGCATCGGCGCCTGCTGCCCGGGCCGCATAGAGCTGGTATTCGTCAAGGATAAACTCTTTGCATAACACCGGCAAATCAATCGTTTGCTTTACCCTGGCAATATCGTCAATACTGCCGCGAAAAGCGGCGTTGGTATGCACCGATAACGCGGCGGCGCCATGGGCGGCGAAAACTCCGGCAAGCTCCGGTACCGAATAGCCGGCACACAGCGTTCCTTTAGCCGGAGAAGCCAGCTTGCACTCGGCAATCAGTGTCCAGTCACGCTTTTTAATAGCCGTACTGAAAGCATATTTTCCGGCAACTATATCCTGCTCGATAACCACAAGCGGTTTATTTTGTTTAGCCAACGCTACCGCCTGTCTGGTCTGATCCACAATGATGTTCAGCATTTTGGTCTATCCCCCTTTGGCTGCCGTGATGAATTGTTTAATTTTTTCAATATCTTTTATCCCGTTGGTTTCCACACCGCCGGATACGTCAACACCGTCAGGACTGAGGACGGCAATTGCCTGAGCCACATTTTCCGGGGTGAGACCTCCTGCCGCCAACAGTGGTCTTGGTGCCTGCTTAGCCAGTGTTTGTGCTGCCTGCCAGTCAAAGGCCCTGCCTGTTCCCCCTTGCACCCCGGCAGTAAAGCTGTCAAACAAAGTCCATGATGTCCGATACCCGTTGAAAGCGGCTCTACTAAAACCCGGACCAATTCTAAAGGCCTTAATCACCGGATAACCAACCAGGCGGCAATACTCAGGCGGTTCATCACCATGCAACTGCACATAATCCAACTTGCACGCCGAGGCTGCCTCCCGTACTTCAGTCAGCGGCGCATTAACAAATACGCCGACCTTGCCAATCTGCGAAATCCTGCAGGAAATTTTCCTGGCCTCTGCCAGCGTAATACGCCGTTTACTTGGCGCAAACACAAAACCAAGCCAATCTGCGCCAAAATCATAGGCCGCCAGCGCCGCCTCCAGGGTATTGATACCACAAATTTTTACGATAATGCTAATCCCTCCTCCTGATACCCTTGAGTAAACTTCCTCAATTCCTCCAACTTGCCCAGGGCAGCTCCGGTATCAATGCTTAGTGCAGCTAGCTGCAGCCCTTCCCTGATATCTGCCGCTGCCTCCGCAACAACCAAAGCTGCGGCGGCATTGATCAGGACAATATCGCGTTTAAAACCTTGCTCGCCGTTTAGTAGGGCAAGAATAATCCTGGCGTTGTCTTCCACGGTGCCGCCTCGGTAATCAGCCTGCGTGCAGGTGCTAAAGCCATAGGCTTTAGGGTCAATTACATAGGAGCGGATTTCCCCCTGATAAACTTCGGCAACCTTTGTCGGCAGGGCTGTTGATATTTCATCAAGTCCATCCAGGCTGTGCACAACCATCGCCCGTGTTATTCCCAGTTCGGCAAGTGCCTGTGCGGTTTTAGTCGTTAATGCCGGATCATACACTCCGATCAGCTGACAATGAGCGCCTGCCGGATTAGTCAGCGGGCCAAGCAAATTGAACACCGTTCTAAACCCCAGCTCCTGCCGCGAATTGACGGCATATTTCATTGCCTGGTGAAAGCGAGGGGCAAAGATAAAGCCGACGCCAATGGTATCAATAGCCTCTGCCACTCCCTGCGGCGGCAGCTCCAGTTCTATTCCCAGAGCTTTTAGCACATCGGCACTGCCGCAAGGGCTGGACACACCGCGATTGCCGTGTTTAGCCACATTCAGCCCGGCTCCTGCCAATACAAAGGCAACCGCTGTCGATATATTAAAAGTTCCGCGTTGATCGCCCCCGGTGCCGCAGGTATCAATTATTCTGGGAGATTTGCATTCTACCCTGAGTGCCTGACTGCGCATGGTCTCAGCAAAACCGGCCACCTCCATACTTGTTTCACCCTTCATGCGCATAGCTGTCAGAAAGGCGGCAATTTGGGCTTCGCTGCTCTTGCCTGACATGATTACCTGCATGGCATTTTTTGCTTCCTCGCGGGAAAAATGCCGACCGGCTATTACCTGAGAGAGATAGTCCTTTAACATAATGTCCAGCCTCCTTTGCTAAAAAAAAACAGACCATTTCACCGAAAGGGGCGAAATGGTCCGCGGTACCACCCTATTTTGGCAAGTACAGTCAATTGGGTAAATAAAAAGACCATTTCACCCCAGGGGCGAAATGGTCGCGATACCACCCTATTTGAAAAGTCTGCACTTTCCCTTATTCAGGTACGGGACAAAAAATCCGATACCCTAGCCTGTTAACGGCGGCATCCGGCCCAGCCTACTTGCAATTGCTTTCGGTGGACAGCTCACAGGTCCATTCCATATGTTCTCCAGGCCGGTCATCACACCTCCGGAAATCCGGTCACCGGCTCGCTGAACTGAAGTGTACAAATGTACTCGTCCTGCTCACAGCTTTTTACACAAATTAACTTTAGCGTTATTCTATCCCATGTTTTTTGTTTTGTCAAGATTATTTTTTCCGGCAATAACGCAAGTTATACCGGAAAATTCGGCGTAAACTACCGCCAGGTACATTAGCTGACGCCACCATTCTCTGCTTTGATGATGTCTGCAATACTGTCAGCCAATTCCTGCAATGTTCCTTGGTAATCGGTTGTAAAATCCAGTTTTTTAGAATTTAACAGGCAATCTGTTACCAAATAAGTCTTCATGCCAATGTTAGCTGCCGCTAAATCTTCTTCAACATCATTTCCCACCATCAGGCACTCTTGTGGCTGCCGGTCAATCCGGTCGATGATTTCCCGATAATAATCGGGATTGGGCTTGCAAAAATGACAGTGTTCATAACTGGTAACATGTTTAAAGCTTATATCCCCTAAGCCAGCCCAGTCAATACGCTGCCTGACAGCATGCAGCGGGAATATCGGGTTAGTAGCCACAATTACCTCCAAGCCAAGTTCAAGTACCGCCATAACGGCCTGCCGGGCAGCCTTACTGGCTCTGGTTGTTGGCTTTACCAGGACAAAATCCGTCTCATAGAAAGTATCCATAACCGGCACAAGCACATTCTCGGCGATACCAACATTAGCTAAAAAATCCTCCCAAAACACCTGCTGATTAGTTTTGGTTTTATCCTTGCTGTTAATCATAGTCCCGGTCGAGGCTAACAGCTGGTTAATGAACTGTTTGGGTTCGGCGATGCTGGCTGCCCGCCGCCCCATATGCTTTAAGTATTCACGGAAAAACGCATCCTGATCAAGGGGCAATAAGGTTCCATCAAGGTCAAAAAGTACACTCTTTATCATGTAGGCAAAAACTCCCTCAACGTAATCTGTTTGCTGCTATACCATAAGTTTACTAAAAAAACTCCTTACAGCCAAGCACGGAATTAAATCTTCGCTTTTTGCCTGCACAGCAAGCAGGAATCCAGTGATTTTCATGGTATATGTATAGGATACATTTACTTAGAGGTGTTAACAATGCAGGTACATCTCGTCCTGGCGCTTGTCGCCTTACTCTGGGGATTGAACCCGCCGGTAATGAAAATCGGCCTGCTCCATATACCGCCTATGCCTTATAACGCAGTCCGCCTCTTCGCGGCACTAGCCGTTGCCTGGCTGATTTTACGCCGTTTGTGTATCTGGATACCTTTACGGCAGGAAGATAAAAAATCTGTCCTTATTTCCAGCCTGGGGTTCTTCTTTTTTCAGCTTTTTTTCACTTTCGGCCTGCAGCTCACCACTGCCGGCAACTCATCGCTAATTCTGGGCTGTCTGCCTGTCAGTGTAGCTTTAATCAGTCACTTTCACCGGTTGGAAGCTATCAAGCCGGATATCATCAAAGGCATTGCCATCTCCCTGTTTGGAGTAGTTTTGATGGTAGCAGGAACAGGCAGGGAAGTCAGTCTTGCCGGTAATCATATCCAGGGAGCGCTGTTGCTTTTGGCCGCACAAATGTGTTATGGCTATTATACCGTTTTCTCCCGCCCATTGTCGGCAACCTATTCGGTTTATCAGATTACAACCTATATCCTGCTCATTTCCAGCGGCCTCTTCGCCCTGGTATCCCTGCCCTCCATGCTTGCTGTTGATTGGCAGGCAGTCCCGTGGCCGGGCTGGGCCAGCTTGTTATATTCCGGCATATTCCCGCTCTGCCTGGCCAATTGTCTCTGGATTTGGGGAACAGCCAAGGCAGGCAGTGCCACCGCATCGCTGTATAATAATGTGGCTCCGGTTTTTGCGGTTGGCGCCGGGTATCTGTTTCTGGGTGAAACCTTCGGCTGGCTGCAATTCTTTGGCGCTATGATAATTTTAACCGGTTTGTATGTTGCTAAAAGACAGAGCGCAAAATCGACACCGGCGAGTGGCACTGATCTGCGTAAGTGAAAATAAAGGAAAGGTATACTTTCTATCAGGATAAAATAAGTCCCGCATTCCCTAGTCTGGAGTGCGGGACTTATTATGTATACTAATCAGCAAGCCTGCTTAAGCTTTTTAATCTCCTCAATCAGCACAGGCAGCACGTCCAAAGCATCACCCACAATGCCAAAATCAGCAAATTTAAAAATAGGCGCATCGGCATCTTTGTTAATAGCGATAATGATGTCCGAGGTCGACATACCGGCTAAGTGCTGGATGGCACCACTGATGCCGCAGGCAATATAGACTTTGGGAGCTACGGTTTTGCCGGTTTGTCCGACTTGATGGATAGCCGGCTTCCAGCCGGCGTCAACAGCCGCGCGGGAAGCACCGACAGCGCCGCCGAGTACATTGGCCAATTCTTCAATAAGCGCAAAGTTTTCGGGTTTACCCATTCCCCTGCCGCCGGAGACAATGAACTGAGCTTCGTCAAGGTTACAGGAGGCAGTTTCGCTGAGTGTCAGCAATTCAATAAATTTTGTCCGGATATCTTCGGCCTTGACTTTGCTTGCTACCCGCACCAGTTCGCCGCTGCGAGAGGTATCAGGCACAGGACGTTTGAATACATTGGGCCTGACAGTGCCCATCTGCGGCCGATGATTAGGACACAGAATGGTAGCCATAATATTGCCGCCAAAGGCCGGCCGCGTCCAGGCAACAAGCCCGGTTTCCTCATCAATGCCTAAGCTGGTGCAATCAGCCGTCAGACCTGTACCTACCCGACAGGCCACCCGCGGGCCAAGGTCGCGCCCGTCATTGGTCGCCCCCATCAGAATAACAGAAGGTTTATAGGCAGTGATTAAATCGGTTAAAGCAATGGTATAAGCATCGGTGCTGTAGTGCTTATATTCTGCGCCTTCCAGCAAATACACTTTGTCGGCACCGCTGGCAAACAGCTCCCGGGCTAAGGGTTCCACCCCTTCACCGATAACTACGGCAGCCAGTTCCTGTCCCATCGCATCCGCAAGCTTACGGCCTTCCCCCAGCAGTTCCAGTCCGACATTACGAGCCTTGCCCTGGAATTGTTCAATATATACCCATACACCCTGATAATCACCGGTATCTGCTGCCGGTTCTGCCGCAGCCGGACGAGTGATGGCCGTTACGGGACATACATCAATACATGCACCACATACTGTGCAAGCATCGGTAATTACTGCTTTATCGCCTTCCATGACAATCGCGCCGAATGGACAGGCACCGACACAGGCACTGCAGCCTATGCACTGTTCTTTATCTACAATTACAGCCATTTATAATTCCCCCTGCATCAGATAATTTTAGCCTGATTTAGTTTAGTCAGCAACCGGGTTACAGCGGCACGGGCAGTATCTTCCTGAATAATCTCACCCTGTACCCGCTGCTGGGGGGTAAAGATGCGGCGAACCTGGGTAGGTGAACCTTTAAGGCCAATCTCGTCCAAATTTACATCAACATCGGCAGCCGTCCAGACAGGTACCTCTTTGCGATTGGCTTTCATTCTGCCTTTAATACTGGCGTAACGCGGTTCATTGATGGATTTTACCACACTAACTAACACAGGCAATGTAGTTTCAATAACTTCATAACCTTCTTCGTGCTCACGTTCCACTCTGACTACCCCAGCGGTAATGTCAAGTTTGGAAACATAAGTAAGCTGACTGATAGCCAAATGCTCCGCAAGCTCCGGTCCTACCTGGGCGGTATCCCCATCAATGGCTTGCTTGCCGCAAAGAATAACATCAAAATTACCAAATTTCTTAATACCTGCAGCCAGGGTCCGGCTGGTAGCCAGTGTATCGGCACCGCCAAAAGCGCGGTCACTCAGTAAAACAGCCTCATCGGCCCCCATGGCAATACACTCTTTCAGCGCTTCGGCAGCCTGAGGCGGTCCCATAGAAATTACCGTTACCCGTCCTCCGTGCTTTTCTTTGAGTTTCAGCGCTTCTTCCAAAGCATTTTTATCAAAAGGATTTACAATACTTGGCACACCCTGACGAATCAGCGTATTGGTCTGCGGGTCAATTTTAACCTCAGTAGTGTCAGGCACCTGCTTGACACAGACAATGATTTCCATGCGATATCCTCCTGTTGTACAATATCCGATTAATAGCAACAAATGTAATATCTCTTATTCTAATATTATTTACGGGACAACTGCAACATTTTTCGCAAATCAATTGAAAATTCGTTGCGATTAAGCAGTCGTTACAGTTCCTTTGCCCAAAAGCCCTTCAATGGCAGCAACAGCTGCCGGTGTCGGCTCAATCCAATATTTTTTCTCTGTCTTTATCACCCGTGTCCGGCTGCTGCCGGTCAGATGCAAATAAACGGCTGCCTGGCCATTGTATTTGGTGAGCAATTCCTGCAGCTTGGCTAAAATGACCGGTGTTTCCTGCTCCTGGCCCAAAGTAATTCTAACCTCGGCGCCGGCGTTTTCCAGCAAACTGATATTGTCAGCCATAACCTTGGCGCCTTCTTCGTGAATATTCAGCCGTCCGGAAACCAGGACAGGTAAATCCGGCGCCAACAGGCGGCCAGTTTTTTCAAAAACCTTGGGAAATACGATGACTTCCACTTGTCCGGAAAAATCTTCAAGGCTGATAAAACACATCATACTGCCGTTTTTGGTATTAATGCGCTTGGCACTGGCAATGAGCCCGCCCACCCGGATGGGCTGCCCGTCGGTATATTGACCTTCGGCCAAAGTGCCCAGTGCCGGCAGCGTCTCCAATTTAGCACGATATTTATCCAACGGATGACCGGTTACATAAAATCCGGTTATTTCTTTTTCCAAGGCTAGTATCTGTTCCTGCGGCATTTCGGGTATATCCGGCAGGCTGACATCATTTACGCATTCCAGCGTATCGTCCCCAAACAGTCCCAATTGTCCGCTGGCCGCGTCCTTCTGGCGGCAGGCAGCCACTTCGACAGCTTGCTCCAGTACGTGCAGCAGCTGGGAACGGCGGGCATTAAGCGAATCAAAAGCCCCGCATTTGATCAAACTTTCAATAACCCGTTTATTCACCAGCCGCATGTCAACACGGGAGCAAAAATCAACAAGCGACGTAAATTTACCGCCCTTTTGCCGGGCCTTAATAATGCTTTCCAAAGCATTGCCGCCGGCATTTTTTACCCCGGCCAAGCCAAAGCGAATGGCCTCGCCGTCAACCGAAAACGAACTGCCGCTGGCATTAATATCCGGCGGTAAAACGGCAATACCCCGGCGGCGGCATTCTTCAATATAGTACCCCACTTTGTCATTGGTTCCCATGACGCTGGTAAGCAGTGCTGCGTAAAACTCCTGCGGATAGTGCGCTTTTAAGTACGCTGTCTGATAGGCAACCAGGGCATAGGCGGCACTGTGGGATTTGTTAAAACCGTAGTCGGCAAAATGGGTCATAAGTTCGAAAACATCATGAGCCAGTTTCGCGTCTATCCCCCGTTCGGCGGCCCCTTGGAGAAAGTTTTCCCGCTGCGCGTCCAGCACATCATGTTTCTTTTTCCCCATAGCCCGGCGCAGCAGGTCGGCTTGTCCCAGGGTAAACCCGGCCAGGGTGGACGCAATCTGCATAACCTGCTCCTGGTACAGGATAACACCAAAGGTATCTTCAAGGATGGGCTCTAAGAGCGGGTGCAGATAGGTAACTACCTTCTTACCGTGGCGGCCATCAATAAAATCAGATACCATACCGCTTCCCAAAGGACCCGGGCGGTAGAGCGCCACCAGGGGAATGAGATCGTCAAACCGTTCCGGCCTCAAGTCTTTCACCAGATTGGTCATGCCGCTTGATTCCATTTGAAACACGCCGGAGGTATCACCGACAGCCAGCATAGCGCAGGTTTTGGCATCTTCCAGCGGAATGGTTTCAATATCCAGTTCCTGGCCCCGGTTTTCCCGGATGAGGGCGATGGCATCACCAATAACCGTCAGGGTTCTCAGTCCCAGCAAATCCATCTTCAGCAGACCGATTTCTTCAATCCGGTCTTTGTCAAACTGAGTGGTAAGAAAACCTTCACTGGAGAGCTGCAGCGGGGCAAAATGTGTCAGCGGTTCTTTCGCAATAACCAGGCCGGCGGCATGGGTGGAAGCATGGCGCGGCAAGCCTTCCACCGCCATGGCAAGATCAACCAGTTTCTTTACTGTTTCTTCGCTGTCATAGAGGTCTTTTAACTCCCGATTGGCTGTTAACGCTTTTTTCAAGGTGATACCCAGTTCGGCAGGCACTAATTTGGCAATACGGTCAACCTCGCCATAGGGCAGATTTAACGCCCGTCCCACATCGCGGATCGCCGCCCGCGCCGCCATAGTTCCAAAAGTGATAATTTGCGCTACCCGGTCACTGCCATAGCGTGCTACAACATATTCGATGATTTTACTGCGGCGTTCATAACAAAAATCTATATCAATATCAGGCATGGATACCCGTTCCGGATTTAAAAACCGTTCAAACAGCAGGCCGTATTTAAGCGGGTCAATATTAGTAATGCCTAATAAATAAGCAACAATACTGCCAGCCGCCGAACCCCTTCCCGGCCCTACAGGAATGGACTGGCTGCGGGAATAGTTGACAAAGTCCCAGACAATGAGGAAGTAGCTGGAATAACCCATTTTTTTTATGACACCCAGTTCATAAACAAGCCTTTCCTCCACTGCCGGCGTTGCCTGCGGATACCGCCGGCAAACCGCCTCCCGGCATAGCCGGGCAAGATAGTCATCATCATTGATGCCATCCGGTGTAGGAAAATCAGGCAGGTAGAGCCGGTCAAAATCAAAGGTGACATTGCAGCGTTCAGCAATCTTCAGGGTATTGCTCAAAGCTGCCGGATACTCGGCAAACAGCTCAGCCATTTCCGCCGGACTTTTCAAGTAAAAATCGTCACTGGGAAACCGCATCCGGCTGGGCTCGTCCACCGTCTTGCCTGTTTGAATACAAAGCAGAACATCATGGCATTCGGCGTCCTCTTTGTTAATATAATGAGCGTCATTGGTGGCAACAAGACCAAGTTCCAGCTTTGCCGCCAGTTTGACCAAGTGCTGGTTTGCCTGTTTTTCTTCAGGCATTCCGTGATCCTGCAGTTCAATAAAGAAATTGTCCTGTCCGAAAATCTCCTTATACTCAGCAGCCAGAGCCTCGGCCCCGGCCAAGTCTCCCCGCAAAATCGCCGCAGGTATCTCACCGGCAATACAGGCACTTAAGCCAATCAGGCCTTCACTATGGCTGCGCAGTATTTCCCGGTCAATCCGGGGTTTGTAATAAAAACCTTCACTGTAGCCGCGCGATACCAATTCGATAAGATTGCGATACCCCTGTTCGCTGGCGGCCAGCAGCACGAGATGATAATATGACTCCCCTTCCACAGCCGCTTTATCGAACCGCGAGCGTGGCGCAACATATACTTCACAGCCGATAATTGCTTTAATGCCATGCTTCTTGGCTTGTTTATAAAAATCGATTGTGCCGTACATCGTACCATGGTCGGTCATGGCTACTGCCGGCATTCCCATTTCCTTGGCCCGGCGCACCATATCTTCAATTCGGGCAGCGCCGTCTAACAGGCTATATTCGGTGTGATTATGCAAATGGACAAAAGATACGCCTGTATTATAAGTTTTATCAGTATTCATAAGGTTTCTCATCATCCCTGTAATCATCATTCAGCAATCTTTGCTGTAGCATGAAACATATATCTTTCTTTGTGTATTATATCATATTCTTGCGAAACAACGTGGTTTAATTTTTGTCCCTTGTTTTGTCAAGCTCATAGCAGGTATTTGTCAATTTCATGTGGAAATTGTACAAAAAAGAAAGGCGAGAGGTGTTATTTACTTGCATAATATAGGGATTTTACAGTTAACGCAGAATCTGGATGATGCCGTACACGGCTTTAAATCCGGGCTGACCGGACAAGATTTGGCTGTTGAGTTTCATTATGTAAATGCCGATGGCGCTTTGCATGATTTACCGCAGCTTGCCGGCAAACTGGCTAAACAAAAGGTTGATCTCATTTTTGCCTGTTCTACCCCGGCTGCGCAGGCGGCTGTTGCTTTAGCAGGCAATATCCCGGTAGTTTTCACACCGGTCTTTGACCCGGTAGGCGCGGGACTGGTAAAAACCATGGACAAGCCGGGGGGCAAAGCCACCGGCATGGCAGGCATGGTTCCGGCTGCCGCCAAAGCGGCGTTTATCAGTGAGCTTTTGCCGGCAGCTAACAACATCGGCATTTTATATCACAGCGGCGACAGCAATGCCCTGCTGGAGATAAGTAATTTTAAACAAGCGGCAGCCGGCCTGTTTACCCTTGTTGAACTGCCTGCAGACAAAGCTGAGGATTTGTCTGTATTGGCAGATAGACTGCCGCCAGACCTGGATGCTCTGTTTCTCCCCATTGGGCGGGTCATCGAAGAAAATTTCGCCAGTGTAGCCTACTATGCCGAAGCGGCAAACCTGCCAATCATTACTTCCCATGCCCCCAATGTGCCGTCAGGAGCATTAGGAGCGCTTGTAGCCAACCACTTCGAACTGGGACGCGCTTGTGGTTCCCAGGCCGCACAAATTCTTGCCGGGGCTGAACCTGGCAATATTCCTGTCGGTATTGTTGAACATCCCGAAATTCAACTGAATACCTTCGTGGCAGCTAATCTGGGAATTGAACTGTCTCCGTCACTGCTGGTCAAAGCGAAAGAAGTGTTTGAGTAATTCTTAATTTGGAGTGAACTACATGCTATTAACCCGGCAATCTGTTGAACTTTTAGCGCCTGTCGGCACTTGGGAAGTATTAGAAGCGGCAATTACAGCCGGCGCCGATGCCGTATATCTTGGCGGCAAACGCTTTAACATGCGCCTGCACCGGACTGATACCAATTTTGATGATAAAAAACTGGCTCAGGCCATTACCTACGCTCACGCCCGTAACGTCCGTCTATATGTCACTGTCAATAACCTTATCAGCGAACGGGAAATCCCCGGTGTGCGCGATTATCTCAAATTTTTAAATGAAATCCAGCCAGATGCCCTGATTGTCCAAGACCTGGCCATCCTGGAACTGGCGCGGGAAATCAACCTTACTGTTCCCCTGCACGCTTCAGTTATGATGAATACTCATAATGAACATACCATAAAAGCGCTTATGGACTATGGCATTACCCGGGTGGTAACCAACCGTGAATTGACCTTGTCCCAACTCTCGCTGCTCAGAGAGCGTACCGGCGTTGAACTGGAATATTTCATTCATGGCGACATGTGCGCAGCTCACAGCGGTCAGTGCTTCCACTCCGGTGTAGTATTCGGGCAAAGCTCCAACCGCGGCCGCTGCCTGAAACCCTGCCGCTGGCCCTACCAGCTTGTCGACACCCTTACCGGTCAGGCTGTGGCCGCGAAGGACCCCGGACCTTATAAATTAGCACTTAAGGATATGTGCATGTACACGGCTTTACCGCAGTTGATTCAATCCGGTGTCTGCTCCTTCAAAATTGAAGGGCGCATGCGTACGGCCGATTTTGTCAGCCGGATCGTAAGGCTATACCGCAAAGCCCTTGACCGCTATATTGCCGACCCCAATGGTTACACCTTTGATGTTACAGACTGGCAAGAACTTTATGAATACCGCTCCCGTGACTTTTCAACCTGTTATGCGCTAGGCAATCCAGGGGCCAGCTCTATTGGCTATACCGGCGAACGCGAGCCCCGCTTTTTCAGTCAGGCAGTCAAAGAAGCCGGCGTCACCGGCAGTGCGGCTGTCCTGGTACCAAATACCGGGTCGGACAATCCGTCCCTGCGGCAGCGTCCTGCTCTTGCCGTGCGGGTGGCTGACCTTGCTTCACTAACCAGCGCCTTTGCCAATGGTGCCGATATTGCCTATATTGGCGGTGAGGCTTTTGCTCCCGGTAAGCCCTGGAGTCTGGAGGATATAAAAACTGCCGTCAAACTGGCTGATGACCAGCAAGCGCAGGTTATTGTCACTACGCCGCGCATTACCATGGAACGGGAAGCCGGCGAGCTTGAGCAATTATTTGCCGGTTTGGAAACCTTAAAGCCACATGGCCTGATGGTTTCCAATAGCGGCATGCTGCGCCTGGCAAAACAGACATCCGGCCTGTCAATCCAGACTGACTTTTCATTTAATCTCTTCAATCACCTTACCGCCGCCTGGCTCAAAGACAATGGCGCCAGCAAAGCAACGATCTCCCTGGAAGCCACTTATGAACAAATTACCGAACTGGCCAAGCACAGCTCATTGCCGCTGGAAATGATTATTCATGGCGCCATTGAGGCCATGGTGCTTGATCACTGTATACCGTCAGCCATTATGGCCGGCACTGCCTCCCATCCCTGCCAGGACCTGTGCTCCAACCGGCACTACTCTCTCTTAGACAGTGCCGGTGAACGGCATGACATTAAGATTGATCAATACTGCCGCAACCATATTCTCTTTGCCAAAGATTTGTGCCTGCTTCCCCACCTGGCTGCACTTATGCAGGCAGGCATCGTTAATTACCGGATTGAAGGCCAGCATTACAGCCCCGAACTTGTCGGCATAATTACAGCTGCCTATCGCGCAGAACTTGACAAACTGGCTTCTGGTGATACCTATGTGTTTGACAAAACAATTATTGACAGAATTGCCGGCCCGCGGCAGTTGGGTATCGGGGCTTTCCGCTATCGCGTATCACGCTAGACTGTTGGCTAAAATTTGCTGCTGAGGCTGAAAGGATGAAAATATGACTGCGATAAACCAGGAGCAATACTTAGGACCTGATGAAATCCTTCGCAAAAAGAAGGAGTACATGATCCCTTGCGTTTACCATTTTTATGCCCAACCGATGCAGTTAGTCAAAGGGGAAATGCAATACCTGTATGACCATACCGGCAAACAATATCTTGACTGCTTTGCCGGAGTATCTGTGGTTAACTGCGGCCACTGCCACCCGGAGATTACCAAAGCCGTCTGTGACCAGGTGATGACCCTGCAGCATACCTGCACCATATATCTTACCGAGAATATTGTTAATTTGGCGCAGCGCCTGTCCCAAATTACCCCCGGACGCCTCCAGAAAACCTTTTTCTGTTCCAGCGGCACCGAGGCCAATGAAGGTGCTGTCCTGCTAGCATCAATCTATACCGGCAAACAGGAATTCATCAGCCTGCGCCAAGGCCTGCACGGCCGTACCAAACTGACCATGAGCCTGACCGGTTTGTCGATGTGGCGTACCGATACCAGCCCGGTTGGCGGCATCAGCTTTGCGCCCAATGCCTACTGCTACCGCTGCCCTTATGGCAAACGCCATCCTGAATGTGACCTGGCTTGCGCCAATGAACTTGAAACAATAATTAAGACCACCACCGCCGGCCAGGTTGCCGCCTTTATCGCCGAACCCATTCAGGGCAATGGCGGTATCATTACCCCACCGCCCGGTTATTTTAAACGGATCAAAGAGATTCTGGACAAATACAACATTCTCCTAATCATTGATGAAATCCAGACCGGCTTTGGCCGTACCGGCAAGATGTTTGGGATTGAACATTACGGTGTGGAACCGGACATTATGACTATGGCCAAGGCCTTAGGCAATGGCACACCTGTCGGCGCCTTTACTGCCCGTCCTGAAATAGCCGACACCTATACCCGCCCCGGCGCTTCAACCCTTGGCGGCAACCCGGTTACTTCGGCCGCTGCTCTGGCAACCCTGGAGGTGCTTACCAAGAACAACCTGACCGCACAGGCGGCCCTGCTTGGCGAATATCTCAAACAAGGTCTGACCGAATTACAAAAAAAGCATCCCCTTATAGGTGATATTCGCGGCCATGGCCTCATGCTCGGAGCGGAAATAGTCAAACCGGACAAGTCGCCGGCAACCGAACAGCTTGACCGCATGTTGGAAGAGATGAAAAACCGCGGTTTCCTTATTGGCAAAAATGGCCCTGACCGCAATGTAATGGCCTTCCAGCCGCCACTGGTTATTACCCGTGATGATCTGGATAACTTATTGAATAATTTGGCTGATGTACTAGCCACAATGGATTAATCCTATTAAAACTAAGGTTATTCTCCACATTGCCCGCACTTCGGAAAGCTTTCCGGGTGCGGGCTCTTTTTTATAGTAAAAAACTGTGTTCCTAAGGTAAATAAGTATAAGCTAAGCAATATCTATTCATGCTATAGCTAACAAAATTGTCTTGTTAAACAGGGAGGGTTCTGTATTTGAATATCGTCGTTTGTATCAAACAAGTTCCCGGCACCACCGAGGTGGAGGTAGACAAAGAAACAGGTGTCCTGAAACGTGAAGGGGTAGATTCCAAGATGAACCCTTACGATTTATATGCTGTCGAAACAGCCCTGCGGCTTAAGGAGCAGCATAACGCCGTGATTAAAGCAGTAAGCATGGGCCCCCCTCAGGCGTCTGTAATTATTCAGGAAGCCTTTATGATGGGCGTTGATGAAGGAATTTTACTGACAGACAGAAAATTTGGCGGTGCCGATGTGTTGGCAACATCGTACACCTTAGCACAGGGTCTTAGAAAAATGGGTGATATTGACCTCATCATTTGCGGCAAACAAACCACCGATGGGGATACCGCCCAGGTCGGTCCGGAGCTGGCTGAATTTTTGGGTATTCCCCATGTGGCTTATGTACGACGGATCGTAGAAGTCAAACAACACTCTATTATCGTAGAAATGGATATGACAAATACCGTGGAAACTGTTGAAGTATTATCCCCCTGCCTGATAACCGTTGAAAAAGAAATTTTTCAACCCCGCCTCCCCTCTTTTAAATTAAAGCTGCAAACTAAAGATAAGGAGATAGCCTTCTACGGGTTGAAAGATTTTACCGACCAGAACGAATTAAAATACGGCCTCAATGGCTCACCGACAAGGGTGCTGCGGATTTTTACACCTGAGTCAAACATTGACAGAGAAATCTGGCGCGGCAACGCTGATGAACTGGCAGGCAAAATGGCAGCAAAATTGCAAGCATGTAAGCTGGTGTAAGGAGGACGGCTATGTCCAAAATTATAATTAGACAAGACTTAGTAACCAATCCCGATGATTTAATTAAAATCTGTCCATTTGGCGCAATTGAGTATGACAACAACTATCTGTCCATTAATGCGGCTTGTAAGATGTGTAATATTTGTGTCAAAACAGGTCCTCAGGGGGTATTTTCCTGCTTTGAGGAAAAAGTTGAGGAAATTGACAAAAGTCTCTGGCGCGGTATTTCCGTCTACGTTGACCATCATCACGGCCACATTCACCCGGTCACCTATGAATTGATTGGCAAAGCCAAAGAACTGGCTGCCAAAATCAAGCACCCGGTGTATTGTTTATTTATTGGCCGCGATATTAGCCAGACTGCTCACAGCCTGCTGGCCTATGGTGTTGATGATGTTTTTGTTTACGATAACCCGGAATTGGAGGATTTCAGAATTGAACCCTATACTGCTGTCTTTGAGGATTTCATCAACAGGCAGAAACCCAGCATTATCTTAGTTGGCAGTACTAATCTCGGCCGCTCCCTGGCTCCCAGGGTGGCAGCACGTTTTGGCACAGGCTTAACAGCCGATTGCACCATCCTGGATGTGGATGAGGATACGAATTTAGCCCAAATCCGTCCGGCCTTTGGCGGCAATATTATGGCTCACATTTATACTCCTAACCATCGCCCGCAATTTGCGACAGTGCGTTATAAGGTTTTTTCCGCACCGCAAAAAATCTCTCAGCCAACCGGCAAAGTTACGTCCTGCGACATAGCAAACCAGGCATTGCAATCACGCATCCGGGTTCTGAGCACAAAAGATAAAGAAAAAGTCCGCAGTGTGGAAGATGCCGAAATTATTGTTGTTGCCGGCAGAGCCGTAAAAAACCAGAAAGACCTGGATATTATTAACAAGCTGGCAGAACAATTAGGGGGAATGGTTGCCGTAACCAGACCACTTATTGAGGCTGGGCTGGCTGATGCCAGACTACAAATCGGGTTAAGCGGCAGAACCGTAAAGCCCAAGCTGCTTATCGCCTGCGGCGTATCCGGTGCTATCCAGTTTGTTGCCGGAATGGACAAGGCGGATATGATTTTTGCCATAAATAATGATGATAATGCTCCGATTTTTAACATTGCCCACTACGGGATTGTAGGTGATGTTTTTGAAATCGTACCAAGATTAATGGAACTGCTTGACCAATCCCGCCAAATGTAAAATCTCATAATTAGGAGCTGGTGGTGTGTCCTACAAAAAAATTGACCAACAAGACATTGACTTTTTGGTATCACTGTGCGGCACGCGCGTGCTTGCCGGACAAGATGTGCCGGAAACTTACAGCCGCGACGAATTAAGTATGATAAGAAACTATCCTGAAGTAGTTGTCGAAGTATTAACTACTGAGGAAGTAGCAAAAATAATGAAATATGCTTACGACAATACTATTCCGGTTACTCCCCGCGGCCAGGGAACCGGCCTGGTCGGCGGCTCGGTTGCCTTACATGGGGGAATCATGATCAGCACCGTGCGAATGAATAAAATTCTCGAGCTTGATGATGAAAACCTGACAATAACGGTACAACCGGGTGTCCTGCTCATGGAACTGGCAGCCTATGTCGAAAAACACGATTTCTTTTATCCGCCTGATCCTGGTGAAAAAAGCGCAACCATCGGCGGCAATATCAGCACCAATGCCGGTGGTATGCGTGCTGTCAAATACGGTGTCACCAGGGATTATGTGCGTGGGCTGGAGGTTGTACTGCCCCATGGCGAAGTCATTAATCTCGGCGGCAAGAATGTAAAAAACAGTTCCGGTTATAGCCTGAAAGATCTTATTGTTGGTTCTGAAGGAACGCTGGGCTTTGTAACTAAAGCTATTTTACGTCTGCTGCCGCTGCCCAAAAAAGCCTTGAGTCTGTTAATCCCTTTCCCTGATCTTGGTCAAGCTATCGAAACCGTGCCGAAAATAATCAAGGCAAAATCTATCCCAACCGCTGTCGAATTCATGGAACGCGAGGTCATTCTCGCAGCAGAAGAATTTTTGGGCAAAAAATTTCCTGATACTTCAGCTGACGCTTATTTACTCCTTACCTTTGACGGCAATAGTACCGAAGAACTGGAAAAGGCGTATGAGCGGATTGCTCATATTTGTTTGGATTCAGGCGCCTTTGATGTCTTGATTTCCAATACACCTGAAAGGCAGCAATCTATCTGGTCGGCCAGAGGCGCTTTCCTCGAAGCCATCAAGGCCTCTACCACCGAAATGGATGAATGCGACGTAGTTGTACCCCGCAACAAAATTGCAGAGTTCGTAAAATTCGCCCGCAGTCTGCAAGACAAGCTGGGAGTCCGGATTCAAAGCTTTGGTCATGCCGGTGACGGCAACCTGCATATCTATGTATTGCGGGACAAGCTGGCGCAAGAAACCTGGGAAACCAAACTGGAGGAAAGCATGCAGGCAATGTATGCCAAAGCAACAGAGCTAGGCGGGCAAGTATCGGGTGAACATGGCATCGGCCATGCGAAACAATCCTACTTAGCCTGCTCGTTAGAGGCTGAACATGTTGGCTTGTTTCGGAGTATAAAACAAACCTTTGATCCTAAAAACATATTAAATCCGGGTAAAGTTTGCTAATGCTGTATTAGCCGCGCATAACCCGCAGCTTGCCGACGCTTTTCCGGGTGCGGGCATCTTTCGGCCCTGCTGCCGGCGGCATTACCGTTATATGACGCCGCCGTTCACCGGTTAAACGCACAACATGTGCCGTACACATAGTAAGGGCAAACAACGCCCAGAAACCGGCAAAAAATTGTCCGGCAGCGGATTCCATAAATACCGGCAGTTGAGTGGCAAACAGCATTAGCATGGCACTAAGAGCAATCAGGCATAATGATGAGCCGAATTTGCCGGTTTTAGCCTTTAATCTTTTCATACCGCTGACTCCTCCCATCAGATTGACTACAAAATGAATGTCAGTATACTATTGAAATATATGAAAGTGATTGAGTGAGTATGTGCAATAATAAAACAGCCGGCTTGACTTCACCAGTCTGCCGGCTGTTTATTATTGCACATACTTTATTCGTTTTTTACCCGTACATAGGTAGGTACTGAATAGGCAAAAATCTTTTTATCCACTTCAATGTTGGCGTAAGCATAAAGTATTACCCTGTCTGAAACCCGCTGTACACAGCCGCCCAGAACATAGCATACTCCATTTAAAAAATCGCTCATACGCTGTTGGGTAGCGGCATCTACCTGCTGGTAGTTGACCACAACAGCGATATTCGTTTTGAGATAATCGGCATATGCCTGCACATCGTCAAAGCTTGTTGGCAAATCCACATATAATTTCAGTTGTCCCGGTTGTTGACTATGTACTTTAAGTTTGGGACGACGTTCGGTTTCCTGTACCGCCATTTCTTTTGTCCCGGCAGACACTTCTGATTTTCCCGGTGCTGCCGTTTCTTCTTCCAGCGGTATCAAAAAGTTAGTCAATTTATCAATTAATCCAAGCGCCACCGTTCAACGCCTCCCTAGATACTTATCTCAAATCTTCAAGATTTTCTAGGAAAGTATTCGACATACTTTATGCTAATTCCTGCCAGACTGCGGCGAAATTTTGTGTTACAGGTAAAATAGGGTGAAATCTCCCAATATGGTAGGACTGTGGCACTAAAACAAAGACAAAGTTCCCGATAATAACCTAAAAAACTGTTACGCTTCTAGTATTGCCATGCTTTTAAATAGGTATATCTAGAATATTTGCCGACATTCTTCGCACCCGACACCATGGCTGAGCACTTGCTCAGCCCGGCTGGCATCCCGGTATACTGTCACGCCTTTACACCCCTGATCATAGGCTGCAAAAAATACCCTGGCAACGTCTTCACAGGTAGCGTCCTTGGGCAGATTTACCGTTTTGGAAACACCATTATCGGTGTATGCCTGAGCTGCAGCCAATTGGGCTACATGCCATGCAGGCTCAATTTCATGGGCGGTAGCCAGCACACGCTTCACTCTGTCAGGCAGTGCCAGGCCGGCCACACTTCCCGCCAGGGCTATTTGCTCATTAACTGCTTGTGTCAGCAGCCCCTGCTGCCTGAGGTAATTAACAGCCACCGGATTTACACTGGTAATCAACCTGCCGTCAAGAACTCTCCGGGTCAAGGCCAGGGCAAACAGTGGTTCTATACCGCTTGAACAGCCTGCAATTATACTGATGGTTCCTGTCGGCGCAATGGTGGTTACTGTAGCATTACGCATATGCTCATAACCCTGCCGGGGGTAAATACTATCAGCAAAAGCGGGAAAACTGCCTCGCTCCCGTCCCAGTTCGGCTGACATGGCTCTCGCCTCAGTTGTAACTGCCTGCATAATATCCTTGGTTAATTGGACTGCTTCCTGACTGGCATAGGGCAAATCAAGCAAAATAAACAGTTCGGCCAATCCCATAATTCCTAACCCAATTTTCCGGGTTTTCCTGGTGGCTTCCGTCACTTCCGGCAGCGGATAACTGTTGATATCGATGACATTATCCAAAAACCGGACTGCCAGTCTAACAGTCCGGGTCAGTTTATGTTTATCAAGGCTAACTCTCTGCCCCTTATTTGCTGTTAGCAGCCGGGTAAGGTTGATTGAACCTAACACACACGATTCATATGGCAGCAGCGGCTGCTCGGAGCAGGGATTAGGAGACTCAAATAAGCCCAAAGCAGGCGTAGGGTTAGCTTTATTGACAATATCTAAAAAAAACAGTCCGGGCTCGCCGTTCTCCCAGGCCATCTGTACCAGCAAGTCAAATATTTCCCGGGCAGGCACAGTCCGGACCGGAGTATGATTTTGGGGATTTATCAACTCGAAATCAGCCTGCTGTTTAACAGCTTCCATGAAAGCGTCGGTTATACCTACCGACAGGTTAAAGTTATTGAGTACATCATGCCGGCGTTTAGCAGTAATAAAGGTAAAAATATCAGGGTGGTCCACCCGCAATACCGCCATATTGGCACCACGCCTGGCAGCCCCCTGTTTAACAACCTGTGTAGCCAAATCATAGATATGCATAAAAGATACCGGGCCGCTTGCGGCTCCACCGGTTGCTCCTACCCGGGCGCCTTCCGGGCGCAGGCGGGAAAAGGAAAAACCGGTGCCGCCACCGCTCTGATGAATGAGGGCAGTATGTTTCAGAGTATCAAAAATACCGGCTAAGGAATCTTCTATTGGTAAAACAAAACAAGCAGCTAACTGGGCCTTGGGCTTTCCCGCATTGATAAGTGCAGGAGAATTGGGGAGAAACGTCCCGGAAGCCAGCAGCTCATAATATGCCTGGGCTGCCTGGGCGGCATTTTGCCCATAGCCGGCTTCAGCACCGGCTATGTAATCAGCCACCCGGCGAAATAAGAGTTCGGGGGTTTCATCTTCGCGCAGGTATCTGGCGCGAAGTACTGTTTCAGCTTCAGGTGATAACAATATCATGGTTACCCCTCCCGCTTGTCATTGTGAATACAGTAAAGTGTACCTTGCTTAAGCCTCTTTTTTCCGCTCGCGTCCGCGGGCATGTCTGTCCAGGGTTGCTTTGCGCAACCGGATGCTTTGTGGAGTGACTTCCACAAGTTCATCATCATTAATATATTCAAGAGCCTGCTCCAGGCTGAAAATGCGCGCCGGAGCCAACCGGACAGCATCATCAGAGCCACTGGCCCGCATGTTGGTAACATGTTTTTTCTTGCAGGGATTAACATCCATATCCATTTCCCGGGCATTTTCCCCAACGATCATGCCCTGGTATACGGCTTGCCCCGGAATAACAAACATAATGCCTCTGTCCTGAATGCTATTGATGCCATAACCACTGGTTTCACCAGCCTCAAACGCCACTAAAGCCCCACGGGTACGGCCGGGAATATCGCCTTTATAGGGTACATAGCCATGAAACACATGGTGCATAATGCCATTGCCCTTAGTATTGGTCAAAAACTCTGACCTAAAACCAATCAGCCCGCGCGCCGGAACAATAAATTCCATCCGCAGGTAACCGGCCAGTTCCACCATATTGACAAGTTCTGCCCGGCGAGTTCCCAGAGATTCCATAACTGCGCCCATAAATTCCTGCGGTACGTCAATTGTCAAAAATTCCATTGGCTCGCAGCGCTGTCCGTTAATCTGCTTATAAATTACCTGGGGTTTGCCGATTTGCAGTTCATAGCCTTCACGGCGCATGGTTTCGATAAGAATGGATAAATGCAATTCGCCCCGGCCGGCAACTTCAAAAGCGTCCGGGCTGTCAGTTTCTATAACCCTCAGGCTAACATTGGTTTGCGCCTCGCGGAACAGACGGTCCCTAATATGGCGGGAGGTAACATACTGACCTTCCCTCCCGGCAAACGGGCTGGTATTAACCGCAAACAGCATCGCCAAAGTCGGTTCATCAATCCTGATGGTCGGTAAGGCTTCCGGATTTTCGGTATCGGCCACAGTATCACCAATATTGACCGTTTCCAAGCCAATCATGGCAATGATATCACCCAAGGCCGCTTCCTTAACCTCGGTACGCTTTAAGCCCTCATATATATATAGTTTACCGATTTTGGCCTTTTCCTGAGTCTCACCGGTCAGAACAGTAACATTTTGTCCGGACACAATACGCCCCCGCACAACCCGGCCAATGGCAATCCGCCCGACATAATCGTCATAATCGAGGGTGGTTATCATGACCTGCAGCGGACCGTCAATTTCGCCCTGCGGTGCAGGTATGGTTCTCTCAATACATTCAAACAAAGGCAGCAGGTTGTCGCTTTCGTCGGCCATTTCCATTTTTGCAATACCTGACCTGGCAGTAGCGTAGACAACCGGGAAATCAAGCTGCTCATCATCGGCCTCAAGCTCAATAAACAGTTCTAAAACCTCATCAACAACATCCTCCACCCTTTGATCCGGGCGGTCGATTTTATTTATAACCACAATGGGTTTCAATTTTTGTTCCAATGCTTTTCTCAACACATATTTAGTCTGAGGCATAGGTCCTTCAAAGGCGTCAACCAAGAGCAGCACACCATCAACCATGTTGAGAACCCGCTCCACTTCGCCGCCAAAATCGGCGTGACCCGGAGTGTCAACAATATTAATTTTGGTATTGTTATACATTACCGCCGTGTTTTTAGACAGGATAGTAATGCCGCGTTCCCGCTCAATGTCGTTAGAGTCCATAACGCGTTCGGCTACATGTTCATTGGCGCGGAAAACGCCGCTTTGTTTAAGCATAGCATCGACCAAAGTGGTTTTACCATGGTCAACATGGGCAATAATTGCAATATTACGTAAGTCGTTTCGTTCCATATATAATGCTTGTCCTCCCTAAATAAACAGAAGGATGCATTTAGCTGCACCCTTCTGTAGTGTAATGCACAATTCACTATATTATACCAACCAGCAAATGTCAAATAAAAATTATCATATCACGACCATAAATCACTGAGTGTCTTTTTAACAAATGTCCGGATTTTCTCAACACGCTTAAGCACTGCCTGAAGATTGGCGGAATTGGCAGCCACCAGGTCTTCGAGTCTGCGCCGGAAGTCGGCGTATTCTTTTTCCATTTCCTCGAGCTGATCTCTAAGCTGCTGAACGGCTGGCTCAACCGTCGTAATCGCCGAAGGCTCAATGTTCCAGGTACGTCCGTCAATCTGGGCAGCATCACCATATTTCGGAATATATGTCGCTATGCCAAACTCTTCATTAATCATTTTGCCAAAAGGTTCTGACCGGTCCTCTTCACCATGCACAATAAAAATATTAGCCGGTTTTGTTGTAAAATTTTTCAGCCAGGAAGTCAGTTGGCTCTGATCGGCGTGAGCCGAAAAACCTTCCATATTATGAATTTCCGCTCTAACACTGATTTCCTCACCCATAATCTTAACTTTTCTGGCACCGTCCAGTATCCGGCGTCCCAAACTGCCCTGCGACTGATAGCCGACAAACAATATAGTGCTTTCCGGCCGCCATAGGTTGTGTTTTAAGTGATGAAGAATACGCCCGGCATCGGCCATACCGCTGGCCGATATAATGATGGCCGGTTTATCCAGACTATTAATGGCCTTGGACTCCTCAGCCGTTTTGGTGTAAACCAGCTGCGGCAGGCGCAGCGGCTGCTCCTGATCGCCATACATCAGATCATAGGCTTCTTTATCATACTCTTGTGAGTTTTTCAGAAATACATTGGTTGCCGCTATCGCCAGCGGACTGTCCACAAAGATGGGAATTTCCGGTATCGAACCTGCCTTAAACAACTTATACAAATGATACAGCAGGGTTTGGGTGCGGCCAACAGCAAAGGACGGAATAACCAGATTGCCGCCTTTGGCTGCGGTATCATTAACATACTTGGCTAACAGCTCAATGGGGTCGCCAGGCTCATGCTGCCGGCCGCCGTAAGTAGATTCAAGAACAATATAATCGGCTGATTCAATGATGGCCGGGTCTTTAATAATCGGCTGATCAGGCTGCCCCATATCACCGGAAAACAAAATTTTGGCGGTTTGACCATTTTCCGTTCCCCATATCTCAATCATGGAAGAACCTAAGATATGGCCGGCATCCCTGAATTGAATGGTAACCTCCTCAGACAGTGTCAGCTTAGTATCATAGGCTGCAGGTGAAAACTGATTGAGGCAAGCATAAGCATCTGCTACCGTATACAAGGGTTCTACCGGTTTGCGTCCGGCACGCTGCCCTTTTCTATTGGCAATTTCCGCATCAAATTCCTGAATATGAGCACTATCAGGCAACATAATGCTGCATAGTTCGGCAGTTGCTTTCGTAGCGTAAATAGGCCCTTTAAAGCCTGAGTTGCACAATTTGGGCAAAAGCCCGCTGTGATCAATGTGCGCATGGGTTAAAAACACAGCGTCAATCTCGGCCGGGTTATATAAAAAATCCCGTCTATTTAGTGCCATAATGGCTTTTGACCCCTGAAACAGGCCGCAGTCAATCAAAAACTTTTTCTGACCGATTTCCAAAAGGTACGAGGAACCTGTTACCATTCCAGCGGCTCCCAAAAAAGTTAAACGCATAGCTTTGTCTCCTTTTCAGCATTTTGTTACTGTGTATAATATTCTAAATTCAATACCCTTGCCTGCTTTCCCTGCAAAAATAATAAAAACCGGGGCATTTTGCTCCCGGTTAAAAACTTCTGCTATACCCTTGTCTTAGCCTTCCCCTAATACCCGTACCTCCGGATGCAGGGAAATACCAAACTGTTGATAGACACGATCCTGAACTTTACTGATAAGTGACAGCACATCCCGGGCTGTCGCACCACCGGCGTTAATAATAAACCCCGCATGTTTGGTTGAAACCTGTGCGCCACCGACACGGGCACCTTTGAGGCCGGCCTGCTCAATCAGGGTACCGGCAAAATACCCCGGCGGCCGCTTAAAGGTGCTGCCGGCACTGGGCATATCAATCGGTTGTTTGCTGTGCCGTTTGTTTGTATAATCCTCAATACGAACCTGAATAGAGCTATCCTCACCGGCAGACAAGGCCAGTTCAACCTCGCAGACAAGGCAGCCGTTTTCCTGAAAAACACTGTGCCGGTAACCAAAAAGCAGCTCTTCCCGGACAAACCGTTGCCGTTTGCCATTGGCGCATACCGCAGTGACAGCCTGCACCACCTGACTCATATCGCCTTCATAGGCTCCGGCATTCATGAATACCGCACCGCCAATACTGCCGGGAATACCAATGGCAAACTCAAAGCCTGTGAGTTTGGATTTGGCGGCATATTGCGATACCTCTGAGAGCAATGCACCGGCTCCGGCAAACACAGTCGTGCCGTTATGCCGGATATACCCCATTTCAGCGCCAAATTTAATAACCAGACCGCGAATGCCCCGGTCCAGCACCAATACATTAGAACCATTCCCCAACACAGTGACAGGTACAGTACAAGCTTCAGCAAGTGCAAGCACCTCCGCCACTTCCACCGGTGAAGCCGGCAACACTAAAAAATCAGCCGGACCGCCAATTTGAAACGTGGTGTGTTTGGACAACGGTTCATTAACCAGCAGCCTTTCCGGGGGAATAGCTTTTTTTAATTCGGCAGCAAAGTCTACCGGCATGGTAACCATGTTCTCATTCTTTGCCAAATATATCCATTCCTTCGGCGACCGCATCGCCAATTATTTTGTATATGTCAGCCGCAATCTGCTGAAACCGCATGTGAGAATGAATGAAGTCTCTGGCTTTGGGATTAAGGACAATCATTTCATACATTTTCTGCAGTTCCTGAGACTTCTCTTTATCTTCAGGATGACCGGCCATTAAGTCATATTCGGCAGCCAGCTTTTTCTTGAAAAAATCCTGTACCATGGTTTTGCTTGCTGCGTCATTGTCAAGATTTTGCTTGGCAAGTAAAAACGCCTTGTACTCGTCAGAGTTTCTCAACGCCCGCCCCAAATCATGGGCTTTGTCATGCACACTCATGAAAATACCTCCAGTACACCATCTATTTTATGCATTATTTGTACTCTTTATACACTGAAATCTTTTTTCAATAATTTTTGGTAAAACACCTGCATCGTTTTGGCATCTTTAGCCTGAGTGCCGGCAGACTCGCAGATAATCCGAGGTGTATACCCTCTGTCAGCAATGACTGCCAGGAGTGGCTCATGCGGCGGACCGAAAGGATCACCAAAACTCCAGTGACGTTTCTCACCGCCTTTGGTGAATTCAATCGGGCTGAAATGAATATGCAGTTGTTTGGCCGCTTCTTCTCCCAGTACTTCGCCGATTTTATCAAATACAGCGGCAAACTCCTGGCTGGTGGTATACTGACCGCCGGTCACGGCATGTAAATGGCCAAAATCGACAGCAGGACGCACCCATTCGGCCATTTTGCATAACTCAAGCACTTCGTCAAGTGAGCCCAGCTGATTTTGTTTGCCCATCGTCTCCGGCAAGAGGTTTGGGCCTGTCAAGCCTGCCTGCTCAGCCTGCTCCAAAACTTTGGCAAATGAGCGTTTGGCGCGTTCTAATGCCTGGCGCCGGTCAATACCTTTGCCGGAGCCACCGATATGAAAAACAATCCTGTCTGCGCCCATCCATTTTGCAACCTCAAGCGAACGGAGAAAATGGCGTTCCGTATTGCTGGCAGTGGCTTCATCCTCGGTAGCTAAACTTATATAGTAAGGCGCATGGATGCTAAGTTTAACCCCATAACGGGCAGCCTCCTGCCCTACCAGTTCGGCAGTCGACTGCTTAATGTTAACACCGCGGCTGCATTGATATTCATAAGCGTTAAGCGTAAGACCTGCCAGCCATTTAGGCATGTCGGCCGAGGACTTGAAGCCGGCTTCATAAAATGCGTCCGGATTACCTGCCGGTCCAAATTGTGCAAACATGGAATCACCGTCCTAGATCTGAAATTTTTGCTGCATGATCATCTGAGCCCGGCAAAATTTTGCTGCCTGAACGCCTCATATACGACAATTGCTACCGCATTCGACAAGTTAAGTGACCTGGCATCATCAACCATCGGGATGCGGACACAGTTATCCGGGTAAGAATGCAGCAGTTCCTGAGGCAGTCCGGCAGTTTCTTTGCCGAAAACCAGCAGGTCTTCGGGCTGGTACGCAATATCGCTATGATGTTTATCGGCTTTTGTGGTATTAAAATAAAAATTATGGCCTTGGTACAATGCGGCTATTTCATTAAAGGTTTCGTGAACATGTACTTTAACCAAATTCCAATAATCAAGCCCTGCCCGCTTTAAATACTTATCCTCAATAGAAAACCCCAGCGGTTTAACCAAATGCAGTTCACAGCCGGTAGCTGCGCACAATCTGGCAATGTTGCCGGTATTGCCGGGAATTTCCGGCTCTACCAGTACAATATGCATCAAAATCACTCCAGTTATACAATATCAGCTTGTTTGTCCTTAGTTGGGGCAGCTTGCGGTTCACTGCTTGTCTGCAGCAAAATAACGGCGCCAATTACCAGCAGCCCGCCGCAGGACTGCAGCCAGCCCATAACCTCACCCAGCGTCAGGTAAGCGACACCAGCGGCAATAACAGGTTCGAGGCAGGCAGTAACTCCCACATTGGTCGGCGATAAAAACCGCATACCGGTAAAATACAGTAAAAAAGGAACTACGGTGGCGAATACGGCAATATACATAAACAGCCACCAATTGCCGGCATGAATGACCCCTGCTGTCCACGCATCAGGCGACACCAGCCACCAAAACAATGCGGCAAAGAAAAATGAGTAGGTGACCACTGTCAGCGGATGGTACTGGCGTACCCCCCGTCTCCCGTATATGGTATTAAACGCCATAACCACCGCAGCCATCAGGCCGCTGGCAAGCCCCAGCAGGCTGATGTTGGTACTGCCTGCGTTAAGCATAATCATGAGTCCGCCCAAAGTGGCCAACCCAACTGCGCTGCCGCGCTGCCAACCAAGTTTTTCCTTTTCAAAAAGCACTGCATATACAGCCATCAGTACCGGTGCCAGATATTGCAGGAAAACGGCGGTGGCAACATTCGTAAGGCTGATGGTGTAAAAATAGAAAAATTGTAACAGCGCCATTCCGGCCGTACCCAGTACGGCAAAATACGCTATTTCCCGGCGCGGAATCACCAGCAGTTGGCGGTTGTAACAGAAGAGCCCGGCTACCATTAATAAAAATGCCAGTGTCAGACGAATTTTCACTAACAGGAACGGCGTAATATCCTGATTCATCAGCGCTTTGGCTGCCGAACCGCCAATTCCCCACATACTGGCAGCTGCAATAACAGCAAGATATCCATATATTTCTTTGCGCATAGCATTCTCCCTGGATAAAAGTCCAAAGTAATTATTATTCTACACAAAAAGTAAAAATCCTACCCATTATCCCCAGGATATGTCAATAAATATAGGATTTTTTGATATACTCACGCCGCCTGAGTCATATACATTATAGAAAAACGGTAATGGCAAACTGCCACAAAAGGGAGGATAACAATGGCTGAAGGAAAAATCAAGCATGTGTTTCCCGGCGGCAACACCCCCCAAGGCTTTTTCTCTTATTATGATTATGTAATTCCAATTGATGCTACCAGGATTTTCCTGTTGAAGGGTGGACCCGGAGTCGGCAAATCCACGTTTATGAAAAAAATTGGGCAGGCGATGGTGGACCAAGGTTTTGACGTCGAACATCACCATTGCTCAAGTGACCCGCATTCCCTGGACGGGCTGGTCATACCGTCGCTCAATACAGCATTAATTGACGGTACTTCTCCTCATATTGTTGATCCCAAGCATCCCGGTTGTGTTGACGAAATCCTCAATCTCGGCGAATTTTGGGACGAAAGCAAGCTGATCAACAATAAAGCTGAAATCGTAAGCTGCACCCGGGAGATCGGCAAACGCTTCCAACGCGCCTACCGCATGCTCAGAGCGGCAAAAGCGGTATATGATGACTGGGAGGCGGCCAACGGCGAAGCAATGGATTACAAAATAGCCAACCAGAAAACAACTGCCATTATTGAGAAAATATTTGGCGGCGTCACCAGCGTAGGCCAGGGGAAAAACAGGAAGCTTTTCGCCTCTGCTATCACGCCAATTGGTCCGGTAAATTATATTGATTCCATTAGTGCCGATATCAAGCACCGCTATATTATTACCGGCTTTCCCGGCACAGGCAAAGCTACCCTGCTGGCTAAAGCCGCCGATACGGCTATCACTAAGGGGCTTGATATCGAAACCTATTACTGTCCGCTTGACCCGCTAAAAATAGAACACATCATCATCCCGGCTCTTGACACGGCTGTGCTGACTTCCACACCGCCGCATAATCTATCCCTTGATAATACAACACCGGTTATTGACATGAATGAATGCCTCAATCCGGTGATTACCAGACAGCTAGACGCGGTCACTGCTTATGACCGGACCGCTTTCTGGGAGTTTTTCGATAAAGCCGGAGCCTATATCAAGGAAGCAAAGAAACTGCATGATGAGCTTGAGACCTATTATGTGCCTAACATTGCTTTCAGCAGCGTAGATGCCCTTAGGAAAATAACTCTGGCAAGGATAGCAGGGTTTGCGACAAAATGATTTTTCGCCCGGTATTGTAAAGTTTAGACAATAATAAAGAAGCTTGGTGGATGGGCTGATTAGCATCCACTAAGCTTCTTTATTATTGTCAGTGTAGTTTTTGTCAATACTATAAGCATGATAAGCTTATAACAGTCGTTCCTACCATACATCCGGCAGGTGCAAACATTGAAGATACTGATTATATTGGCAATATTGCTGGCACTAATGCTATATTTGCCGGAAATACCAAAAAATGCAGATCCGATTCCGCTCAAACCGAAGCCGGCGGAAATTAAGCCCCTGGACCCATCTTCCAATTCCATCAGGCTAACCGATAACATCGGCCAAATACCCGAAAGCGCCGATAATGTCAAACCTGCGCCTACTTCTTTTTATCCTGACAGCGCCCCGTCCTCTGTCCAGCCGATGCTTACCTGGACAGTAGTTCCAGGCGCAGTTTACTATGAACTGGAATTCCTCGCAGAGCTGCCGGAAAATCCCAATACTGTTTTTCCAGCGAAGAACCAGCTTCGTTTAGTACGGAAAATTTTTACCAATGGGTATAATGCTGATTTATCCTGGTATAAAGGCAACTGTATTTACTGGCGCGTTCGCGCTCTTGATCTGCAAGGCAACCCGCTGGGAGTGTTTTCTGACGCGGCCGAAGTCTGGCTTGACCGCAGCCTTGTCCCGGTTACCCGTCCCCTGACTAATAACCGGATGCCGGCAACACAGCCGGCACCGCTTTATCCTGCCTATGCCTGGATTCCGGTGGCAGGTGGTGTAAGTTATGAAGTCGAGCTTACCAGCCGGCCGCCGGAAAACCCTAATGGCGTTGAACCATCCCGCCATCGTATCTGGAGCAAAATTGTTACCGGCGTTAATGATTGCTATGATGACCAGCCCCGCAGGAACTCAGGTAGGTATTACTGGCGGGTTCGCGGGATGGATGCGGCCGGCAATCCGGTGGGCGGCTACTCGGACACAGCCGATTTTACCGTTGCTGCAACCCGGAGACAATATGCGGCAACCTTTGGTGACAGTATCACGCATGGTGGTGGCGCTATCTCCTATTCTCCGGCCGATTCCGACTATAGTTACCAGACATACCTTTATTTTCCCACCGTTAATCTGGGTAAAAGCGGTGATACTGCGGCAACCATGCTGGCGCGGTTTGAGCAGGATGTCCTGCCCTTTAAGCCAAACTATTTAATTATTCTCGGCGGAACTAACAGTCTGCGCGGCGGTATTTCCGCGACACAGGTAATTTCCGAACTTGCCGCTATTCGCGACAAATGCCTGCTGCATGGTATCAGGCCGATATTTTTGACTTTGCCGCCCATTAATCCGGAAACCATTGCCCTCATCTTCCAGGAGGAAACAGTACCCGGCTGGCGGGAAGAGTTTGATGCCGTCAATAGTTTCATCCGTCAACAGCAATACTGTATTGACATTGAACCCTATTTTACCGACAGCAGCCGTAAACTTCCCGAGCATTTGTCCATCGACGGTCTTCATCCTGATATTGACGGCAAACAGCTAATGGCTCAAATTATCAATGCCCATTGGTCAAGGGTTGTCCGTTAGCGGCCTCTTCCAAACGCAATAGTTCATCACGGCGTTTTTTGGCAGTGGCAAAGAAGGTATGGATGCTTGTCCGGTCTCCCTGGCGGACAGCCGCTGCCACCTGGGTTAATAGCTGGCTGAATTTGTCCAGGCTGTCGGCAATCGGCCCGGAATTAGTTATGCAGATATCGGCCCACATATCGGCGTTGGAAGAAGCAATCCGTGTGGTATCCCGAAAACCGCCGCCAGCCAGTTTAATGCTGCTGTCCTGATCGTGAGCATGTTCCAGCAGATTGACCAGAGCCGCCGCCCCAATGTGCGGCACATGACTGATAAGTGCGGTACACCAGTCATGCTGGCAAGCCTCCATCACGGTAATTTTGGCTCCTGTCCAGCCAATAACCCGGCGAACTGTGTCAATGGCCTGCGCATCACTTGCCGCATCAGGGGTAAGGATATACCACTTATCACAAAACAGCATTTCGTCGGCAGCCTCTATACCGCTTTTCTCACGCCCGGCCATTGGGTGTCCCGGCACATAATGCACGCCTTCAGGCAATACTGCCGTTATTTGCCCGATTAAATAGCCTTTCGTACTGCCGGTATCTGTCAGGATAGCGCCTTTTTTTATATAAGGTGCTATTTCATTTACCAGTGAAGCCACTTGCAGCACCGGTGTACATAAAAAGATTATGTCGGCGTTTATCACACCTGCCTTAAAATCGGTAGTAACTATATCGGCAGCACCACTCTGCCGCGCTTTGACAAGTGACAGTTCATTGGTATCCATACCAGTAATCTCTATTTTGTCGCCTCTGGCAGCCTTTAAGGCCAAACCGAGCGAACCACCGATCAGTCCCATGCCGATAATTGCAATCCGCTCAGCAGGCGAAGTCATGCCATTCTCCTGTCTACTGCTCTGGCAACGGCTGCCACTTCACTCATTAAGGCCTGGTAATTGGCAGGAGTCAGTGACTGATTGCCGTCAGATAACGCTTCGGCCGGGTTGGGATGAACTTCAATCATCAGTCCGTCTGCTCCGCCGGCGACGGCCGCTTTAGCCATGGGACGCACTAATTTCCACAAACCGGTTCCATGACTGGGATCAACAATAACCGGTAAATGACTCAAGTTCTTGAGCGCGGCCACAGCACTTAAATCCAGTGTATTACGGGTATATTCTTCGAAGGTCCTGATACCACGCTCACAGAACATAACGTTGAAATTGCCTTCACTCATAATATATTCGGCGGCGTGCAGCCATTCATTGATGGTAGCCGCTATCCCGCGTTTTAACAGTACAGGCATGCCGCTTTTGCCTACCGCCTTTAAGAGTTGGAAGTTTTGCATATTGCGCGCACCGATTTGCAACACATCGGCATAGGCGCCGACTACCGGTACGGATTCAATATCAACAACCTCGGTAACAATTTTCAGCCCGTGCAAGCTTCTGGCCTCAGCCAGCATCTCCAGTCCCTTTTCTTCAAGTCCCTGGAAAGAGTAAGGCGAAGTCCGCGGCTTGTAAGCGCCGCCCCGCAGAAATTGGGCGCCCGCTTCTTTGACAATCCTTGCCGATTCCAGTAATTGTTCCCGGCTTTCAACAGCACAAGGTCCGGCCATGACAACAATATGGGGACCACCCACCAGCACGCCGCCAACATCAATAACTGTGTCTTCATTTTTAAACTCCCGGCTGACCAGTTTGTAGCCGGCGGTAACCGATATTGCCTTTTCCACCCCGGCCATAGCCTCGAGCGGCAACTGAACCATGAGTTTTTTCTCGCCAATTAAACCAATAATGGTACGAAGTTTACCTTCCGACAAATGGACTTTTAAGCCGGCTGCGGTTACCCGGGCAATCACATTGTCAATTTCTGTCTGGGTAGCTGTAGGATTCATTACAATAATCATGTCTATCGCCTCCATAAAAATATAAAAAGTCCCATCCCCTATACAGGGACGAGACTTTACTCGCGGTACCACCCTGCTTGCTTAAATAAATAGCAAGCCACTCTTTCAGGTACAGGAATTCCGATACCCTAGCCTATGATAACGGTGGCCTCCGGCGCAGTCTACTTGTATTCCGTTCGACCTGCTGCTCACGGGTGTATTTCAATATGCACGCCTACCGGGTCGCACCACCCCCCGGCTCTCTGATAATAGCGCAGCTAATTTACTTATCCCGTTCATTGCATTTGAATATGCTGTTGCTGATGAATATAGCAGATAAATTACGTGTTGTCAATAGGATACTGTTAAGTTATTTTTTACGGAATGTTAGATTGTACCATTCTGTTCCCTGCTCAGGCTGCTGTTTCCAGCCTGCCTGCTGCAGTTCCTGCACCAGGTCTTCAAGTGCTTTTCTATGACGTTTGTTTTTTTCATCAGGCGTAAAAGAAGTTGATATTATTTCAAAATTCGCCGATCTCTTAATAATAGTATTGGTATTGCTGTTATTTATTATCCGTTCATCACTAACAAGCCGTGCTTGAAATTCACCAATATCTCGTGGAAATATCCCCCAGCGCTCACCGGTGGTTTGGTAGATAATCTCACAAACAAGCACTCGCTTCACCTACTGCTCTCCTAGTTTTATCCGATGACTAACCTTCAGATGGGGTTAAAATCCCACCTGAAGCTAAGTCTACTTTATTTTACTTGCCATTCAGCGCTTCCAAGGCCTTGGCAAACTGATCCGGGCAGGAGGTTTGCTTGTCGCCGCAAGTTATTCCTTTGAGTTTGCCGATTACCTCCTCGGCCTTCATCCCCACAGCCAGCCGGCTGACTCCGGCCAGATTTCCCGGACAGCCTGACTGAAATTCCACTTTTTTTATAATGCCATCTTCGACCACAAATTCAATCTTTTTTGCACATACACCACTTGTCGTATAAGTAGTCATGTATCCCAATCCCTTCTGCTTATCTAGTTATACATATCCCGGCGGACGGCATCAATCAGCGGCGGTACTACCTGTTTTTTGCGTGACATAACACCAGGCAGAAACCAGGTGCCGTCAGAGCGTCCTTCGCCAAATGCAGCTGCTATGAGACCTGACGGCTGACCATAATGCAAGAGATACGTAGCCTCGCTCAATATACCGGTAACCAATAATATGGCCATACTATACTGCCCTTTTTCGCAGATTTCCTGCAGCGCGGCATCCAGCTGCTTTTGCTGCTTTAACACTGCTTCGGGGTCCATGACAGATATTTGACTAATCACAACATGATATTCACCAATCTGAAATTCTTTCAGATCTGTAGTTACAATATCGCTCGGACTTAGCTTATCTATAACCGAACCGGCTTGCAGCATGCCCATCCCAAATTCCTGAATGTCAAGACCGGTAATTTGTGCAAGTTTTTGGGCCGTATCGCGGTCTTTTGCCGTTGTAGTCGGCGATTTAAACAATACGGTATCTGAGATGATAGCTGCCAGCAGCAGCCCTGCGCTTTGCCGGGATATATCGATATTTCTATGCCAGTGCATATTGGCTACAATGGTAGCGGTAGAGCCTACCGGCTCATGTCTGATAAAAATAGGTTCACTGGTTTCCAGTCCACCTAGCCTGTGATGATCCACAATCTCAACAATTTTAGCTTCTTCAATTCCATCAACGGCTTGCGAACGCTCGTTATGGTCCACCAGAATCACCTGGTCACGCTCAGGCACTATCAGCCGGTCACGGTCAATAAGTCCTACTACTTTACCGTTTTGAACTACCGGATAGTTGCGGTAGCCGGTACGAATAATGACATTTTTCAGGTCGGCTACCATATCGTCCGGTTTAAAGGACGTAACCTTGGTTTTCATAACTTTTCCCACCGGAATGCTCTGGTTGATCAGCCGGGCACAGGTATAGGTATCATAAGGGGTACGGAAGATATATGTCCCGGCTTTTATAGCAGCAGCTTCCACCTCAGGCTCTATTTCATAATCGCCGGTTATGATCAGACAAGCTACTCCCACTTCAATACAGCTTAGCTGAGCATTGGTACGATTGCCGACAATAACAATATCACCCGGTTTAATCACTTTAGCCATAGTTTGAGTATGGGAAGCGGCAATTTTTACATGGCCCTGAATGGACTTGGACAAATCACCGCCACATAATAAAGTACCATTGAGACATCCAAGGATTCCGGCATAGTCGACCCCGGTTTCCCGCAAATCCTGCATCCCGAGCTCACTAACATAGCGTTCAGCTAAATCTCCGACAGTGACAATGCCCACCAAACTACCGTCATCTTCCACAACCGGAATTGATTTTACATTATACTGCGTAATAAGCTGCCCCAGCTTTCGCAGCGTATTCCTGGGATGAATGGTAACCAGCTTTTCATGCATTACATCTTTGGCCCGGGGATACAGATCAAGCAGGAGCTGCGGTGGCTGTATGCCAAAAAAATCTAAAACATATTTGGTTTCGGCATTGATTTTTCCGGCACGTACAGGAACTGCCTGCTCGCCCAATGCATTCTTAAGCTGTGCATAAGCAATGGCCGAGCAAATGGAATCAGTGTCCGGATTACGGTGGCCTATTACATATATTGGCTTTGACAAACCATTCACTCCTATGACTTTTTATCTTTCACGTTAAAGCCGGTAGCAATGTAAAATACCCCTTCGGCAATATTTGTCGCCCGGTCGGCCACCCTTTCAATATAGCGAATGGCTACATTATACTCAAGTACGGCTTCCTGATTTTGCGGATTAGTCATCGCAATGGCTAAAATATCTTTAATCAACGCCTTATTTAGCTTATTTACTTCAGCATCCCGCTCTCTTACCTGGGTAGCTAACTCGGCATCATTCAATGCATAGGCCCTGATGGCGTCAGCAAGCATGGCTGCTGCCAGCTCACCAAGTTTGGTAACTCCGTCTGTTACCGGAGCAAGCGAGGCCAAATCCAGTTTGGGAAATTTTTTTTGGACTATTTTTGCAATATTGTTTGCATAATCGGCTACCCGTTCAACCTCATTGGCAATTTTTATCGTTGATACCAGAAAACGCAAATCGGCAGCAGCCGGCTGCTGGGTGGCAATTGTGGTAATGCATTTGTCATCAATGGCTTTATACATAGCATCAACTTCTTTTTCATACTGCCGTGAAAGTTGCGCTTGCTCAACATTATTCAAGGCAAAGGAGCTGACTGCCGTCATTACCGATAAGACGGTTTTTTCGCCCATCTTCGTTATATCCTCACGAATATCGGCAAGCACTTGTAAATAATTAGCTCTTAACAAACAATCATCTCCTTTGGTATTTTTTGAGCGGGTTGGCTGTTAGGCAGGCATTAGGGTCTGGCACATTCGCCTGCTTCCCCTTTCATGATTGAGAGCCCATGCTCCAGAGCCGGCAGTACGGCTTCCAAACATTCCCGCACGCCTTTGGGGCTGCCGGGCAAATTAATAATCAGTGTCCGCCCGCGCAAGCCGGACACAGCTCGTGAGAGCATAGCCCGTGAGGTTTTTTCCAGCGATTTGGCTCGCATAACTTCCGGAATACCCGGTACCTGCCTGTCAATTACAGCTAAGGTGGCCTCCGGTGTCACATCACGCGGACCAAGGCCGGTGCCGCCGGTGGTAAGGATCAGGTCCAGCTTACGGTCGTCAGCCATTTGAATCATCGCCTCACTGAGGGCTGACTGCTCATCAGGAACAATTAGATAATGTTTAACCTCACCGAGCTCAGCCAGCACCTCGGCAATCGCCTTGCCGCTCAGATCCTCCCGTTCACCACGCGCGCCTTTGTCACTGGCGGTAATAATGCCAATACTAAACATTTTCAATCACCTCAATACTATCACCACTCGCAATCTTACCGCCTGCCACAACAATGGCAAAGATGCCTTCCTTCGGCATAACACAATCACCGGCCTGGTAATAGATATTGCAGCGAGTGTGACATTCCTTGCCAATTTGACTGACCTCGAGCAAAGTATCGCCGATCTTAAGCTTGGTGCCGATCGGCAAAACCGGCAGGTTTAATCCCTGGGTCGTTATATTTTCGGCAAAATCTCCAGGATGAACATCAAGCCCCATTTGCCGCATCTTTTCAATGCTTTCTAATGCCAGCAAACTTACCTGACGGTGCTTAAACCCGGCATGAGCGTCTCCTTCAAGTCCCAGACCGACAAGCAAATTCGCCTGTCTGACATCTTTTTTACGTTCCCCTTTGTTTTTGCTGGTACAAACAGCTACAATTTTACCCTGCATTTTATTTATCCTCCCTGACATAGTCGCCGCTTTTGCCGCCTGATTTAGCCGCCAGGCGGACATATTCAATTGTCATGCCTTTATCAACGGCTTTACACATATCATAAATGGTTAAGGCAGCCACTGAAACCGCTGTAAGTGCCTCCATCTCCACTCCGGTTTTGCCGGTGGTCTTGACAATGGCTTTAATATCAATCACACTTGCCGTATCATCAATAACAAATTCAAGATTAACTCCTGTCAATAGCAGCGGGTGACACATCGGAATTAAATCCCAGGTCCGTTTGGCACCCATGACTCCGGCTACCTGGGCCACTCCTAAGACATCACCTTTACCCATTGCCCCTTGTTTTATCAGTGCAAGCGTGGCAGGCTCCATGCTAATCCGGCCTTCTGCTACGGCCTCCCGCTTTGTTTCCTCTTTCACGGTGACATCAACCATGCGGGCTTTACCGCAATTGTTGAAATGTGTAAGCCCCACTTCTATATCCCCTTCCTCAGCTGCTGATTGAATTGCTCCTGGTCTGCCCAGTACTGTTTTTCATACTTATAAAATTTGCCATTTGTTTAACAATTCCTGCAATATTTTAGTATCATTTTTATGTCACATTTCTATTACTATTTTATAAATAAGAAAAACCGCTAATGCACTGCTTACAACCGTCAACATTTTTGAGGTGCGGGCGGCCGTTATGCATAGGCGGAGGTTAAGCGCCGGCGGCGCAGCGTTGTAAAGTCAAGGAGCCTGGCAAAATCTGCCGGGCTCCCATATGTCTTATACGGCTTTCGTTTATTTAAATGGCAGCTCTGTAGATAGCCTCAATTTCTTCTTGCGTGGCTTGTTTCGGATTACTTAGACCACAGACATCTTTAAGCGCATTAGCGGCAAGGGTCGGAATATCGCTTTCCTTAAACCCCTTGAGGTCTTTCAAGCCTGCTGGAATACCGATGTCGGCAGAAAGTTCCCGAATGGCGGTAAGTGCGGCTGCGGCAGCATCTGCCGAAGATAATCCTGTAACATCCTTACCCATTGCCTTGGCGATATCAACAAATCTTTCAGGAACAACTTTCGCATTATAGTCTTCCACGGCCGGAAGCAAAATAGCATTGCAGACACCATGAGGCAGATCATAGAATCCACCAAGCTGATGGGCCATGGCGTGTACATATCCCAGGCTGGCGTTATTGAAAGCGATGCCGGCAAGATATTCGGCATATGTCATCATTTCTCTGGCTTCCATATCATTGCCGTTAGCAACTGCTCTTCTTAAATAGCCGGAAATCAATTCTATTGCCTTGAGGGCGGCACAATCGGTGACCGGGGTAGCAATTGTGGATACATAAGCTTCTACTGCGTGGGTCAGTGCATCCATACCGGTGGCAGCAGTAAGAGCCGGCGGCATAGCAACCATTAATTCCGCATCATCAACAGCGATAACTGCCGTTGTATGCCAGTCAACAATGGCCATTTTTACATGCCGGCTTTCATCGGTAATGATACAGAAGCGGGTCATCTGGCTGGCGGTACCAGAGGTTGTGTTAACCGCAATCAGCGGCATTTGAGGTTTGGCTGATTTATTAAGACCTTCGTAGTCTTCAATCTTGCCGCCGTTAGCAGCAACAATGGCAATACCTTTTGCACAGTCATGAGGCGAACCACCGCCAAAAGATATAACGAAATCACATTTATTGTCCTGAAGTAATTTCAAGCCATCATTAACATTAGTAACGGTTGGGTTAGGCTGAGCACCGTCAAAAATAACATAGGCTACGCCAATTTTGTCAAGCACATCGGTAAGTTTTTTGGTAAGTTGAATTTGGACAAGAACTTTATCGCTAACAATTAACGCCTTCTTAAAGCCCATCGGCTTAATATAATCAGCGATATCCTCAAGGCAGCCAACCCCCATTAGGGATACCGGAGGCATAAAATAACCATAAGATTTTTTCGTCATTATTCAAACTCCTCTCGTTATTTAAGTTTTTTTCACCAAATAGCTTAACCAAAGCAACTCACCGAACCGGGACATCTTGCAAAATATTGAACTACGCTAACTAATTCACCTCCTGGTGGCAAAATTTCGGAGTCCATATCCCGAACTTTAGTTGGATGTTGGACTAAGGGAGGACGAAGCCACTTTTCCCGGTATCGTAAATCACACTCATATATATCGCAACTTTCATGCCAATGTATGTATTATTGTAAATATATAGTAATTAAAGCTTTTTTTACCATGGTAATAAGTTTATTTTTTCACGATTGTTAAGAAGGTGTGACATTTGTGTCTTGCTGTGTTACATGTATATCACACTTAGATGACACAATACCGTTACTGGAAATCCACATTCATAAAATGTGTACCTTCAACAGGTGGCTTGATCAAAAACATGTCTTTAATTAAACAAAAAAGCAGCAGCCTAATGGCAGTAACAAACCCAGCACGATACATTCCGGTACAACCGGTTTATCCTTTTGCTGGCTGTCCTGCCTTAGGCTGCCTGTATAAAGCATATGTAACTTTATTTATTATGCAACATCACCAGTTTACGGGTCGCTATAATCCATCTGTCAGCAGCCTGTTTGGCTTTAGCATAATTGGAATACCAGATATTAATCTTAATTTCCTCACGTTCACCATCTGGAATTACAGCAAAGCCGGAAATGTGATATCCTGTCTGACCGGCCGTAATCTCAACCATCATGGCATCTAAGGTATCGGGATACACAAGATTGGCATATGGCTCATAATAAATGGCACATTCAAAGCCTTCCCGCATATTTTTATTTGCCTGCTCTACCCAGAGTGAATGATGGGAAAAAGCAACATTACGAATCGAGGGTTCAATGGTATATAACGTAGAGATACCGTGAAAAGGTCTTGTCAAAATCCGCACCTTCTTTGTTAATTGCTGCAACTTTTACTCTAATCCTTTTACATTAGGCCCCGGCTGCCATAAGTTTTTTAAAAAAGTTCCCTGGCTGTTTCCTCAATAATTAGTATCATGGAATCCCCCCTGTAACACTCTTGAGGTTTCCTCAACAGTATAAGCAGTTCTTCGCCTAAATTATCCGCCTATCTGTGACATTTTTCGAAAAAAATTCGTCGGGTTGCCCGAATTTGACAAAGTATGACCTTCCGGCTTGTTGGTAATGATGGCATAAAATAATTTTACAATTTCATCATCACCAGCCCCACTCCGGAGAGCGTCTTTAATATCTACTTCTTGATTTGACAACAGACAGGGCTTAATCTTTCCGTCTGCTGTCAGACGAATTCTATTGCAGGCACCGCAAAAATGTTCCGATATGGGGGTTATAAATCCGAAGGAGCCTTTGGCCTGCGGCAGACAAAAATATTTGGCAGGACCATTGCCGCGAATATCCAAAGTTGGCTTCAAAGTTCCACGACCTGAGGAATTAATCATTTTTTTGATTTCGGCAATACTGGGACCCGGGCCAACCCGCGCATCCCCAATTGGCATATATTCAATAAACCGGATAGATACCGGCTCGCGATGTATCAGATCGACGAAATACGCTACATCGTATTTCGAGATTATGTTAGTCAACACAACATTAAGCTTTACCGGCATCAAGCCTACCGCCAAGGCGGTTTGTATTCCCTTGATGACCGCGGCAACATCGCCACCGCCGGTAATGCATCTGAACCGTTCCGGATCAATGGTGTCAAGACTGATATTCACCCGTTTTAAACCAGCGGCTTTTAACTCGCCAGCCATTCCGGCAAGCAGGCTGCCATTGGTGGTCAAAGATATATCGGTTATCGTATTCAGGTCGGCAATGCTGCGGATAAACCCGGTAATTCCCCGCCGCACCAGCGGCTCACCGCCTGTTAAGCGAATTTTGCTAATACCATGCTGACTGAGAACCCGGATTACCCGGAACATTTCTTCATAACTGAGAATATCATCATGGCTAAGCATGGGAACGCCTTGTTCTGGCATACAATAAGCACAGCGAAAATTACAGCGGTCGGTTACCGAAACCCGTAAATAATTGATTTGGCGATTATGTCCGTCATGCACAGCAATCAGTCCTTTGCTATTTCATTTTCAACACATTTTTTTCTAGGAAGTCAGCCATAGCTGACGGATCATCAAGGGCAAAATGCGACACATCCTGATAAAGAACGGTATCGCTCACTACAGCAAGCAGCTCCGGCTTATTGCCAAGCGGAAGATGGCCTGCTGCCTGACGATACACTTCAATCTTTGACTTAGCCTCTTGTTTATAGCCTTCAGTAAAGATTATATCCACATTATCAATGTAACTAATCACCCGGTCAAGTGACAGTTCCTGGTCACTTTTTCGCATCATGGCAAATTTATTCGGCGAAGCCAGACAAACGATATCTGCCCCTGCCTGAGCGTGCCGCCAAGTGTCTTTTCCGGGATGATCCAGTTCAACATTATCGGTATGGTGATGCTTAATAACCGCCAGCCGGTATCCCCGGCGTTTAAGCTCTGCAATTAGTTTTTCCAAATAGGTTGTCTTACCACTATTTGACCGCCCTACCACAGAAATTACCGGAATCATTTGTTAGCGCTCCTTTATTACCCACTATTATTATAGTTTAAAAATTCTTCATTTTATCCAATTAACCTTCTTTTGTAAACCATATTTTGGAATCTTATTGCCTGGATTGCATAAACTACCTGCACATAGCAGGAATTTATCAGGCTATGGTGTAAAAATACTATAGCGAGTATCCTTGTGGAGGTGTATTTATGATTACCCTAAAATTTTATGGACATGCTTGTTTTACCGTAACTCACAAAAATACAACCCTGCTGTTTGACCCTTTTTTTACCGGTAATCCTGCCAATCCTGCCAGCCCGGATGAGGTTAATTGCAATTACATTCTGGTCAGTCATGGTCATGGCGACCATCTTGGCGATACTATCGCCATTGCCAAGCGCACAGGCGCCACCGTTATTGGTACGGCTGAACTGGCCGCTCTGGCAGAACAGCAAAACTGTGCCAATATAAGCATGCATCTGGGCGGCAAACGCTCCTTTGATTTTGGCTATGTCCGGATAACGCCTGCCTTCCATGGTGCGGGCATCCCTGGTGGACATGCTGCCGGGTTTATTGTCAGTTTCTTTGGCAAAACCCTCTATTTCGCCGGTGACACAGCACTTTTTGGCGACATGGCACTCCTGGGGCGCCTGGAGAAAATCGACTACGCCCTGCTGCCGATTGGCGATAATTATACCATGGGGCCTGATGACGCCGTGGAAGCCGTCAAACTGCTCCAGCCACAGGCAGTAATTCCCATGCACTATAATACCTGGCCGGTTATTGCCCAATCGCCGGAAGCTTTTAAGGAGAAAATTACGGCGATGAACATTCCTGTACATATTATGAACCCAGGTGAAAGCATGGAGTTATAGCCCGGAAAAAGCAAACAAGCCTGCTGTCAAAAGCAACTGACAGCAGGCTTGTTTGTTTTATAATTCCTTAACCATGGCAATCTCATCACAGTTGGGAAATTTAGGACAGTTGATACATTCTTTCCACATTTTTTGCGGCACACTGTCTTTCTCCACTTCTTTAAAGCCCAGCTTCCGGAAAAATCCCGGCTGATAGGTTAAGGCAAATAAGGTTTTAACGCCAAGTTCTTTCGCTTCTTCGGTAAGTTTCTCCACAATCGTGCGACCAATACCACTTTTTACTTTGCTGGGATGGACAGCCAGCGCCCGGATCTCGGCTAACTCGTCCCATACCAGGTGCAAAGCCGCAACTCCGACGACCTCTCCGTCCTCTTCGGCCAGGACAAATTCCCGCAGCCCTTCATACAGGGTATTACGCGAGCGTGCCAGCATAAGCCCCTGCTGAGCATACTCATTAATCAATTTCAGGATGCTTTCCACATCACTAAATGTCGCTTTACGAAAAATCATAGCCCATCCCCCTAACCATTTGTATTATTATACATCATATTTAATTTTTATACAACATCCTACTTAGCATTACTGCTTGGACACAAATGCTGCAAAAAGCAATCCCTACACAACGGTTTTGCTGCCTTGCAGACTTTGCGTCCATGCCAGATGAGCCAGTGGTGGGCATCTCCCCATTTTTCTTTGGGAATAGCGCGCATAAGCCCTTGCTCAACAGCCAGCGGCGTATCACCCATTGCCAGCTTAAGCCGGTTAGCCACCCGGAATACATGGGTATCCACCGCAATGGCAGGCACACCAAATAATTGGCTTATCACAACATTGGCGGTTTTCCGCCCCACTCCGGGCAGTTTGAGTAAGTCCTCAAATTTTTCCGGCACTTGTCCGCCATATTCCCGGCACAATATCTCACAGGTTGCAAGAATATTTTTCGCTTTACTGCGAAATAAGCCACAATCCCTGATTGCTGCTTCAAGCCCGTCCTGCCCCAGCTCAAGAATCTTTTCCGGTGTATTATAACGGGGAAACATCCGCGCTGTGATAATATTCACCCTGGTATCTGTACACTGAGCCGATAACACTACGGCAATCAGAAGTTCAAACGCCGTAGAGTAATTCAGCGCAGTAGTAGTATCGCTATAATATTGCTCCAATAATGCAAGCATCTCTTGTTTAATTGCTTTAGTTATGCGCACAGTCTGTGCCTCCAATCCGGAAGAAATCTTATTTGATGGGATTTATTATAAAGTATATAAGCAACAATTGTCAGTGTCAATTTATTTCCGCTAATGCCCACGTCTTTCCCAGAGGCAGTCTGGATTAGTTTAAGTTTTCGTGTACATTTGTATTGATTTTATACCACATCAATTACACGAAAATTAAATTTATCCTATTTTCCATTCTTGTGTTGACAGTGCCAATTTCTCTGGTATAATGAATACATGATTTAAAATTAGCCATGACAGGTGATCAACATGAAACTAAGCGCTATTAATTTATATGCAAATCAATACTTTTTCTTTTTTGCTTGGGCCAGCTTTTTTGGCGCAGGCTTTTTTGCATACAATAAATTAATACATGTTTTACCGTTGAGGCCTTAATAATAAACATAACCGGTTGCTATGATAGCAAACCTAAGGCTCAATGAGCCTTAGGTTTTTTATTTTTAATTATAATAAATATTAAAATTTCAGGAGGCGTTATCTATGGTTATTGTGTTAAATTCTTTGGCATCCTCTGAACAAATTGAAAAATTGAAACAGGAATTGGAAAACTATGGCTGCAGCGTTTGGCCTACCTATGGTAAGTTTCAAACCATTTTAGGCATTGTCGGCGACACCGGCAAGCTGGACCGCGACTACCTGCTCAGTAAACACTATGTGGAAAAGGTACTCTCCGTACAAGAACCTTACAAAAAGGCCAACCGTACCTTCCATCCGGAAAATACCGTCATTCGTGCCGGCTCAGAAACCATCGGCGGCAATCAACTGGCCATCATCGCCGGACCTTGTTCGGTGGAAAGCCAGGAACAAATTGTCACTATAGCCCAGGATGTTAAGGCCGCCGGTGCCGGATTTCTGCGGGGCGGCGCTTTTAAACCCCGTTCATCACCGTACAGTTTCCAAGGCATGCAGCAAGAAGGCCTTGAGCTTTTGAAGCTGGCGCGTGAAGCCACCGGCCTGCCTATCGTCACAGAAATCATGTCAGTTAAACAACTGGAGGACCATCACGAAGATATTGACGTTATTCAAATCGGCGCCCGCAATATGCAAAATTTTGACCTGTTAAAAGCCGCAGGCCAAATTGAAAAACCCATTCTGCTGAAAAGAGGGCTCAGCGCGACAATCGAAGAACTCCTGATGTCTGCAGAATATATTATGGCAGGCGGTAATGAAAACGTCGTTTTATGCGAACGCGGTATCCGGACATTCGAAACCTACACCCGCAATACCCTTGATCTCAGCGCCGTACTGGCAATCAAGCGCCTCAGCCATTTGCCGGTTATCGTCGATCCCAGTCATGCTGCCGGATTATGGTGGATGGTTGAATCACTCTCAAAAGCTGCCGTTGCGGTAGGAGCCGACGGAGTCATCATCGAAGTTCACCAAGACCCCAGCAATGCCAAATGCGACGGACAGCAATCCATCAAACCCGAACGTTTTGCTGCTTTGATGCAATCCCTGCGCGCAATCGCGCATATCGAAAACCGCACATTGTAAAGAAATGAGCTAAGCCTGTCATATGGGCTTAGCTCATTTTTCTAACCGATAACTTCCTGTACCCTGCCGACAGTTCCGTCTGTCAGCCGGACTTTGATCCCGCGATGATGCACAGGGCTGCTTGTAAGAATATCTTTTACTATCCCTTCAGTCAACTGCCCTGTGCGCTGATGCGGCTTTTGTACTATTTTCACTTTTGCACCGGGGATTATGTGTTTCCGTTGTGTTCCGTCCATCAAATGCTCCTTTATTCTTTTTAGCTCACCGTAAAGCCGGCAATTAGCTGTTCTTTGTCTTTGCGATCAAGCTGCTTTATCGCATATTCACGCTTTCTCGCCTGACTCTCATCAGGCTGGAGCTCATAATAGACCAGCGTGACAGGCAGACGACTACGGGTATAACGGGCACCCCTGCCGCGATTGTGTGCTGTCACTCTGGTTTCAAGATTGGTTGTCCAGCCGGTATACAAGCTACCGTCAGCACACTTAACAATATACGTATATGGCATCAATAACATCCCTTACAGCGGTTACGGCTGCCGCAAAAATTCAACCAGTGTCTTATCACCAATATACAGTTCTTCAATAACACCATAACCGTCTTTAATCCGGACGGCGGCAACCCCTGATTTGCCGGCACTATCCCGATAGGCGGCTTCGGCTGCCGGCGCCAGGTATTCATTCATATAGTAGCGTGTAAACGGCAAAACCACATAAGCCATGCCCTCCCCGCTGCGATAAATCTTAGCGGTTACATAAGCGCCCTGCTCCGGACGTTTGGCAGTAACGGCGCTGATGAATGCCTGGCCTGCGGCATTTTCTTCAATAATGGCATATGCTTTTTTACCGGATCTCACTTCCTCGTCCACAACAGGAGCTGTGGTTTCCTCAAAGCGCAGCGCAACATACCGTCCCTTAAAGGCATCATATGGGTCAACAGGTGCTGTTTGCCAGTAAAACCTTTGGCCTGTCGCCAGAATATTTTCCCACCGCCAGGCCATATACAGAGGCATAGCGGCTTGCAGCACGGCGACGACGATAAATACACCAAACAGCAGTTTCTTATTTTTCATGTTGCCCCCCTGCCTTGCGACGTACTATAACCACATTGGCCACAAGAAAACCGATGCCTGCCAGAACAAACAGCACGCCGCGAACAATAAAGCTTACATCCATATCAAAGAAGCGGGCAATAATCAACGCCGCCATCATGAACATACCCAGATTGAGCTTAGCAAGATTATACTCTCTCACCCCGGCGGCAATCACACTAATACTCAGGCCCAGCATATACGCATTCAAAATGAGGGTTGCACCAATACCGCTGCCGTCAAAATACTGAACAAGATAGCCCGCGCCAATGACACAGGGTATCAGGGCAAATTGCCGGACTCCCGGATTATTTCGCACCCGCAGCATACCGCCAATGACCAGTGCCAACAGCACCGCCGCAAACAGATACAGGACTCCGGAACCCGCGTCCCTGCTTACCTGCAAATGACTCCAGATATCATGAAAAGTCAGCAAAAAAGTTAAAAAGATACTTCCTGCCAAACCTACCGGCCGGAACGGCATCCACCCCTCCCGGCCGCTGAACCATAGTACACCACCAAGATAGGTTAAGGCAAATAAACAACTGTAGATAAGCATGCCCAAATTAGCCAAGTTCTGGGAGAAGGCCGCTGCAAAACAAAAATAAAAGCAGATGGTCAACACCCAGGACAAAATAACGGTGGCATTGGCATAACGGTTGTTTTGGAGCAAATTCCGGTAATAGGGCAGCACTAACCCGAATAACACCCAGATCCATTGGTTGCTTATGTCAGCATAACCACCGGCAGCCCAGACTGTCACCCCGATGGTATATAGTACTGCTACACTCACAGAATTCATGAGATACATAAGCGGCAACGATAAAAGCATCCAGGTACGCAAAAAAGCATCGGCATTTTCTGCCAGATGATAGGTCTGGCCCACCAAAGCTATCGCCGCGCCCACCATGAGCATAAGTAAAGTGGCCGTAGTCTCCCGCCATACCGGGCTGTCTGCCTTAAACCACAACACACTTCCGGCTGCGGTTTGAGCGACTACCAGCAGGCCAACGGAAATCATCAGCCGGTTTAGTTTAGTGAGCTGCTCCCAGTTATGGGCCAAAATTAAAATAATGCCCAGGCCAACCAACAGTGCGCCAATAACACCAAATACCAGCAGAAAGGTTCTTGTTCCGGTAGTAGCCGCCACAGATCCGTAATGCTTTTTTAGCCGTTCCGCGCTTTCCGCCGAAATAATCCCTTTGTCCACAAGTTCCGGCAATTGGTCATACAGCCAGGCTATTGCTTTTTTATCCATACGCAGTTCTCCATTACATTTCATATATATTAAATTTGCCGCTTTGATTAATGGTCTGCTGTACCAAAGTGCTTGCACAAAACAGCCTTAATAGCCGCATAGCTCACAGCATCAGGCAAAGCGTCCTTCAGTGGTTTTAACTGTTTGCCGCCGATTTCTTTTATCCTGGCAATAATTAATTCTTCATACTGCCCGGGAATAAGCCGGTCCCAGTCAACAGCATGACCTTCCTGAGCACAGCGCACCAAATGGTTTTGCACGGTGTTCATTGTCAACTCTCTGGCTTTGGCAATAGCGTCCAAGTCATTACCCTCCCGGTACATCGCCAGAGTTATTACATGACTGGGCTCGGTATCGGCTTTGCTGTTCTTTTTACTTGCTGCCGGTTTAACTGCTTCGGCAGCGGCAACCGCCTCGGTATTGCTTGCGGCAATTGCGTTTTCCGCCATATATTGAGTGATAACCTGCAAGAATTCCCTGCCATATTTGTGCAGCTTCAGTTCGCCAACACCTTTTATCTGGCGCATGGCAGCAAGGTCTGCCGGGCGATGCTGACTCATCTCCCGTAGGGTAGTGTCGGCAAACACGACAAATGGCGGCACACCTTCCTGTTCGGAAATACTTTTACGGCATTTGCGCAACAGTTCAAACAAAGCATCATCAGCTACAGGCTGACGCTCGGTAAATACCTTTTGCCAAACCTGGGCCTGATTTTTCAGCACCGGTACGGCACTGGGCTCAAGCTTTACTACCGGATATTCACTTTCGGTCAAACGCAAATAGCCTGTGGCTACCAGACGCTGAACCAGTGTTTTAATATCCGGGATTGTGCGCTGCGCCATTAGCCCATAGGTCGGCAGCCGGTCCAAACCCAGCTGTTGGACTTTTTTATTTTTCGAGCCTTTCAGCACATCGGCAATAACGGCAATGCCAAAGCGTTCCTTCAGTCGATAAACACAAGAAAACACTTTCTGCGCATCAACGGTAATATCCACCTGCTCGCCGTCAGCCATACAATTGCCGCAATGGCCACAGCCCGGCCCTGCCGCAAATTCACCAAAGTAGTTTAAGATATAGTGCCGCAGGCAATCAGGCGTATGGCAATAATCCACCATTTCCTGCAGCTTTTTCAGCTCGTGCTGCTTGCGTTCCGGCTGCTCGACAGACTTATCAATCAAAAACCGCTGCAATAACGGGTCCTGCGGCCCAAACAGCAGGATGCATTCACCAGGCTCGCCATCCCGTCCGCTGCGTCCGGCTTCCTGATAATAAGACTCCATATTTTTTGGCATATTGTAGTGCACTACATAGCGCACATTGGATTTGTCAATTCCCATACCAAAGGCATTGGTTGCCACCATAACGCGGACGTCATCATAGAGAAACTGCTCCTGCTGACTCATGCGTTCTTCATCGCCTAATCCGGCATGGTACCGTCCGGCTGCATACCCTTTTTTCCTAAGCAATTCATAGAGGCTGTCAACTTCTTTCCGGGTGGCAGCATAAATAATGCCAGACTGATTGGCATTTGCCTTAAGGTATTGCAAAACAAACTGCTGCTTATTTTCACCGCGTAATACGGAAAAAGACAGGTTAGGTCTATCAAAACCGGTTATATACACTTGCGGCCACTTAAGTGCCAGTAGGTTTTCAATATCCTTCTTAACCTCAGGTGTTGCAGTGGCGGTAAATGCGCCAATTACCGGGCGGTTAGTCAGACCGGCAATAAAAGAGCTGACAGCCCGGTAGCTTGGACGGAAATCATGCCCCCATTGTGAAACACAGTGGGCCTCATCCACTGCCAGCATGCTGATATTGAGTTCGCCGACCACTGCCTGAAACCAGTCGGCAGTTAACCGTTCCGGCGCCACATATACCAGCTTGTACCGGCCGGCACGCATATTCTGCAGCCTTCTGCCAGCCTCGGAGCCTGTCAGCGAACTATTAATAAAAGTAGCCGGTATGCCCTGTGCGGTTAATGCGTCCACCTGATCTTTCATTAATGAGATCAGCGGTGAAACTACGACTGTAACCCCAGGCAAGAGCATCGCCGGAACTTGAAAGCATAACGACTTTCCCGCGCCGGTCGGCATAATGGCTACCGTATCTTTGCCACCAAGCAAACTGGCAATGATTTTTTCTTGTCCTGGCCGGAATTCATCATAGCCGTAGTATTTTTTTAATATTTCCCGAGCTTTTGTCAGCATTATTTTTATCTCCAGTTTTAAAATTAATCAAAGTCACACATAATAACGGCATTTCCATGAGCCTGTATCAGTTTTTTAATATCCTCAAAAGCAATAAAAATTGTCGCCGTATTTTCCATGGGATGGATGCCTATTCGTTGATTCTCCAGGCGTTTATCAAATACTACGATAACATTTCTCTGAGCATTATTCAAAACCCCCAGCGGAGTTACATGCCCTCTTTCCTGCAGCAGCAATTCTTTAAGCGATTGCTCGCTGGCCAAACGCAGCTTGCGGCTTGGTATCCTTTCGCTCAGGCTTTTTAGATTGACGGTCTTGGACCCAGGCACGGTAACTAAATAATAGCTTTTCTTCTTATCATCGCACATAAAAAGGTTTTTTACAATCTGCTCTTTATGTGGAATAGTTAGAGCATCCAGTTCCTCAATAGTATAAACAGCAGGATGCTCGTAGGCTTCATATGTAAACTGATATTTATCTAAAAGAGCATATATGCTTTTTTTGTCTAACATTTTGGACCCCATCCTCGTATGCTGTTTAACTGTATTCCCTGTTGCTTTAATTATACAAAATTCCTGCCCAAATGCAAAATTCAGGCAGGAATTCCACTCATTGAATATGTCTTTTTATTTTGTACTTTATATAAAGACAAACTCCTGCTAAATGCATATGGACCGGCAGGAGTTCTTTATGTTTTGCACCACTACCAGTGATGCGGAATCGCACTTTATGTTGTATCCGTCAAACTGGTAAAATGCCTTGATATTTCCCCTCCAGTTTGTTTAATTTGTCGTAACATCTCATTCTGTTTGCTTTAAATTAGGTAAGTTGAACTCAAGTTGTAATTTATTCATTAAAAATTCAATACCTTCTTGCCGTTTCTTTTTGCCCACCGTATCAAAGACGATATTTGAAAGGTACTTATTAGCTTCAGCATCGACTACAAAAATGTCTTCCTTCAATCGGTAATTAGAATTATCTTTCTCTGCGCCGACATTACTTATGATAATTGCCGTTACTGGATTAGCGTTAAGCATTTTTCCATACGCTACAAGGCTTTCTTTTCTTAAAATAAAGGTTCGTTGCTTTGCGCTGTCGGTTTCAACCCTGCTAATTAGATTCAAAAACTCAGGAGTTTTGGGTTTATCATCAATATAGATTGGAACATCACTCACCTGAAATTTTGTTGAAACTGCCTTTCTCACCATTTCTACCAGCTCAGGTTTTTTAAGAATAACATCAGGTAAGAAGACGATCACTGCAGGTTTTTTATCTTCCGATTGATTGGTGACATTATCACTCTGCTTAGTAAAAGGAGGCGACCAATTAAATTCAGCCGCTAATTTTTTTATGAGTAATTTGGCTCCATCTGACGAAAAAGCATTATTACCTTCTTTGTAATAGTTCATATATGTCAAATATTTTAATGTGTTGACATCAATTACTGAAACACTTCCTTTAGTGTCAACCCGAACTCCCGACCAAAAATTCCAGTAGAGATTGCAGGGTGAAACTGTTATGAGCATTACATAGTCGGACTTTATGGCCCGTCCATATTTGGCTAACTCACCAATATTAATTGAAATTATATCTTTTTCGTTTGAGGGGTCTGTCTTAATCTTTTCAACAAACTCTAAAAACTCTGTAGATTTTGATTGATCATCTCCGTAGATAGCAATGCTATTCGCATACTTGAATTTTTCTTTGAGTACCTCCCTCATCTGAGTGACAGCTTTGCCATCCGCAATAATTTTCTTATCCATGAAAACAACTACGGATAGTGAGGGCTGGGCGGATGAGTTACTTGAATCATTAAGGTTGGCCCAAGCTGTTGGAGTAATACCAAGTAACAATAACAATATTGCAAGCAGCTTTTTCATACAAGCATCTCCTTTCCTAATTAAATTAATTAAATTATTATAACTCTTATATTTTCCTTATAAGGTTAATTTTTCCTGCTGTTTTATTTAGTTTTGCCTTGGTTTCTTAGATATTACTCATTCATTCGGAACATAAAGGGGAGAGCAGATTGTGCAAAAACTAATTTTCCTAGAAGGAAGCAAAGGGACGTAAAATCCGCTTCGCACAACATTGATTATGCTTCTTGCTTGGAGACCAGTGCCTGCTAATCACGGCAACAAAATATATACCCATGTGCTTCCCGTTCAAAAAGTTCTGCTTCTGTTCCAAAGGATTCAAAGAGCAAATAGAGAATTGATACTGAGTAAATAGCAAGATATGTGATCTTCATATGAGCAAGCATAGAAAACAACGATTAAGGAGACTTATATGCCAACATTAGCTGAACAATTAATCAAATCATTTCATGCACTGGGAGTAAGGTATGTGTTTGGCATTCCTGGCGGTCCATCAATACCTTACCTGGATGCAATGCGAAGCAATGGTATCGAATTTATTTTAGTGGCAAATGAGCAGAGTGCTGCAATTATGGCGGACGTTTTTGGACGTTTGACAGGTATACCCGGCGTTTGCCATGCTACTTTTGGACCAGGCGCCACAAATTTGTCGACCGGCATCGGTGGCGCCCTGTTAGACCGTTCACCCGTCATTGCCCTCACTACTGAGGTAAAAGATGCTGATGTGGGTAGAAGAGTTCAAATGAATATTGATCATCAAGCGCTCTACCAACCTATAACAAAGCGGACTTTTAGGATGACAAAAGACAACTTTACAGCCACTGTCACAGCCGCCTTTCGGATAGCAACTTCCGGAGTTCCTGGGCCTGTTCATATTGGATTGCCTGCCGATATAGACGGAGAAATGCTAGATTCCGGTACTTTGATTCATAACTACGAAAAACTGCCCTTCTCCACGCCGGATTCTGCCTTATTCAGACAGATGGCCACCCTGCTAATGGAGGCAAAAAAGCCTGTATTGGCAATAGGACTGACAGCTGTACGCTTGGGGCTTCACAAATTACTACAGGAATTTGTTGATAACAATAATATCCCCGTGGTTTTAACACCGATGGCAAAGGGGGTTATCCCAGAGGACCATCCCTGCTACGCCGGAGTTCTTTTCCATGCAAAGAGCGATATGGTCGCATCAATATACAGGAAAGCCGATTTAGTCATTGGCATTGGGTATGACTCAATAGAATTTAACTACGAGTCCTGGATGCCAAATGTACCCTTAGTCCATATTGACGTAGAGCCAGTCGATATTACTCCTGACTACCATAATATCTATGAAATAATCGGCAATATTTCAGACACTTTGTCTTTTTTAAATTCACTAAAACTACCAGAATATCATTGGGATTTTGGTCAAATTCAAGAAAATAAAGCCCAGTTGTTCCAAGCACTAGTTCCTGTCTGCAGTAATTTTAGCCCATCAGATATTATAACAACGCTCCATGAAATAGTGCCTCAGGATACAATCTTGACGAGTGACGTGGGCGCACATCTCCATCTATTAGGGCAATTATGGAAGACTGGCGAACCAAACCGTTTCCTTATAACAAATGGATGGTCGGCCATGGGATTCGGGATACCCGCCGCCATTGGCGCTAAATTATGCAAGCCATCAAGTACCGTTATCTGTGTAACCGGCGATGGTGGGTTTCTTATGAATTGCGGAGAACTCCTGACCGCACGCAGACTTGGATTACATATTGTAGTGGTTGTCCTTTGCGATAGAAGCTTGAGTCTGATTGACGTTAAGCAGAAGCGGCAGAATATGCCTCAATATGGTACAGATTTATACGAGGGTGAGTATTTTGGTTCAGATAGCTTCCTCGGAGTTCCTGTTTTAAAAGCTCAAGATCAGGAGGAAATGCGAACCTCCTTACAAAAAGGATTATCCATGTCCGGGCCAGTAATTATTGAAGCTCTCGTTGACGGGTCAGTGTATGAGCAGTTAGTTGCAAAGGATTATAAATAAAGAACTCTAAAAATAAAGGCCTTAACCCTGACTTCTCATGGGTTAAGGCTTTTTTTCACCGTTACTAATGCTATGGTTCTCCGTATAGGGCTAAACAGCTACTTAGATAAGCATGATTTAAACCAACAATTTACTACTATAAGCCATATATATAGCCGATAGCCACATGAAAACTGCCGAAACCTTATTTATGACTCCAAATATTTGCGTAAATCCGTTTTGCCTCCCTACTCTCCATCCCAGAACTGCTAAAAGTAAGAACCAACACCAAGATATCAGAATACAAGCCATTGTAAACAATACTTTTTCATTTCCACTATAATTAATGGAACTTGTCCCAATCACACCAATGGTATCCAAGACAGCATGAGGATTAAACAGGGAAACAGTGACTGCAAAAAGGATTTGTTGTTTGACGGTAAAAATTTTTTCCTCTTTATCACAACTATTTACTAACGTATTATTCCAGGTAAGCCACCCCATATAGGATAAAAAAACAACTCCTACTCCAAGGAAAAATACCTTAACCCAAGCAAAACTAGCTATAAATAAGGAAACTCCTTGAACTGCCAGTAAAATCAAAATAGTGTCACACATAGCTGCCGTAACAACAACAGGCAACGCTCTCAAGAATGTTGGCTGAGTCACTCCTTGGGTAAAAACAAATATGTTTTGTACTCCCAATGGCAGTATCAGCCCCATTGCTAGAACTATTCCATGAACAAATGCTTGCATCAGATTCTCTCCCTGTTAATGTTTTTCTACAGTATAATAAAACATCCCTGGAATGTCTTCAGCCAATTGGATTGTTATCATACCATCCAATTTGTTATAATGAGAAAAACATTCAAGAAAGGGAGAATAAAGTGTTATCAATTGATTGGGCACCTAATCCCAAAGATTCTCTGCCCCTCTATCAACAAATTTCAGAATATATGAAAAATAAAATAGCCACTGGTGAGTGGCCTATTAATAGTAAATTGCCTCCGCAACGTACTCTTGCCCGTATTTTCCAAGTAAATAGAAGTACATTAGCAATTGCCTTAGATGAATTAATAGCAGACGGGTTACTCGAAAGCAAGCTGGGAAGCGGTACATGGGTGGCCAATAATACTTGGTCCCTACTCGCATCAACCCCGCCTAACAATTGGACTTCTTATCTTGACAGAGGAATACATCTCCCAAACCTTCATACCATCCAGGAAATCAACCATTTAGAATTTAATCCCAAGGTCATTCGCCTAAGCACGGGAGAACTTTCGCCAGAAATCTTCCCGAAAACTATGATGGATTCAATCCTAAGGAAATTACCTGATCGTATTCACGCCCTAGGCTACGAAGAACCAAGAGGATTACTGTTTCTCCGTGAGCAGATCAGTATTTATTTATCCTCCTTCGGTATCAATGCCTCTCCATCATCGATTATGATTGTATCTGGCGCACTGCAAGCTTTGCAACTGATCTGCTCCAGCCTATTACCAAAAGAATCTACAATCTTACTTGAAAGACCCTCCTACCTTTTTTCCCTCAAATTATTTCAATCCATGAATATGGACCTTTGCGGAATTCCCCTTGATGAAGATGGTATGAACATGGAGTCCATCTCTTTTCATAAAAAACATAAAAATGTAAATTTACTATATACTATCCCCTGTTTTCACAATCCAACAGGAATCACAATGACAAAAGAACGCCGTAAAAACATTATTAGCATATGTCAGAAAGAGCAGTTACCTATTATTGAAGATGATGTCTATCGAGAACTCTGGTTCGATACACCACCGCCCATACCACTAAAGGCCCTCGAAAAAGAAGGGCTTGTACTCTACCTGGGCAGTCTATCAAAATCATTAAGTCCTGGCTTACGCATTGGCTGGATCGTAGGACCAGAACCAGTCATAGAAAGACTAGCGGACATTAAAATGCAAACTGACTACGGTTCTAGCTCCTTATCCCAATGGGCTGCCGCAGAATGGTTGACTAGCGGTCTCTACCAAACACATCTAGAAGAAGTTCGAGCACAGCTACGAATTCGCCGCAAAGTAGCTTGCAATGCCTTAGAAGCCCATTTTTCCGATATTGCCACTTGGCAAATTCCTAAAGGAGGCTTTTACATTTGGCTCATATTAAATCAGGCCGTCTCTATGCAAAAACTATTTAAAGAGGCTTTAAATAATGGTCTTTTGATTCATCCTGGAAACATATACGATACGCTATCAAACCGACATCTCCGTCTATCTTATTCTTATGCCTCATTACCTGAAATGGAGAACGGGTTATTCCGTCTTTCCACGCTCATCAAAACCCTAATAAGGCAATCATAGGTGTTAATGTTTTTAGAAGAAGCAAAGAGACGTAAAATTCGCTTCGCAAAAATACTTGATTATACTTCTAGCTGGGAACTAGTGCCTGCTATCATGGAAGCAAAATGTACGTCCCTACGCTTCCGTCCCTACGCTTCGAAGTTCAATGCAGATATTATATCAATTCTTTCAGCGAAAACAACATCCCTGTCCCCGCATTTCTAGTTGAACAATTTATTGTCGCACACAAACCCTCGCTTGCATCAAAAAGTTATCCTGCATATTAGCAGCTAATATTTTATCAGCATCAGCTTGACTGATAATGATATTGACATTGTGGTCGCGCATTTCAAGTGCTTTTACTGTTATTGGCTTAGTACCGGCACGAGATTGCCCAAGTTCGAGCGTTCTTAAATCTTCTGGTGTACACATATAGTCAATCATGCCTTGCGATATTACATATTGGGGGATAATATTTTCATGACCGTAAATTTTGCGGCCAGTATCATCAAAGACCACGGGAGACATCGCCCGCGTCAAAGGCAGTCCGGTTACGTCAATCACTAAACCGGTATAGCCGGAGCTGACAGTCAGGGGAAGTTCTGCCGGTTTGTAGGCAGGAGATGGGCTTAGTAACAGATCCGGGGTAGTTGAATTTACAGGATTGGTAATAGCTTCTGCGACACTGCCATGTCCGAATAGATTAATACGCATAATTATTTGATAGGTGCCGTCAGCAAATTGCTGCTCATGAACAATTTTAGCTCCTTTAACGATACCACTGACTTTAGTTTTAATAGTATCATCAACAATTGCAAAGTTTTGCACAGTAGTTTCAGCGGTAACCTGAACACCATGAATGGCTTCTAAGAGATTGCGCTGTGCATCTACAACGGCTGCCCTTTTAGCCATAGCTCTGGCTTGGGCAGGGTAATCGGCTTCATAGGATGGGACACCTGTGCCGACACCCTCAACCACACCTTGCTTCCAATTCAAAGCGCCATATTCGCCAATTTGATCAATTGCAGTTACCGACACATTTACATTCGTATTTACCAACGCCGCACCTGCCAGTGATGGTACAGCAGTGAACAGTATCGCACTAATGGTGAAAGCGACACAATATTTTTTAAACATGTAAGTTTCCTCCCTTGTATGATTGAGCATCCTCGAAAGCTCCAAACCTGCATGATTACCGGGTTTTATGACGAAATATTCTTAATTCCCCTCGGTGGAGGGGTGCCCGTAGGGCGGGGTGGTGTCGGGTTGGTGGCCTGAATACCTTTTAAAAGTCATGTTTTCCCGACCAGCCCAAGCCTAAAAAGCCGCTGGGTTTTTTTCTTAATTGCCTGGTTACAGTATCACCTACTTTAACATACTGCTGCAGCTGTGGGTCTTTGTCGCTATCCTTATCTTTTCGTTTGGCCACGCAAATAGTATCAAAAACTTCAACAACTTCCAGTTCGGCAATATTTTTTTGGATGACAATTAATTGACCGGTTACCGGATGTTGTATCGCCTCACCTGCACCAGTGACCACCAATTTATCACGCTTAGCCATATTGTGCTTAGTACCTAAGTCAATAGTATATTTGTCTCCTTCCACTTTAATCACATAGCCTTGTATGGGAATAAAGTGGTATATTTCTCTAACTAGGTTGTAAGCAGCCTCTGAGACCGCACCACTGATGCTTTTATCGGAGGAACTGCCTGATGTTTGCCCTGACCAAACAATTTGTCCATTTTTTACATCCACTAATTTTATGGTTAGGTTGGCAGAGGTGTTGTATTTAGTGTCAACCCATCTTTTTTCTTTACGCGTTTGCTTTGTTTTTTTGTCATATTTATCGTAATAGTAATAATGTCCCGGCTCTTCTTTTACAATTCCATCTACCGTACCCATCACTAAGTAATCCAACCCCAGTATACCGCCTAACTTGGTTACTGTTGCCTCATCCAAAAAGCCCTTTGCCCCCATTGCTTGTTCTTCAAATACACGCGATAATTCACTGCGTTCAACAATAGTACATGATTTGAGCTTTATCAAGTCCGCAGTAAGCATATCGGCGGCCATGGCACCAAGGTTATGGAACGAGCTATTATTGTTGAGAGTAAGCACTCCCATCTTTTTGGTGGTATTTGCAACTGCCAACGCTGCATTTGAAGATACAACAATAATAATACAAACCAATACCATGCCCCATATACCCTTGCGCATCATATAAAATCCCCCCCTTTTGGTTTACCTCATACTAACTACAATCACGCTGTGACTAATTTCATTTACCTTTACCGGTAACTCCGGCATTTTTTCTAACCGCTCTGCTAATATAGCCGGATTGCCGTTATAATTGACATCAAACATCGCTGTTCCTTGCTGATAGTCCCGCAAAAATACATTGCTGACTCCAGGCTGCGCTCTTACTAAGCGACCCAGTAGATTAATAACCGCATAATCATTGACCGCGACTACCTTGAGCCGGAGTCCCTTTTCCGGGTTGGCGGCATAAGTCATCAGCTTGTCTGCAAAGAACTTTCCGGCCAGTTTACCGGCATTGTTCAAAGATGCCTTGGCAGCAGCAAGTTCAGTAACATCAATTCCGCCGCTATGAAAGCCTTGTGCAGCAATAATCTCACCGGTATCGGCCTTAATCAATCTTGTCTCGATACGCGCGTAGCAGGATATGATGCTGTGACCGGGGTCATATCCTGCATGCTCACTAAAGGCTTCCCCCACAATCAAATAATCAAGCGGTTCCGTGGCAGCAAGTCGTATAGCTGTGGCGGTATCGCCACGGTTGATAACAGCCTTGATCGCATCAGAACGGCGAATATGAGCCAGCCTGTTAGGATCTGTCAAGCGCTTAAAGCCTGCCTCAATTAGTTGGTTAAGGATGGCTGATTCAGCTGCCGGCTCAGGGAGCGGACGGTTGTAATGCTCGGTGACGATAACGGCAATACGGGGGTCACGCAAGCCCACATCAATCATTTGTAAACGCTGCAAGGTCGTCATAAGTTGGGAATTTGGCTCAGAATCAACTATTATCCTGGCCTGGATGACAATCCTAGCATCCATATATTGTTCTGATAAAATAGAATACTCTCTGATAAAGCCTTGCGATTTGGTATAAACATCATCGGTTAGCACAGCATAGTTTCGCACCCGTGTCTGCGAATCGACCAGGGTTCCGACTGCTTGTTCCACAGCTTGGCGGAATGCATCCTGCATAGCCGCTTCACGAGAAATGCCATGACCGTTGACTACCACTTCCTGGGCGTTTGCATCCAGGCATGGAAACATTCCCAACCATACTGCTAATAACATGAACAAGAATCTAAACCATTTCATTGTCTCACCCATTTCCTTCTTCTGCTTAATTTGGTTTCCTTGCTATGCTTTGCGGTTGACGATCGGGGGTGACTCTGTGAGATTTTATCTGACTTTCATCTTTTTTAGAGTAACTTAAAGGAGCTGCCACCTGATTGGGGAAGCCTAAAATACCCGCTTAAGCTGCACCGACCCGGTCACACCTTCCCGTTTCCCCGCATATCCCTGGAGGCCAAGTTCGAGGCTGTTGCTGCTTTCCGGGCGGCTTTTGATGCTTACGCCCAGCTCCAGGATGCCGGTGCCGCCATTAAGGCTGGGGGCATCCAGACTCATGCCGTAGACGCTGCCCTGGGCTTTGCCGTCAAACTCGTATTCATAAGCCAAACCGGCATAGTTGGTTACTTTGCCGCCCGGCTGAGCTTTGCTTAGGCGGGCGCCGATGCGCAAGCGGTGGGAATCGGTTCCGTCAAAGTTAAAACGTTCTCCGGCGATGGTTACGTTATCACCGTTCTGGTGTGTCCAGAGATATTTGACATAGGTGTCCAGTGTTTTGTTGCCATTGACTTTCAGCTTGCCAACACCGATATGTGCGCCGTAGTAGGCAGCGTCACTGTCATAGGAGGCTCTTTGTCCGGCGGGAGTTCTTAGGTCGCTGCTGCTGAAGTCAGTTTTGCTTTTGCCGCCCCGCAGCGAACCTTCCAGGTAGCTGCCGTTTGCTTTATCCCGTCTGGCAAGTACGCCTAAGCCATAGTAGCGGGTATCTCCCTGACCTTTGACACTGGGCATATTGCCAAAGCTGTTGTAGCTGTCATAGTTGCCCCAACCTGTTTCGAGGAATAGCCCTTTCAGTACTGCACCGTTCTCGGCATCTTGCTGCTTAGCCCAGCCGATAATGAGGGAGGTGCCTTGCACATCGGCATGGGAGCCGGTTTTATACTTGGACGAGCCATGTGACATGCCGCCAAACATGGCGATTGCACCTCCGGCTGCTTGCGCCTGTGCCCTGGCATCAGCCAGGCCGTCACCGACTGCCATGTCCGCACCTTGGTTGACAAAAGCCATTCCGGCAGCAACGCCTTCGGCGAGAGCCTTGGTCTGCGGGTTGACTTGTGCGGAGGTTAGTGTTGCTGTTAATCCCTTACCCGCCGTAGCCGCCATATCGAAATCATAGAGCATAGAAATACCTGACTGCACGTTAGATACATGATAGGCAGCAGGAGTACCTATAGTGTTGTTGATCAAGGTAACGGTATCACCTTGCTTCAACGGCGAACCGCTTTCCATGCCGGTAATTGCTACCTGGGTGCCTGTTAGGTTGGTAGCATTGGTAACGGTGAGCATGGTGCCGCCGTTTTTCAGGGATGCAGGAAGGAAGAAGTTGTAGTTTTGGAAGCTGTTAACTTCTTTGAGGGTTCCTGTGAAACCGTTGACATTCAGGGTATTGCCGGTAGATGTGCCGCTGCTGGAAAGATCTATCCAACCGCCATAAACAGAAGATGTGGCTGCCAATCGTACGTTGCTGCCAATGGTTACTGTATTATCGTTGGCAGATCCCTGGGAACTCATGCCGCCATAAACATCGTAAAGAATTTCGCCGCCAGTGATGTTGACCGTATTGCCGGAAGCATTTCCGGGAACATGACCGAGAACAACGCTGTTATCCATTGTCTTGCCGCCATAAATGTTACCTACCTTACCATCACTAAACAGTACTTCGTTGTTTTCAGTGCTGCCTTCTGAACTAAATCCTCCCTCAAGCGTATTCGCTTCTCCGCCGCTCATGATGGCTTTGTTGCCTATAGCATTACCATCCCCTGAACTTCCGCCTGTTACATCGGAAACACTGCCGCCGCTCATGGTTACAAGGTTATTCTCGGCATTGCCAGAATTACTGTGTCCGCCCATAAGCGACCCGCTGGCGCCATCAAAGTTATGGATAATGCCACCGGACATGTGCGCCTCGTTGCCGGAGACTAGACCGGTATTGCTCCAAGCAGCCCTGGCCGTACTACCCATTATCTCGCCGCCAGTAACGAATAGCTTGTTGCCTGTCACTGGACCGCTGGTGCTTTCCCCTGCATCGACACGGTTGATTTTGGCGGTACCACTGATGGTTACCGTATTGCCGGAGGAAGTACCATCTTGACTAGAACCACCAATAACCCATCCATTAGACATAGTGCCTAATCCATCGCCCACCGTACCACCGGAAATGATAACACTGTTGCCTATAGCATCACCGGCAGCATTAGCAGAACCGCCGCGCACTTGATTTTTAACAGTGCCTCCTGAGATTGTTATTTTGTTATTGGTGGCATTACCATTGAGGCTTATGCCGCTAATCGCCATGTTATCAATTGTGCCACCGGAAATAGTCACGGTATTACCGGTAGATTCCAAGCCATTCGCGGCAGCATCATACCCGCCGTAAAGATTATTGGTCACAGTCCCATTCAAAAAATTCACCGTGTTGCCAGTCACCGCCGCGCTATTCGAGAGGCCGCCGAAAACCCGGTACGGGGTTATGCCGGTTGTATAATTTACAGTGACCGTGTTGCCCGATGCACCAGACACGGCAGAAGTGCCGGGAAACAGACTTGGGTTGCTCGCGCCGCCGATGGCGGCGGTTTGCAGCCCTGTGCCACCTGTCGCCTCGGCGTCGTCGTAGGTGACATCAGCAGCACCAACAGGTACCGCTGCGCCGAACATCATGCAGCAAGCCGCAAATACGGCTGTGTTTTTAACCAACATACGCTGTAAAACAGCTCTATACTTGGATACTAGCATCTTTATCGCATTTTCTGACAGTCTTAACAAAATTAACTCCTCCTTGTTAACAATATCTACATTAATTATAGTTAAATCTTGCGACTATTAATTCCAGATGGGGAAAACTGCAGGCTTTTAGGTGAAATTAGCGAAATAATAAAAAAAGCCATGCATGACGCATGGCAGCTAATTGTGGTTATTAGACTTCTAAGCGTTTCGCCTCCCCATAGATGCGATCCAGTTCACTTTGGTTTACCAGCACTATTGACCAGGGGCCAAGTTTCATACAATTTCGTGGGCAGTAGAAGCTAACTATATCCATAGCATTGACTTCCACCATTTTCTGACCGCAGACATGACATTTTGCGTGCCATGTCATCACATTGTTCTGGGGGCTGCCTGCCTCATCGCCGCTCAATAAGATACGATACAAAGCTTTTTGAAAAATTTCTGCGGTGTGAGGTTTTACGATAAAGGTGTCAATGCCGATACAAACACTTTCCTGAACGGCATCTTCTGTATTTCGGCTGCTACACATGATAATTTTGGCCGCAGGCTGCGTTCGCTTCACTTCTTTCAGCACCGCTATACCGTCCACCTCGTCCATAATGATATCTATAATGAAAAGATCAAAGGTCTTTTCTTTTATCTTTTCCAACGCTTCTCTCCCGCTACCGGCCTGCTGTACTTGCTCTTTGTTAAATCCGATAGTAAGCAATTCTCGTGTAATCAAGGCCCGGGAAAATACGGAATCGTCAACAACCAGGATTTGCGCTTGATCGTATAATTCTTTAATTCTATCACTGATTTTGGGTTCCAAACTAAAGCCTCCATTCTAAATCTTGGCGAAAGGTGGTCAGTACCTGCTTTTTTTCTTTTTGCCAAAACCGCGCCATTCCTTCAAGTGCAATGCCATTTTTTTGTGGGCTCTTTGGATTGCGTTATCTACTACCTTTTCTTGAAAATCCAATACTTGTGCGATTTCCCGCTGTTTATAGCCGGCAATATACAGCTCAATAACTCTTTTTTCCAGGCGTGACAGTACACTGTCCATTGTCGCATAGATGGTCTTGATGGTTTCATTTTCAATAATCTGCTCAGCAGGATCATCAGAAGAACTCTGCTTGGTTATACCAATTAACTCTAACTGATCGCTTGTGTTTGACCAATCTGCTATTGCACTTAACGAAATGGCTTTATTGAGAATGTAGTGTTTTTTGCGATTATACATGATTACTGCTGATTTGATTGTATTTTTAATATTAAGCTCAGCAATTAAGTGAAACGATCTGCCGCGTTCCTCATCATAATGACGCACAGCTTTATATAGACCGATTAAGCCCCACTGGTACATATCGTGATAATCACCGCCAGGCAAATAATATATCTTTACATAGCGCAAAATGACCTTATTATACCTGGATACTATTTTTTCAAATTCTGTATTGTTAACGCTACCGTCGTTATAAAAGCATGCTGCAAGCACTCTACCTTACCCTTCATTGCTAAAATTTTTCTAATGATTAGTTACATATACTTAAGTCTCACTGCTACCATCCTCCATTTCTACATACGGCGTTTCTCACCGGTTCGGATGTTAATCACTTGCCAGCACTGGTGACGCGGTTTTACTATGCAGATTAGTTTCAATGCTGCGGCAATGATAACTTCTACCAATTGATTTAACTCCCCTTATGCTAATTCCGGCATTAGGAATCAACTACGTTATTGTTCACCTTATTTTCTGGTGTGTCAGGAGATATTTGGCATAGTTTTGCTTTTGCCGCCCCGCAGCAAACCTTCCAGTTAGCTGCCGTTTGCTTTATCCTGTCTGGCGAGTACGCCTAAGCCATATATCTACATTAATTATAGTTAAATATTGCGACTATTAATTCCCATATGGGGAAAAATGCAGGCTTTTTGGTGAAATTGGCGAAATAATAAAAAAAGCCATGCATGACGCATAAGCAACAGTGCCGCCAGAAAACAGGCCAACAGCCTGTTCAGTCGTTTAGTTAGTTTACACATTCCAATCTTCCTCATTTTCTGCATAAGTTACAGCATTAATTATGGTTAAATTTAACAGTTATATGCCCCAGATATGAAAACAGCAGATGAGCAAAAAAATACGAGAGACAGCCTTCCTAAGAACCTGCCTCTCGGTGAACGGTGCTTGCTGAGCTTTTTACTTTTCTACTGTTAAAGTTGAAGCTTTCCTAAAATCGCCAAGAGATATAACAATTTTTTTGTCCCCTGGGCTAACAAAAGCATAGTTTTCATACATCTGTTCACCATTGGCAGTTATATCAAGCTGATCACCACTAAAATCCTCTGTAGTATTGTCTTCAAAGTAACATCTAACAGTATATTTGCAGGTATGAAAAGCTTCCCCAACTTTATATTCGGTTTGATCAGGCTGATTTATAAGCTCATAACGACTTACAGCCTTATCAAAAGCGGGAACTACTGTCAGTGTTTGTTTAATACTGTAGTTTCCTAATCGAATGACAAAGTTTTTATTGCCAGCTTCTTTAAACTTGTATCCTTTCGCTAGCTTAACACCATTAACATAAAACTCTAAATCGCTCGCTCTAAAATCATCATAGGTACCATTGGTATAAACACATCTTACGGTAATATCAGAAGGGTCAAATAAGTCTAATGTTTGTCTATACGAAAACTCCGGCGGAGCGTTTAGTATATAGCATTCTTTGATATTAGCGCCGAGGTTAGCAGGAAAAACCTGCAAATCATATTGACCTTGCTTACCCTGATATTTTATAGTGATGGACTTTTTACCAGGAGTTTTAAATACGTAACCCTCTCCAATTGGTACTCCATTGGCCCAATACTTTAGCTCTTTATGTCCATGATAGTTAGAACGATTTTTAGCATAATAAATATGCATGCCTACATCGCTAGTGCGAAATGCTTCTCCAACTTTATAAACTCTAGTTAATGCTACAACCTCAACCGAACCGGGAGGAATATTAAGACGTCACGTAGAGGCTGCTTTAACTTCTGACTGAAATGACATAAAAAAGGTCATAGCAATAACTGCTGTGAAAAATAAAAACATTTTTTTCATTTAGTCTCCTCCTCCAGGGAAAAAGTATCTTATTTCAACCGAGTTACGAGGCCTGTCCCGTTTTCAGGCATGACAGTACACTGTCCTTTGTCGCATAGATGGTCTTTCTCAGCACCTATATAGTGACATCAGCAGCACCGACAGGTGCAGCCGTCCCGAACATCACGCAGCACGTTGCAAATACGGCTGTGCTTTTAACCAACATACGCTGTAAAACAGCCCGGTAGTTAGATACTAGCATGTTTATTACATTTTTTTACAGTATTGGCAAAATGAACTCCCTCCTTGTTAACAATTCCATATCTATCTTAATTATAATTAAATCTTGCGACTGTTAATTCCATATGTGGAAAAATGCAGGCTTTTGGGTGAAATTGGCGAAATAATAAAAAGCCATGCATGACGCATGGCAGCTAATTGTGGTTATATATACTATTGACTATTTAGAAGCGTATAGAAGGATTCCCTGACTTTATCTTTATTTGTTCGGCTAATTGGTATGGCCGTTCCGGCAGTTAATACAAACTTGTCATTTTCATATTTCTCGATATAGAGGAAATTGACCAGATAGCTTTTGTGTGACCGGATAAAAGTGTTTAACTGCTGCGTTTGTTCGAATTCATCCAGTTTAGCATAAACAGTTATTTTCTCCGCTGTCTTCGCCAGGACAATATTAACTCTATTATTTTCACTTTCTAAGTAAAGGATATCTCTTGTCGGTATTTTTTTAGTTACACCGCGGTAAGTGATACAAATACTTGCTTTATCTACATTTTCGATCTGCGCTATTGCCCTTTCCATAACCTTGCCTAACTGATCTATCTGTATCGGTTTTACCAGATAACCTGTTGCGTTGACTTCGTATCCTTCATAAACGTAATCTGTTGAACTTGTCAGAAATATAACGTTAACTAACTTGTCCTGTTTACGGATTATCCGTGCACATGTCATTCCATTCATATCGTCCATAATGATATCCAGAAATATGATATCAAAACATATGGTTTTACTCTCGATAACTGAGTTTAATTTATAAGGGTTATCGTAAGCAAAGATATTAGCATTGACACCCTGCTGGCATAAATAATTTTCAATTGCTTCGTATAGCTTTATTCTGTCAGCAGCATTATCGTCACAAATCGCTATGATTAGCATTGGTCGCCACCTCGTAACCAGATTCACCTAAAGCGTGGGATATAAATAACAATTCTGCAACATTATAATCAATCCCTTTTTAGTTGGATTGATTTAATGTCGCAGCAGTAGGAGAGCTTATTTTGCAAGAGAGTATAGTGCTTGTAAGCAGAGGCATATTTTTAATAACAAATATTTTACTGCTATATATATTCTTAACTCCACGGCGTCCTCTTTGGTTTCAAGTGACTGCCTTCTCTGTTACCTGGATCACTGTTTACTTTTTGCGCGGCATTTTGCAGACCATTATCCCTGATCCTTTTTTGCTTGGCTACATGGTGGGCTCATTGTATATGGTTCCTTGCGCGCTGATTTTTAAGGAGACAATGAATGCTAAGCTTTTTGTCTTTTTTATGATTTTTTCCCTTTCCCAGTTTACTTTTCTTATCTTTTTATTTCTAGAGCAATTACTATTTAACCATTATGTAGGCGGCTTGGTTTTGGCAGGTCTGCTGCTTGAGGCTGCATCACTGCCTTTAATAAAAAAATATGTATCACCCCATGCCAGCAATATGATTGCAATTATCGATCAGCGAAATTTCGTTTTTACCTGTTTTCCCCTTTTGTCATTTGTACTGCTGGCATTTTATGGGGTGCAAAGAACCTATTTGCTATCCAACTTCATTCCGCTGGTAGTAAATACCTTATTGATTCTTTTTACCTATTACCTGGTTGCTACAGCGATCTATCAGACCATGCGCAACCAGCAAGCAGAAAAACAACTGGCCTTGCAGCACGAACATTATCGCAACCTAAACGATAGTATTAACGCTATGAAACTAATGCGCCATGACTTACGTCATCATCTTGTGACATGCTTAGAGTTTTTAATAAAAAAAGACTCGGCTGCGGCAGAAATTTATCTGGGCCAGCTTTGCAATCACTATGACGACATTGCTCTCCCGAAAGTTTGTTCCAACCAAATTGCGGATGCTCTCATTAGCTATTACCTAAAGGCGGCCCAGGAGCAAGGTATTACTGTAAATACAAACTTGCATTTGCCCGGCAATTTAGGCATTGATGATCAAGACCTGTGCGTTATTCTTGGCAACTGCCTGGAAAACGCTGTTGAAGCCTGCAGTAAAATGCCTCCAGATCAGTTGCGTTTTATTGACATTAAAACCACCATAGCCAAGAATCATCTGGTAATTAAAATTGCTAATTCTTTTTGCGGCTCCGTTATACGTCAAGACGATGGTTTTGTATCCTCAAAACATGGCAATAATCATGGAATGGGGCTTGCCAGTGTGAAAGCCCTAACTTCCAAATACCACGGTTATTGCTCTATGTATTGTGAACAACAAGTATTCAAAGTTGCTGTCTCCTTGAAACTGCCGGAAACAGTTGCCGAATCGCGATCATTCAGTATTCCTTGAATTATTGTGAAAATAAACTTTTCATCTGTATACTTGTGTCAAGTAAGCCTGAGATAAGTTTTTGCCATGCGTCATGCATGGCTTTTTTCTTTCTTTATTTCGCCAATTTCACCAGAAAACCTGTAGAAGCACGGGGACGTAAAATCCGCTTCGCAACAATACTTAAGTATGCTTCTGCTGGAAACCAGTGCCTAATACACGGAAGAAAAATGTAGGAGAAGCAAAGGGACGTAAAATTCGCTTCGCAAAAATGCTTAAATAAGCTTCTGGCTGGAATCTGTGCTTGCTATTACCGAAGCAAATTGTACGTCCCCGCGCTTCCACTAGCAACAAGTTCTTTAGCGACTGGGGAGAATTAATGAGCGACACCGTGATTGCAACGGCCTTGTTGGACCGGTTACTGCATCATGCTCATGTCATCAACATCCGCGGAGACACTTACAGACTCAGGGACAGATTGAAGACCGGCGTAAAAACGGTGCCACCGACTGACATCCATGCAGCGGACAAACCGGCGATATCTTGATCGGCGGTTACGAACTCCGGCGTATTTACTTCCGGCAAGTGGGTCATTTTTCAACCGGCGATTCGGTCAATTTGAATCCGGCGTTGACAAACATCGGTTTTTGTGTAATTGGATCTAAATCTGCTTTGGAATCATATGTAAAAAAATTATCAAATGGATCATAATTATATACCTTCACATTCATACCTCCCCTGGTTGGCAGAGGACGAGATTAATGACATACTATTTTGTGCTAGGAAGTGGTGCGACAATATGCCTATCCCCCTTGCCAACCCCATTGTCCTCTTCAAAACCTGATATAGAGGCATTTTGCCGTACTCAATTATCGCTTTTTTCAAGACACACCCACCGTCCCCTAGTCTTTTCCGCAATGCTTCTCTCGTCTCCTCGGCTGGATTCCATGAAATTCCTAAGACTGGACAGCTTAAACCTGTAATCCTATTTAAGATTCATTAAACCTCATAATCTTCTCCTAAAAGCAAAGTTGTCTTTTTCTTAAGGTACTACAAGATATTTATCCCATGACCTACCTTTGGGGTCTATACTGCCCAAGGCGAAGAAACCTCGACCCTCCCCATATCATCGACGAAAAACACAGCTATTCCTAAAGTGTCTAAAGCAGTCTGAATTTTTTTCACATGATCCAAGTGGTCTTTATTCTTCGGTAAGGCAATTGCAGTATATATCTGATACCGACTATTTTTTATCGACAAAGCTTCTGCTACTTTGTATAGAGCTTCCGCGACGTGAATTCTTACTTGCGCTCGGTCAAACGGCTGGCCATATCTTTCGCTACTCTTCCGCGAACTGGTTGCGCCTTTAGCCTCAACAATAAGTTTTATTTTCATATCGCCATTTTCCTTAAGCGCTATTATATCAAATCCTTGCTGGGTAGTATTCAGCCTTTGTTCAATATAATATCCTTCTTCTTCAAGTTTCTCACAGACAGCCGCTATCACATTGCCTTCAAATAGCATGACCAAGCCTCCCTCTATCACGTTAAAATATCTTTCCATAATTATTGTAAAATTCCTCCATCCTTGACCTACAGATTAGCAAAAATACGATGTCAATCGGTTGAGGGCAATGAGGGCACCTTTCTCTTTTCACGCATTAGAGACGCACAAAAAAGTCCTCAAGCCCTGCAAACACTGGACTTGAGGCAAAAACCAGAACCGTTACCAGTGGTACGGTTCGCCATATCGGGTCAAACAGTGCAGGAAAGGACAATCCTTTCCATTAATGTCACTAACCCCTCCTGTGGCACACAAAAAGCCACATCGAAAATGGGGGCGATTCGTTTGTTATTCAAGTTTCTTGGTTAGGGTTGCAGCGACATCGGAAAGTGCCACATTCGAAAAAGCGGTTGCTGCTTCTAAACAACTCTGCAACCAAGACCGCTCACCGGCATTCAGAATAACGCCAACCGTATTGCCCTCGATTTTGTAAGTTTCCCAACCAACATCACCGCCGGTAAGTAGAGCCTCTTGGGTTTCACGGTTGTAAATGAACACCCACTGCTCGCCATGCTCATTCTCATAGTATCCTAAATAGACTTTGGGGTCCGTTGTCGGGAACGAAGGTGGTTTCCCGCAACCTTTACCATGCCGATTCCTGATTTCGAGTAAAGTTTGTTTTTCCATACTTTATTCCTCCTAAAAGATTATCTTACATGTTATAAATCATTATTTACCGGCAGCAAAGGGACGTAGAATCCACTTCGCACAACATTTGATTATGCTTCTGGCTGAAAATCAGTGCTTGCTATCACAGAAGCAAAATGTACGTCCCTGTGCTTCCAAACAACCTTTTCCTCAAATTGCAGTCATCCCGACCTCAATTCCTGTTTTTCACTTCTGAGAATTTTTTACGCCAATCGGTACATGTCCGGTTGGGACTACTTTTGATGCAGTTATACAGTATGTATGCTGGTCGTCAAAGAAAATGTGTGGATTAAAACTCTCTAATATTGGAGCCTTGTCCAATCCGCCTAAAAAGAAAGCCTCATCAACACCAATTCCCCATTCGCGAAGCGTCTTTATTGCACGCGCATGGGCAGGAGCATTTCGTGCGGTTACTAAAGCCGTCCGTATCGGCTTTTGGTCTGCATCTTTATAGACGTTTTGCAGATTATTTAAAGCAGCGAGAAAGGCTTTAAAAGGGCCAGGTGCCATTGGAATCTCTCTGTTTTCTTTTTCAAACCGTTTAAATTCTTCCAAACCTTTTTCCTGATATATTTTCTCTGACTCATCGCTAAATATTACGGCATCGCCATCAAAGGCAATCCGGATTTCATCAAAGTTTTCATCTTCTCTATAGGGTGTTCCTGTATAAATAGTAGCGCTAGCATATCCATTCTCCAGTGCCAATTTTACATCATCCGGATTCGCCGATAAAAATAAGTCTGCATTAAATGCTTTTAAATATTTATAAGGTGTTCTTCCTCGAGAAAAAGCCGCACGTGTAATATTTAACTGATAAGATTCTATGGAGTTTAAAACTCTAAGTCCAGTATTTGGATCATTTTTAGAAACTAGAATTATTTCAACCATGTCCTCATTTGTTTCCGGATTACGGAGTTCTAATAGGCGCTTTATTAATGGAAAGGCTACTCCCTGTCCCAATACTTCATTTTCGTGCTCTATCTGATACGCTGTATACTCATCCTCGCCTTCTTCTTCAAAAATTTTATTACTGTCATCTAAATCAAAAAGTGCCCGCGAAGATATCGAGATTACTAATTTACCTTCCAATGTAACAGGCATCTTGGCTACCTCCCCCTATAAAAATAGGATTTTGCAACTAGCATTGTAAGATCCCATACTTAACAAAACGCTCATTAAAAATTGCAACAATAGATCCATAGAACGGTTTTTCGAGTCTAAACGCCCTATTAGGCTTCATAACTAATAAATTTGCCATAAAAATACAAAGTTCCTGCAAATTATTAGAACATTCTGTAGGAACTTTGACTATTTCCTTATTTTAATTAGATACGATTAGTTTTGCACCATTACCAATGATACGGTTCTCCCCAACTAACCTTAAGCCCGATACACCTGCACCAAACGAACAGGCATATCACTGAACATATTAGACCCTTCTAACTCCAACTACCCCAAACCTCCGGGCAATACCCTACAGTAGCTTTAGCGCCGTTCCGTACCACCGGAGTTCTTAAGAGCAACGGGTGATTCAGCAGCATTTCTTCCACGTTATGCACCAGATACTTCAGATTACGTTTTTCGTATTCTTTGCCTGTTTTGTCAATCAGGTTTTCCAGTCCGCCAACAGCCGCCCTGACTTTATCCAGTTCGCCTTTGCTTAAGCCGCGCACTGTCAGATCGACAAATTGAAAAGATATCTTGCGCTCCTTGAAATAGCGTTCGGTCTTCCTGGTATCCTGGCATTTTTTTGTGCCAAATATCTGTATGTTCATAGCCTGTCAGACTAGCTCCTTTTATCAATTATTAATATCAAGCTCTTCTACCAGCTCATTAAGATAGGTCCAGCGATCCAATAATTCATTTAGTCTTACCTCTAACGCCTGCTGCTTTGTAGTAAGCTCCTGTAACAGTTCAAAGTTGCTGCCGGCGGTATTGATGGCATGGGATACCTGAGAAAGCTCCTGTTCTACACCGGCAATTACCTCATCTATTTGCTCATACTCACGCTGTTCCTTGAAAGACAGTTTGCGCGGCCGTTCTTTGGGCTTGTCTTGTGTTGCAATTTTCTTGTCTGCAGCATTTTTATTCTTATCTGCACTTAAAGCTTCGGCTTCCAGCATACTGACTCTATCCTGATAATCGGAATAGTTGCCAGGATACTGCGTAATCCTGCCGTCACCTTCAAATGCAAATATTTTTTCCACAAGCCGGTCAAGAAAATATCTGTCATGGGATACCGCAATAACAGCACCCGGGAAGTCGTCAAGATAGTCTTCCAGAATGCTTAAGGTCTGGATATCCAGATCATTGGTCGGTTCGTCCAGCAAGAGCACATTCGGCGCACTCATGAGCACCCGTAATAAGAACAAGCGGCGCTTCTCCCCGCCTGACAGCTTGGCAATCGGTGTCCACTGCAGATTAGGCGGAAAGAGAAAACGTTCTAATAGCTGAGCGGCGCTAAGAGTACCACCGTCGGCTGTCGGCAGAAAGTGAGCTTCTTCTTTGATATATTCAATAACCCGCAGGTCTTGGTTCATTTCGGTGCTTTCCTGAGAAAAGTAACCGATTTTCACTGTTTGGCCGATTTCAACCTGACCTTGGTCAGCAGTGAGCCGCCCGGCAATAATATTAAGTAAAGTGGATTTACCGCTGCCGTTAGGCCCGATAATACCTACTCTGTCGTCTTTAAGGACAATATAACTGAAATCATTGATTAACGTACTAGCTTCAAAGGCTTGGCCGATATGCTCCAGCTCGATAATCTTGCGCCCTAAGCGACTGGCGCCAGCCGTTATCTCTATTTGGCCTTGTCTGCCGTCCGGCGTCTGGGCGCTAAGCTGTTCAAACCTCTCAATCCTGGCCTTTTGCTTGGTGCTGCGGGCCTGCGCTCCCCGCCGTATCCAAGCCAACTCATTGCGCAGGATATTCTGCCGTTTGCGTTCACTGGCTTCCTGCTGGTCTTCCCGCTCGGCCTTAAGCTCCAGAAAATTGCTGTAATTGCCGGTATATGTATATAACTTGCCTTTATCCAATTCGATAATGCGGTTGGTTACCCGGTCAAGAAAATACCTGTCATGGGTAATCATAATAAGTGCACCTTTGCGCTTAGCCAAATAATGTTCCAGCCAGGCTACAGTGTCGTTATCAATATGGTTAGTAGGCTCGTCCAGTATTAACACATCGGCAGGATTAATGAGCGCACTGGCTAATGCCACCCGCTTGCGCTGGCCACCGGACAGGGTGCTGACAATGGCGGTGAAATCAGTAATCCCCAGTTTGGTAAGTATGATTTTGGCATCGCTTTCCAGCTGCCAGGCATTTTGTGTGTCCATCTGCTGCGTTAAGCTGATAAGCCGTTTCTGGCGCACAGTATCATCAGGACAACACTGTGCCTCTAACAAAGCCTGTTCATAGTCTCTCAATACCTGCATGACCGGTGAATGGCCTCTAAACACCTGCTCCAATACGGTAGCCTGGGCATCAAATTCGGGATTTTGTGGCAAATATTCAACCTTTATACCACTACCTGCCGTTATTTTGCCAAAATCTGCGGTATCCACACCGGCGATAATTTTCAAAAAGGTAGATTTGCCTGTGCCGTTAACCCCAATAAGACCAATTTTATCCCCATCATCAATGCCGAGGGTAACATTGCCGAATAACACTCGTTCGCCATAGCTTTTGGTAAGATTCTCTATTGCTAATAAATTCATATTCCATTCCTTTTGTATATATAGTATCTGCCAAGATTTTTCTTTCTCATTTTAACACAAATAGCTTTTTATATGAAGACTGGTACAATAAAGTTACTATACCCAAAAAGCTCTGCAGTGCGTATAAATGCTGTACTGCAGAGCTTTTTCATATATTGTTGCTGCAAAATTCAGGACTTGTATCACATTATCTCAGTTTTTTCAAAAATCCTGTAAAATCCGGGCAATTGGTAGTGCCCATTGGGAACACATTATACTAAATTACTGATACAGTTTGAATAATGCCTGAGTTCCGCTGTCTTCCTCCCCTTGACTTGCCAACTGTTCGTATAGCTTGATTGCCTGCTGCAGTCCCGGAGTATCCAAACCCATTTGTTGAGCAGATTCAATAGCAATTTTCATATCTTTAATAAAATGCTTAACATAAAAGCCTGGCTCAAAATTGCCGGCCAGCATCCTGGGAGCCAGATTGCTCAGTGACCAACTGCCTGCCGCCCCGGTCTCAATACTTTGGAGTACAAGCTTGGGATCAAGGCCAGACCTTTTCGCGTAAGCCATTGCCTCGCATACGCCCATCATGTTGCTTGCAATTGCAATCTGATTGCACATCTTAGTATGCTGGCCCGCCCCGGCGGCGCCTTGTAAAACAATATTTTTACCCATCAGTTCCAAAATCGGACGAACAGCGGCAAAAGCCTCCGGCTCACCGCCCACCATAATGGCAAGCCGTGCTTCTTTTGCTCCAACATCGCCGCCTGAAACTGGCGCGTCAAGAGCCTGCATGTTTTTTGTCTTCGCTTCCTGGTAAATACGGATTGCTAGTTCTGGTGACGACGTAGTCATATCCAAAAAATACGTTCCCTGGCTGGCATTTTTTAATAAACCGTCATCACCCAAATAAACCATTTCGACATCCTTGGGATAGCCGATCATCGTGATAATCACATTGCAATTGGCTGCTAATCCGGCTATCGTTTCTTCCCATACCGCACCCTGTTTAAGTAAATCCTCGGCTTTGACTTTAGTCCGGTTATATACCCGTACAGGATAACCGGCCTTCAGCAAATGCCCTGCCATGCTCTTACCCATAACTCCAATCCCAACAAAGCCTACTACTGTGTTTTTTACTGTTAAAGTCATGTTTTCCACTCCATTTTTACAATCTCAAATTACGTAGCTGCTTCTTTAAACAACAGCACTTCTCTTCATTTATCAAAAATTACTTCAGCAGTCTAGATAACCGGTCCCCGCATATAAATATCCATCGAATTTACATAGCCTGAAATTTCTGCCTTGGTCATAACCCCGGAAGCAACATGGGTTACTTCCTCCAAGACACGGCGCCCGGCATCAGGAATGGTATCATTGCCCTCGATTACGGCACTTAAGTTCATATCAATATGGTCACTCATTTTTTCGGCAGCAGTACGGCTGCCGGTAATTTTAAGCACCGGCACGAACGGAAATCCCTGCGGCGCTCCCCGGCCGGTTGCAAAGACGATTACATTGGCACCCGCAGCAGCCAAACCTGTCAGTATCTCCGGCTCCCGGCCGGGGGAATCCATGACTACCAATCCTTTAACCGTAGGCCGCTCACCATACTCATAGACGGCCTGGATAGGTGCCGACCCGGCTTTGGCGATGGCACCAAGCGACTTCTCTTCAATGGTGGTAAGACCGCCCTTGATATTGCCGCCGGTAGGCTGCCCGCCGCGAATATCCTCACCGACCGCCATGGCTCTTTTTTCCATACGTTCAACCAATTTGTAGATTTCCTGAGCCACTGTTTCATTCACGGCATGCTTGGCTAATATGTGCTCAGCTCCGATGAACTCAGTAACCTCACCGAGAATGGATACCCCGCCTGCAGCCACCAATAGGTCGGTGGCTACGCCGATGGCCGGATTGGGTACCAAGCCGGAAGTAGTATCTGAGCTGCCGCACTTCATGCCCATGACTAAGTCACTGATTGGGCAAGCCTCACGCTTGGCCAGCGATGCCTCCCGCACCATTTCTTGTGCCAGTAGAATGCCTGCCGCTGTTGTCCGTGCCGAACCGCCAATTTCCTGAACGACAATATGTTCTACCCGCTTGCCTGTGGCACGAATACCTTCGACTACGCCAGTGATGTCAGTACTTTCACAGCCAAGGCTCACGATAATTACCGAATGCAGGTTGGGGTTGCTCCCCAAGCCAATTAAGGTTTTGTTCACAATACCAATATCCAGCGGTGTTTGGCAACAGCCCTGATGATGCGTAAAGCGGGCTGTCCCCTGTACTTGGCGGACAATGGACTCAACCACCTCATTGACACATACTACCGCTGACAGAACACCGACAAAATTACGCGTCCCCACTGTACCATTGGCACGACGATAACCCATAAATTCCATATCAGTTACGCCTCCTTCTGCAGGTCGCCGCGGCCGCGCAGGCTTTCGATATTTTGTACATGAGCATGGCAGCCGGTTTCAATATCTGACGTTGCCCGGCCGATGACCTCTCCGTACTTTAAAATGTTTTCCCCGTTATTGATTTTCCGCACTGCAAACTTATGACCATATGGGATATCTTCCATTATACTTACATGCTTGAGCTCCCGTCCCAAACGAATTGCAGCCTGTTGGCCTTTTTTCAGGTCCTGAACTGCGGTAGCCACATTATCGGTGGAATGTAATACAATTGCATCAATGCCCATCTGCTCTCCCCCTCATTTTACAATTACTGCAACTCTGACCATAAGAAATGTTATTATCGTCATATTCTTCTCTCCTCATCAATGCCATTCCTGTTGAAAGTCCCATTTTATTTTATTGTCACCATAATAGACTCTTTGCTAGCTTCCTCTGTCCGTTTTTCAGTAATATATTTTTCTACAAAACTTAGGCTCTGACACCAGACCTTCTAATAAATCCTCTTTACTTTTCTGGAAAATAGTAGTATATTGTATATTTACCACGCATAGCCGCTTTACGGCTTGTGCAAACTGACTTTACCGCATACTATGAAAAAAGAAAGGTGTGCCTTCTATGTCGACAAACTTTTCAGCCTTAGGCATCCGTCCTGAGCTGACTCAATTTTTAAAAACAACAGGAATTACCCGTCCTACCCCGATACAAGCCCAGGCAATTCCTATTTTGCTGGCAGGCAAAGATGTTATTGCCCAAGCCCAGACAGGTACAGGCAAAACACTGGCCTTTTTGCTGCCCATTTTGGAAAAAATAAAAATTTCGGCACCCCATGTACAGGCTTTGATTATCACCCCAACCCGGGAATTAACGCTGCAAATCACGGCCGAGGCCGCCAAACTGGCCAATATACTTGGCATTAATGTCTTGTCGGTACATGGCGGCAAAGCGGTGGATGAGCAAATCCGCAAGCTGAAAGGGCAGCCTCACATCGTAGTCGGCACACCAGGCCGCTTGCTTGACCATGTCAGACGTAAAACGCTGGTGCTTGCCGGTGTTTCCCGGCTGGTGCTGGATGAGGCCGATCAAATGCTGCACATGGGCTTTTTAGAAGAAGTGGAAGAACTGATAAAGCTGACTTCCAGTAAACGGCAGACCCTGCTGTTCTCGGCAACCATGCCGCCGAAGGTGCGGGGACTGGCCGCCCGTTATATGGACAAGCCGGCCGATATCCGCGTCCAAACGGAAAATGTAACTTTGGATGAAATCAAGCAAATTATGATTGAACTGCCTGAGGCCGGCAAGCTTGACAAGCTCTGCAGCCTGATTGATGAACAGCAGCCTTATCTGGCCATTGTATTTTGCCATACTAAAGAACGGGCCAAAGCTGTCAATACTGCCCTTATTCAGCGCGGCTATAAAGCTGACGAGCTGCATGGTGACTTGTCACAGGCTAAACGTATGCAGGTTATGCGCCGCTTTAGCGAGGCAAAGCTGCAAATCCTTGTTGCCACAGATATTGCCGCCCGGGGTCTGGATATTGAGGGCGTCACCCATGTCTTCAGTTATGATATCCCGCACGACCCCGAAAGCTATATCCACCGCATCGGCCGGACCGGACGGGCCGGTCAAACCGGGGCAGCCATCACCTTCATTAGTCCTGGTGAACACATGTATCTGCGGCTGATTGAGCAGGGAATCAAGTCTTCTATTGAAAAATATAAAGCCAACGGACAAAAAGTAATTAAAAATGCGAAAAAAGCCCCTCCATCATCAACTAAGAAAATTACGGAAAAACCGGTGACTGCCAAGAAGACTGGCGACAAAAAAGCCGTCAGCCATGGCGGAAATAATCTTCGCAGCCGCCGGAAACCTAAAACAGACGCAGCGAATTCCGGCAGCAAAGCTCCTAGAGGCAGATAATTTTAAAAACAAGGGCAAGGCGTAATCAGCCTTGCCCTTGTTCTTTTCGTACCGGTATATCCGGCTTGTCATTTTTATCATCAAAGGATGCCCGGCAGGCCGGGTAACGGGAACAGCCCCAGAACTTACCATGCTTGCCGTTTCTAAGCTGCAGTACTCCTTTGCGGCAGCGCGGACAGTGGTGATCACCCTTGAGCGGGATGTCAGCTCCTTTGGCTTTGGTGCAAAGACTGGCCGCAAACCGCGCCTGCTGTCCCAGAAAAGCATCCAGACTGGCACTGCCTTCTGCCATTTGACGCAAAATATCTTCCCATAAGGCGGTAAAGTCAGGATAAGTAAGCTCTTCCGGCAGCATATCCACAAGCAGATACGCAGGTTCGGTTGGTTTGAGGTACTTGCGTTTGGTTTCTTCCCGTAAGAAACCACGTTCAATAAGCTCTTTGATAATGGTGGCCCGGGTGGCCTCAGTCCCAATGCCGGCCACATCTTTCAACTGTTTTTTTAAATCCGGGTTTTTAACATATTTATGAATTTCTTTCATGGCCGCCAGCAACGTGGCTGCCGTAAACCGGCTTGGTGCTTTTGTCGACTTTTTTTCGGCCGAAGCCTGGATAAAGCGCGCCCGGTCCCCTTTGCTCATGGCCGGCAGTGTGCCGCTGTCCTCTTCTTTCTTTTCTTCGGCTTCTGCGCCATATACTTCTTTCCAGCCCAGTTCCTTGATAATCCGGCCATTGGCGGTAAACCTTTCACCGGCATGCTCAAGTTCAGCCCGTGTCTGGTCATAGACATGCACCGGATAGAACTGGGCGATATATGCCTGGGCAATCAGAAAATATATATTTCTTTCAGTTTCATTTAATGCGGCAAAATTACAGCGCTCCACTGTGGGAATAATGGCATGGTGGGCTGTAATCTTTTTGTCGTTCCAGGCCCGGCTGCGAATCAGGCTGTCGGCCTTGCCGGACCAGCCTGCCAATTCACTATGGGCCAACCCTGTCAGATTGCCAAGAATTACAGCAGCATCATCCTGTTGCGATTCAGGCAAAAACTCACAGTCAGAACGCGGATAGGTAGTTAATTTTCGTTCGTACAGCTTTTGGGCGGTATCTAAAACCACCTGCGGGTCATAACCAAACTTTTTGCCTGCCATAACCTGCAATGTCGATAATGCCAGCGGCAAGCGCTGCGGTTCTTTCTTTTCCGTTGTTTCGCATGAGATTACTGCCGCCGGCTCGGTGGCCGCCTGCAGCATTTCCAGCAGGGCCTGGGCAATCGCCTTATCGGCCAGCCGGCCTTCGGTGTCAAGACCCGGCTGCTCCTCCCGCGGTTTCCAATAGGCCGTAAAAATAGTATCACTATGCTCAAAATCAGCTTTGAGTGTAAAATAGTCTGCCTGTTTAAAATTCTCTATCTCGCGTTCCCGGCGAACCACCAGCGCCAGTGTCGGGGTTTTAACCCTCCCAACCGGGAGTGTCGTCCGGTGACCGGCCCGCTGCGCCGCCAGGGTATAAGCACGGGACAAATTCATGCCAATCAGCCAGTCAGCCCGTGACCTGGCTAGCGCCGATTGCTTCAGGTTCTGAAAATCCTGGTTGTCGCGAAGGTTGGCAATGGCCTTCCTGATGCTTTGCTCATCAAGCGCATTTAAAAGCAGCCGGCGCACCGGCTTTTGGTTATGTACATAGTCCAGCACTTCATCAATTAAGAGCTGCCCCTCCCGGTCAGGGTCACCGGCATGAACGATTTCATTGGCCTGCTCAATCAGGTTTTTAATAATCTCAAACTGTTTTTTGCAGGAATCGGCCACAAGCAACTTCCAGCTTTCCGGAATAATCGGCAAGTCTTCTACCCGCCATCTTTCATATTTAGGATCATATTCATCCGGCTCAGCCTGGCGCAGAATGTGTCCATAACCCCAGGTAATGACCCCGCCGCCGGTGTGAATACAACCGTCCTTGCGGCTTGCCGGTCCTGGCAGGCATTTGGCAATTTCCGCTGCCATACTCGGTTTTTCAGCAATATATAGTCTCACTTAACAACTGGCCCCTTCCACATAAGTCATGCCGCCGTCAACACGGTATACCTCATATCCTTATATATTAGCATACATGATAATATCTCTGCCACCAAAAGGAAGAGGAATAGTAATGCCAATGTGGAATATCCTAAGTGCAGGTTCTTCCGTCACTCCCCACGCGGCGCGGTAATCCCGTTTCTGGCTTTGCGTGCATCCGGCTTCGGCCGGCTGCCGGATTTCTTATCAAAAACCTTACCGCGGGCAATCTGTTTTGGCAGCATTTCAATCTGCAAAGTCTTTTCATATTTAGCAATCAGCGGCAGTTCCCGCGGTGAAACTAATGAAATAACCACCCCGCTGCTCTTTGCCCGGCCGGTTCGCCCGGCACGATGCAAATAAACCTGCGGATCTTCCGGCAAATCCAAGTTAAATACATACCCTATCCCCGGTATGTCAAGTCCCCGGGCTGCCAGATCGGAAGCTACCAATAGTTGAAGCCTGCCGCTTCTAAAGCCATCCATGGCCTTTTTCCGGTCTTCCTTAACAAAGCTGCCATGAATACCAGCCGCTGTCAGGCCGTGGTAATTCAGCTTGTCAACAGTAAGCTCAACATCATCACTTTTATTGATAAATACCAGCGCCTGGGCAATATTGCCACTGCGGATTATTTTACGCAGCACCTCAAATTTATCCCGCCGCTCTGACACAAAATACACATGTTCAATGTCAGGCATCGTCTCCGCCCTGCCTTCAACTTGCACCAGCTGCGGCTTGTTCATCAGTTCTTGCGCCCGGCTAAGCGCCACCGGCGTTATTGTCGCCGAAAACGCCAGCAATTGCCTGTCTTTTTGTGTGGTTTTCACTACAGCTTTGATACTGTCCATATTTTTGTCGTCAAGCAGTCTGTCGGCTTCGTCCAGAATAATGGTCTTAATAGTTTGGGTATTGATCTTCTTCTTCTGAATGAGCTCAAGAATTCGCCCGCCGGACCCGGTTATGATATGCGGCTTGTCCTTTAGCTTTTCGATTTGCCGCGCAATATTGACATCACCAATCAGAGGCGCAGCCGTTACCGGCAAGCCTGAATGATTTGCCAGCATTTCTATCTGACGCTGTATCTGAATGGCCAGTTCATGGGTGGGCGCCAGGATGCAGGCTTGTGTCTCACGTTTGTCAACAGCGAGCTTTTGAAATAATGGCAGCAAATAGGCCAAAGTTTTACCGGTACCTGTGGGTGATTGGCCGATAATATCTTTACCGGCCAGCGCCAGTGGAATTACCTCGCTTTGGATAGCAGTCGGAGCTGTCAGACCGGCTTTGGCCAGCCCGGACGCCAGCGTTGTATTAAGCCCCAGTTGTGCAAATGTATTTTCCATATATATTAAATCTAAGCCTCCCAGATTGTTGTTTTTTAGTCCTAACAGAAAGTATACCCTGTTTTATTCATTCTCATGGTTTATTCCACACACCTGCTTTATTACCTCTAATCTTGACAAATATGACCAAACTAATAAGGAGATGATCAAATGAGTGATACTATTGTAAATTTTTATGGAGCTCTTGGATTTGAACAAACAGAAATTGAGGATAACCTGGTGGTGCTGGGTATTGAGCTTTCTGCCACAGGTGACTATGCTTTACTCACCGATGATAACGGCAAAATGCCGGACAACCTAAACCAGCCTGTTACTTTTGCCTGTTATACACCGGATGATGCCTATCTTTGGAACGCCGGTTTCAAAAACTCCGCTCTATTCAAAGAGGTTTGGGAGACAGCAGCTACCATTGAGGATAAACTGGCTGCCGTCCGCAAATATCGTGAAGCCAATGAAGCGTTCTAAATAGCTGCTGAAAGGCGAGATTGCACATATGCTGGCAATCTCGCCTTTATTCATTTGCTGCGTTTTTAGTTGGTCAGGCTGCGGACCGGTGCCGGAATTCGCCCGCCACGGGCAATAAAGTCATCAGATTTGAATTTGCTGACAGCCAGTATCGGGCTATAGCCCAATAAGCCGCCGAACTCAACACTATCGCCAACCTTTTTGCCGGGTACGGGAATAATCCGGACAGCCGTCGTCTTGTTATTGATCATGCCAATGGCGGCTTCGTCGGCAATAATGGCCGAAATGGTAGCTGCCGAAGTATCGCCAGGTACGGCTATCATATCAAGGCCAACCGAACATACACAAGTCATGGCTTCCAGCTTTTCTAAGGACAGGCTGCCACGCTCGACGGCAGCAATCATACCGGCATCTTCACTGACAGGGATGAAAGCGCCGCTGAGACCGCCAACATGCGAGGAAGCCATTAAGCCGCCTTTTTTGACAGCATCATTCAGGAGCGCCAATGCGGCTGTTGTCCCGGGAGCTCCACAACTTTCTATACCCATCTCTTCCAGGATATGTGCTACACTGTCACCAACCGCGGGTGTCGGGGCCAAGGATAAATCAATAATGCCAAAAGGATGACCAAGCCTCCGTGCCGCTTCCTGCGCCACTAATTGGCCAACACGGGTAATTTTAAAGGCCGTGCGTTTGATGGTTTCGGCCACAGTGCTAAAGTCGCGCCCGCGCACATCTTCCAGCGCCCGTTTGACAACACCGGGACCTGATACTCCCACATGGATGGTAGTCTCCGGTTCACCCACACCATGGAAGGCCCCTGCCATAAAAGGGTTGTCCTCCGGTGCGTTAGCAAATACCACAAGCTTGGCGCAGCCTAACGCATCCCGGTCTTTGGTGCGTTCAGCCGTAAGCTTAATGATTTCACCCATTTCCCGGACGCAATCCATATTAATTCCGGCTTTGGTGGAGCCCAGATTGACTGAGGAACATACTCTCTCGGTTACGGCTAGCGCCTCCGGAATGGAGCGAATCAATATGCGGTCACCATTGGTGTAGCCTTTTTCCACCAGTGCGGAAAATCCGCCGATAAAGTTTACACCCACTTCTTTAGCCGCCGCGTCCAGCGCCCGGGCCACTTCAACATAGCTGTCGGTCTGGCAGCTTTCGGCAGCAATGGCAATAGGAGTTACTGAAATACGTTTGTTGATGATAGGAATACCATATTCGGCCTCAATGTCTTCCCCTGTCTGCACCAGCTTCTCAGCCGTACGGGTCACTTTATCATAAATATTGCGGCAAAGCACCTTGCTGTCCGGGTGACCGCAGTCCCGCAGGCTGATACCCATCGTAATCGTCCGGATATCCAGCTTATTTTCTTCAATCATGCGGTTAGTATCATTAACATCCTGCATTGTGAACATATGTATTACCTCCAAGCTTACGACTACACACGGTGCATTATTTTAAAGATATCTTCATGCTGCACTTTGATATCAAGGCCCATGGCAGCACCCTTTTCTCCCAGCAGGTGACCCAGATCCTTCAGGCTGATAATGGACTGACCCATATCGACAATCATAACCATGTTAAAAAATCCATTGAGTATATTCTGATTGATATTAAGGATATTAACATTGTTTTCTGCCAAAATGTTGCTAATCATGGCAATTATGCCAACTCTGTCCTGCCCGACAATTGTTATGACAGTTTTCACATTCTCACACTCCATTAAAAATCGTATTCTATCTACTAATGGTATGAATAATATTATACTCATTTTCCGGAAAAAGCCAAGTATAACTGAGAAAAGAAAAACACCTGCCACATATGCAGGTGCCGGTCCCTTGGCTTGCTGTTAAGCGTTTGGCCGCTTGTGCAGCAGAAATTCATACGCTACTAATGCTGCTTTAGCACCATCGCCGGCAGCAATTACAATTTGCTTGTCAGGGCCGTTGGTGACATCACCGGCAGCAAACAAGCCCGGTAGTTTGGTGCGTGTACGGCAATCGGTGTTAATTTCGCGGTATTTGTTAAAGTCCACTACTCCCTCGCAATATTCGGTGTTAGGCTCTAAGCCGATTTCCACAAAAATTCCCTGCACATCAAGTTCTGTTTGTTCCTGGGTATCATTGCTGACCAGTACCAGCTTCTCCACCGCTTGCGAACCTTTAATGGCGGTTGTCGTGTAACCCATAAATTCAACAACAGGGCGCTTAAGTTCTTTAAGTTTTTCAATAATAATCGGGTCAGCGTTGTAGCCGGCAATGGATATCAGGTATACTTTTTCGGCAATCGGGCTGATTTCAATAGCTGCCTGCAGCGCCGAGTTGCCGCCGCCGATTACGGCTACCGTTTTACCGGCATACAGGGGGCCGTCGCAGGTAGCGCAATAACTGACACCCCGCCCGGTAAACTCAGCCTCACCCGGCACTGCCAGACGGCGCGGCCGCTTGCCTGAAGCCACAATAACCGTTTGGGCCCGATATTCTTCCCCATCGCCGGTTACACTAAAGGTGCCATCATCATTGGCAGCAAGCTTGGTAACTTCTTCATATTTTATTTCAATCGGGAATTTTCTCACCTGTTCATCAAACTTTTCCATCAGCTCCGGCCCGGTGACAAACTGATAGCCCATATAATTCTCAATATCCATGGTCCACATCGGCTGTCCGCCAAACTCTTTAGTAATTAGCAAAGCATTCATCCTCTTGCGCGCCGCATATACGGCTGCCGTCATCCCTGCCGGTCCCCCGCCGATAATAATCAGCTCATACAAGATTATCACCCTCATGTTTATTATTTCTTTTCTGTGAGGATGACTGGCGTACGCCGCTAATCATCCTTTTTTACTCCTATAAAGACTATATGTCAGTGCTTCCTCGTTTGCTACCATTCTGCCGGCAGTCACATCAGCGATAAAGAGTGTATGGGTACCGACATCCAGCGTTTGCAGTACCTTCGCTTCAACATAAGCAAGACAGTTTGTGAGGATCGGGCAGCCGTTCTGCCCGGAAAGATATTCTATACCGGCAAATTTATCTACATTCCGGCCTGACTGATAACCAAACCGCCTAACAGCCTCGGTTTGCTCGGTTCCCAGCATCGACACGGCAAAAACGCCACTGTCCATAACATATTGATGGGTCAGATTCCTTTTGTTAAGACAAATAGAAATCCGTAACGGCTTGCTTGTCAGCTGAAATACGGTATTGCAGCATTGTCCGTTGATGCTGTTATCTTTAATGGACGTAACGATGTACAAGCCATAACTGATTTTATCCATCGCAGAATTCGCGGTATCCAGCCCGGCTTCAGCTACCGCCTCACGGGTGAGTGAGACAGTCTCATCCAGCAGCAATACAAATAGTTCTGCGCTGACACCACATAAGGGACAGCTGTCCGGTGGAGTATCGCCTGTATGAACATAATCGCACACCGTACATTTCCAGCGTTTTCCCGGCTGCCTTTGTTCAACTTTTTCCGTAAAAATAGCAAACTCTTCCGGCCCCACCCCGCAAACCGGACATTCTGCCGGAGCTTTTTCTCCTTCGTGTATATAGCCACATACATTACAACGCCACTTATTCATAAATTTTTCTCACCTTTCCCGGTATAATAGTCATAGTATCTTAATTCGGAATATAGAACTATTTTCCTTTAATTTTTATTTTCATTCTAACTTGCACATTTGTCAATAATTTGTTAGTATTTTTTACATAATAGGAAGAATATTTCTTGCTATTATATTAAATAATGAAAGTGAGGCAATCACTTATGATAACAGCACAATGCATTGCCAGAATAAATGAATTGGCAAAAAAAAGCCGTGAAACAGGACTTACTGATAACGAGCGTGCTGAGCAGGCTGAACTCCGCCGCCGTTATATTGAGCATATTAAAGGTCAGGTTAAAGTCCAGCTTGACTCGATTAAAGTTGTTGACCATGGCGACCAATGCGGGTGCGGCTGTCATGACAAGCATTAAATTTTAAGTAACGCAAGATTACAATGAAAAGCCACAAACATTGTATCGATGTTTGTGGCTTTTCATTATCTTATTTTTCGGGCCTTTGCCTGCTAATTTTAATTACTTCTTTTTAAAAGTTTCGCAATCGGTATCTGTGGTTTTCGACGCGTTAGTACCGGTTACGTGAATCTGGTCGGCGCCGCAATAGTTGCCGTTATCCCAAAACTTACAGTCATTAACAAAACATTCAACAGCCGGAGTGATTTGAGTGCCTTCCAGAAAAGCTGCCGACACACTGCCGCCAACATTGGCATTATGCAATGCGCCAATCATATCGCCCATTGTTTTGCGGTGATGGAAAGCCTTGCATTGGGTGTCTGCCGATTTTGCAGAAGTGCCTTCCATTTCATCATTGTAAACGCTGATTTTTGCTGCCATGCATTGGTCACCTGGCATATAGTGAGTACATTGATCAACAGTACATTTGACAATCGGATTAGACATAGGTATTCACTCCTTTATTTTTTTTTAGTATCTGCCTGTCGGAACATTTTTATGCCAGCTACATGGCCACCAGCGCCAGGATTTCTTGCCTGTCATAATCACATTCCGGACAATAGAGCAGATGTATACAGTACGCTTCAGACTGAAACGGCAATGACTGCGCTTCCATATAAGGACTATAGGGCCCGAGATAGTTATTGAGTGCACCGCCATCCAGCATAGTCTTGCCACAGTGCGGACATTTTTTTTCAACCTGCTGCAGCGCATTGCACAATGGACAAACCTTTTCCAAAAGGCTCACCTCATAACATACAAACTAGAATATCATCTTATAGATTCCCCATTAAAGCCTTTTTATGCTTGCTGTCAGAATAAAAAAACAAGGCGCAACAGCATTTTGCCGTTGCGCCTGAACAATACTTATTTTTTTCGTAAAAGCATATATGCCGGAATACCTGCCAGCGTAATGCCCAAAGCATATAAAGCGTCGCCGGGGTTATGCACCAGCATGCTAAACGCAATATATACGGAACCCAAAATAGCGATACCTGGTACGATAGGATAACCGGGTACACTGTAAGACCGTTTGGCTTTAGGGTTTCGCTTGCGTAAGATAAACACTGCCGCAAAGGCCAAAATATAGAATGCCCAAATAATGAACATAGCCATATCTGTCAAACGGTCCGGATCGCCCAGAGTCATGAGCACTGCCGCCAAAATTACTACCAGCAGTAATGCATTGGCCGGAGTACCGGATTTGCTGTGAACCTTCCCTAAGAGCTGCGCCCCGGGCAACAGACCGTTTTGCGCCATGGCAAAAGGCACCCTTGCCCCGGTTAAAATGTAGCCGTTAAGTGCGCCGAAAATCGAAATCAAAATACCAATACTGATCAGTTTCCCGCCCATTTCACCAAACACCAGCCCGGCAACCGTACCTGCGGCCCGGTTGCCGAGAAGAGCAATTTCAGAAGCCGGCAGCATATGAAATAGCGCTAGATTAATGGCAAGGTAAGCCGCCATAACAATGGCCAAACCGGTAATAATAGCCCGCGGCAATTCTTTTGCCGGATTTTTCATTTCACCGGCAACAAAGCTCACATTAATCCAGCCGTCATATGCCCACAAGGTTGCCAGGACAGCAGCCCCCATACCTGCGGTTTCCCCTATCCCGCCCGGCATATTAAGAATCTGTCCATTGCCTTGCCACAGACCAAAAACCGCAATAAGTATAATGGGCACAAGCTTAGCGGCAGTAGCTGCCGACTGAATCAAGCCGCCATATTTGGCTCCCAGGGCATTGACACCGCCCAAAAAAGCAACCACTGCAATGGCTACTGGCAACTTCCAGGTTTCAGGGAAATTAAAAAATGGCAGCAATAATGTGGAAAAATATAAGCCCAGCGCCCCGGTTGTCGCCGGTCCATAAATGAAGGTCTGTACCCAGCCGAAAAGATAACCCCACATTTTGCCGTATACTTCATCCAGATAGGCATAGATACCGCCTGTTTTCGGTATCTGCACCCCCAGCTCGGCTACAGTAAGTCCTGCCGCGATGGTAATAATGCCGCCTAATCCCCAGGCCGCCAAAGCCATAGTAGAGTCACCGGCAGCCTCGATGACTTTGCCGGGCTTCATAAAAATCCCGGAACCAATAACCATGCCGATTACCAGTGTCGTGGCAGTCAGCAGCGAAAGGTCTTTCCTCAAAACAGACTCGGTTCTTATTTCTTTGTCCATATGTCTCCTACTATCTAATATAATTTTAAATTCATTGCGCTACTACAATAGCAAATAATTGCACAAACTACAACAGGAAATTCTACATAAAACGTCAAATTATACTATTGGTAATAAAATCATAATTGGATGGGTGATAACAATGAAGAAAAGTACTCCTCCCGATCTTAACATCAGACCTAGAATCCTTTATCAAGTTGCAAAAGCTGCTTGGGAAGGCCAACTTTTCGAACGTAAAGAGGAAATATGCCATTTACTGCAGTCCGAATTTGAAGATAAAGCTACCAGAAGACTTGTCGCCAATCAGATTCGCATTGCCATGGGTCTTGAACCCAACAACTCGGAAGAGGTTATTAATGAATATGATGAAGAAGCCCTGATGGGTATGGGCAGCGAACCCATTGTCCTGGCCAATCCGGAAGCTTGTAAGGATTGTAAAACCGCCAACTGCCAAACCACTTGCCCAATGAGCGCGATTACCCGTGATGAACTGGGCCGCCCTTGTATCGATAAAAATAAGTGCGCCAGAGACGGTTACTGCATCAATGCCTGCGAATTTGGCGCGCTGGCTGATAAATCACAATTTGTACCACTGATTAATTTACTTAAGCAAAATACCCATAAAGTATATGCCTCTGTTGCCCCGGCGTTTACCGGCCAGTTCGGTCCTGAGGTAACGGCAGGCAAACTGCGCAGCGCGTTATTAAAGCTGGGCTTTAGCGAAATGGTGGAAACAGCCTTGTATGCCGATCTTATCACCATTAAGGAAGCCTTTGAATATGATGAACATGTTAAAGATGAACATGATTTCTTAATCACCAGTTGCTGCTGCCCTATCTGGATTAAACTGATCGAAAACAAATTTCCTGACTTAATGGCCCATATATCGCCGTCAGTATCCCCGATGGTTGCCTCAGGACGGGTAATTAAAGAACTTGAACCAGATGCCAAAGTGGTTTTCATTGGCCCATGTGTAGCGAAAAAATCGGAAGCACAACTCCCTGACCTGAAAGGCGCCATTGATTTCGTCCTCACCTTTCAGGAACTTGCGACCATTTTTGAGGCAGCCAATGTGAACCCGGTTGAGGAAGCAGATGAAGAAAACCCCTTAGCCTCCTGGGGCGGCCGGCTCTATGGCCGTACAGGCGGCGTCAGCGCAGCCGTAGGTACCACGGTAGAAAAGCTTATCCCCCGCCGCGCCGAAAACTTCAACCCGGTCAAAGTAGACGGCATACCTGACTGCACTAAACTATTGGAAGATATTCGGGCAGGCAAACTGGCTGCCAACTTTATCGAAGGCATGGCTTGCAAGGGTGGCTGTGCCGGTGGTCCCGGCAGACTTATTCCGCCGGAAGAATGCACCAATTATATCAACGACTATGGCAACGCTTCCCATGCCCATACACCGGTGGAAAATCCCCAGGTGTACTCGATCCTTACCAAACTTGGGCACTATAACGGCATGCCTGCGATGACAGGCTCCAGCAAGATGGCGGCAATTTTGGCCCGTCACCTGGAACCTGCCAGAAAAGATTAATTAATGTATACAGTATATTTTTTTCATTGCTACTGGTCAAAGCAGCAAAAACCGTCTAAAATTTAAGTATTGCCATTTTACTAATTGAATTATCAAACTAATAAGTAAGGGGGACTTTCATGAATACAGGTATTCCATTAAAAATTACGGAAACAGTCCTGCGCGATGGGCATCAGTCACTGGCTGCCACCCGTATGCGCACTTCGGACATGCTGCCGGTATTAGAGCAGCTTGATGAAATTGGCTATTTCTCCATTGAAGCTTGGGGTGGCGCTACTTTTGACAGCTGTCTGCGCTTCTTGAATGAAGATCCCTGGGAGCGTTTGCGCACAATTAAAAAGTATTTGAAAAAAACCCCCATTCAAATGCTTTTACGCGGCCAAAATGTACTTGGCTACAATCACTACGCTGACGATGTTGTCAGCGAGTTTGTCAAGCGGGCAGTTGATAATGGTGTGGGAGTAATCCGAATTTTTGATGCCCTTAATGATGTCCGCAACCTGGAAGCCTCCATGCGTGCCGCCAAAGAGTCGGGAGCACATGTACAAGGCGCGTTCGTATATACCATCAGCCCTTACCATAACAACGATTCTTTTCTTAAAGTAGCCAAAGACCTTGTCAGTCTGGGCAGCGACTCTATCTGTATTAAGGATATGGCCGGCCTGCTGGCGCCATATAAAGCCTATGAATTGGTAAAAACACTGAAAGCCGAAATCAATATACCCATTCACCTGCACACACACTACACCAGCGGCATGGCCTCTATGACTTACTTAAAAGCCGTTGAAGCCGGTGTTGATATTATTGACACCGCCCTTTCACCATTCGCTATGGCTTCCTCCCAGCCGGCTACCGAGGCTATGATTGCCGCCCTCGAAGGCACTGAGCGTGATTCCGGCCTCAGCAAGGAGAAGCTGTTCCCCATTGCCGATCATTTCCGTACTATAAAAAAACAACTGACCGAAACCTTTAATCTTAATACCAACATTGAAATTGACACCAAGGTACTGTCGTTCCAAATCCCCGGTGGCATGCTCTCCAATCTTTTAAACCAAATGAAAGAACAGGGTATGGCAGATAAGTTCCCTGATCTTATCGAGGAAATGCCCAAAGTGCGGGCCGAGCTCGGCTATCCGCCGCTGGTTACACCAACAAGCCAGATTGTTGGCTCCATGTCGGCTTTCAACGTTATGTTGGGCCGCTATAAAGTTGTGCCACGGGAAATCAAAGATCTTGCCCGCGGTAAATATGGCCGTACCCCGGCTCCTATTGACCCGGAATTTTTGAAAACGCTAATTGGGGATGATGAGATTATCACCCACCGTCCGGCTGACGACATCAAGCCGCAAATGCCTGCCCTTCGCCAGGAATTGGCTGAAAAGGGTTATCCTAATGCCTCTACCGAAGATGTATTGTCTTATGCCGTATTCCCAGAGGTTGCCCTTAAGTTTTTTGAGTCCAACCGCTAACACACAGTTGGCTGTGACCGTAAAAAAATATCACCCTGCTTAAAAGCCGGGTGATATTTTTATTGCTATTTTTCAAAACAAGACTTGCCGATAAATTCACGCAGAATGGAATTTTGCGGAATTTCATTATCTTCCACCGGAATAAAGTATTCCAGGAAGTTGAGCAGCCGGCGAGCTTCCGAATACTCCGAGTTGTCTGGTGTAATCTTTTGCAGCAGCGGTTCGGCGTATTTTTTAAGCACCGCCAATTCGTAAATGAGCGCCGAATTAAACATTAAATCGGCTTCTTCCTGAAATGGGAAAATGTTGCGTTCCTCGCCCCGGCGTACCGATGGCCACATCTTGAGTGTCATCAGCGCGTCATGGGAACGAAACTCACTATCGCGGACAATCCTGCGAATAAGACGGGCATCGGTTGTGGGAATGCGATTGTGGCTGTCTATCGACAATTGCGTTAAGGCACTAATATATATTTTAATTTTACAGTGACGGGGCACTGAACTTGTTAAACGTTCATTAAGTCCGTGGATGCCTTCGATAATCAGTGGCTGGCTTTTGTCTACCTTAATACGGTGGCCCCGGTATTCACGCTGCCCTGTTTTAAAATTAAAGGTAGGCATTTCCACTTCTTCTCCGGACAAAATCCTGGCCAGATGAGAATTAAATAATTCCAGATCAATGGCTTCAATCGATTCAAAATCATACTCGCCATGTTCATCAACCGGCGTTTTCTCCCTGTCAACAAAATAATCGTCCAGTGAAAGCGGTACCGGCCACACCCCGTTAACTCTTAATTGAATATTAAGCCGCTGGGCAAAGGTAGTTTTTCCTGATGAGGAAGGACCGGCTACCAAAATAACCCGAACTTCGTCACGGTGCGAAGCAACAAAGTCGGCTATCTGGGCTATCTTTTTCTCATGCAAGGCTTCCGCTACTCTTATAATATCTGTTATATCCTCTTTACCAGTGCACTCATTCAGGTTGGCTACATAGGCGCACCGTAAAATATTTCCCCATTGGGCGGCTTCTTTAAACACTTTAAACAATTTTGGATTCTCAACAAATTTGGGCAGCACATTAGGATTATCCTTCTCAGGGAGCCGTAAGATGATTCCCGGCGGATAATATTTAAGTTCAAATACTTTTACATAACCGGTTGAAGGTGTCATATTACCATAAAGATAGTCATACACCTGGCCACAGTAATAAATATTGACGTTTTCCTTGTCAAACTGTTCGAGCAGACTGACTTTTTCCCGCTGTCCTGCTGCCTTAAACATTTCGATAGCTTCGGCCTTAGGCAGAGTTTTACGAACAATCGGCCGGTCCTCCTCAATAATTTGGCGCATATGCTGCTCAAGTTTTTCGACGTCTTCCGGCATAATATCCCGTCCATGATGCAGTTCACAGTACAGCCCTTTGCTCAAGGAATGCTCCACCGTTACTTCACTGCCTGGAAACAGTTCCTGAGCGGCAGCAATCAAGACAAAAGTGACACTGCGCTGATACACTTTCATCCCGGCCTCACTCCGGAGATCAAGGAAGTCTACCACACTGTCCTGTTCTAGCACATTCTGCAGATCCCTTATGGTATTGTTTACTTTTGCGGCTACCACCGGTGTAGTATACCTATGAGCGGCATCCCGGCTAATTTCCAGCAGTGTAACACCTTTCTCATACTCGACAGTACGTCCATTGGAAAAGGTTACACTTATTTTTTCCGACATGTGACAGGCCCCCTCATCAGCGATAAACTTTCTCTAAACTATATATATGCTAATTCAACTATATTCCCCCATTCTCCTGCCGCAATAATCAATTAACATAAGAAGAGCATGTATGCTAAGTTTTGGCAAAAGGTCAATCGGTTAGAGAAATCTCTGACCTACTTTTCTCTTATGAATAACCGCCAGGCAGCCCAGATTATTTAAATTTCTTGCAAAACACTCAATCGAAATGTCCACACCGGCAACGGTATGCATAAACATACTCCTATTGCCGATAGCAATACTCTTGCCGACAAATTTTTCTCCCAGTGTGCCTGCCGGCATCTCCTCAAATTTACCTGAAAACGGATAATCTGTATTTACATCAGCCTCCACACTTTGCCGATAACCGGCCGGATACTGAAATAGCTGATGCTTTCCACAGGAAATCGACAAATATTGTGCCACTCCCGGTTCATAACAAAACCATTTTAGCCGGTTGCTACATTCTTGATACGGCAACCGGAAATGTTTTCTGCCAATACCCTCTAAGACAATCAGCGCGATCTTCTTGTTTCCGCCGCAAGCGCGGATATGCTCACAGATACCGGTAATATCAGTTATTTTTCCCAGCTCTGTATATATGGGAACTACTTCATTGCGCGCCGGCATCATAACCGGCTGCGGCACTGCCGGTGTTTTAAAACAATACCCTGCTTTTGCCACCACCAGATACTCCGGTAAACGCCGGACATCCTCCTGGTGACCGTCAAATTCCCGGATAAATTCCGCTTTGCTGACTACTCTTTCTACTTGCTGTAGATTATGGACATATTCAAAATCTCTCCTGCTTGTATTATAAAGCCCTGCATAGCGGGTGGAACAGCTTGTACAAACTGCCGCACCATCCAGTTTGGTCAAATCGATCCATCCCTCAATAGTTATCATATCACCGTTGCCAATAATTATCGGAGTAAATCCCGATTGTCTGACAAAACGTTCTATTTCGCTAAATAGCTCATCAGTCATAGCATCCCATGCAATATCCGGCAGCCTCGTATACCGGGCAGCAAAATATTGCTGCGCATAGCTTAAAAATACAAGTTGGGGATTATATTGTTCCAGCATATCCAAAGCGGTATCCGTTACCCAGGTATTGCTGCGCAGGTCGGTATCCCCGGGATAAGGATGCCTGTCCAGCACTTGCCTTACCAACCGGATAAGTGGTGTATCCTCAGTGCGTTTTTTACCGCTTTTAAGATCCAACACATTTTGCCAGCCATTCACATCCACGATAGCAATACTCATCTAACCATCCCCCGCCCATATCAATATCACCGGCCACAAAAGCTTTTACTATAGCCGTCTTCCAATATCCTCATATATAAAAAATCAACTAAAAGAAACTACTGCTCTTTTAGCTGATACAAGCCTGCTTTATACTGTTCACAAAATACCCTGCCGTGCACCACTAACCAACACCCTGACACTGAAGCAGCTCCGCAATTGGCAAAGCAGCGCCGGCTGTTTGCCTGCCCTTTTCTAAAAACAAAAATTGATTCCCCAATGCCTTGGCCTCTGCAAGATCATGAGTGACAAGAATAAAGGGAATATTCCAGATACCCTGAATCTTCTTCAGCTCTGCCTGTAATTCCAAGCGGGTATCACTGTCAAGTGCCGACAATGGTTCATCCAGCAACAGAATCGCCGGTTCTGCCATCAACGCACGGGCCAAAGCCACTCGCTGTTTCTCGCCGCCTGATAATTTCTCAATAAACCGTGATGCCAAATGCTCAATACGCAACAGCCCCAACAATCGTTCATAGAGCTCCTGGGATCTGCTGTCATGTTTTTTAACACCATACCAGATGTTGCGTTTAACATCCATATGCGGAAATAAGGCAAATTCCTGAAACATGTATCCCACACGCCGCGATTGCGGCGGCATGAAGGTTTTTGCCGCTGAAGAAAACAAAACACATTCATTATGAATAATATGGCCTTCATCCGGCCTTAAGAGACCGGCAATGGCCCGCAGAATGGTTGTCTTGCCCGCACCTGAAGGGCCAAACAATACCAAAATATCGTTGGCGACCGTAAACTTAATATCCAGCGTAAAATCCGATAATCTTTTCTTCATAGCAACCTGCAGCATTTAGAACAACCCCCTTACAGACGTATCGCCGGCTCTCTTTTTCGACCAGACATTGAGCCAAAAAATGAGGAGAAAGGTTATACCGCTAATCAACAGGACATAGGTGCCGGCAAGCGTCAAGTTATTGGATTCTGCCGCGAAATAAATTGCCAGCGGAATGGTCTGCGTTTTACCGGGAATATTACCGGCTACCATGATAGTGGCTCCGAATTCGCCCAGTGCCCTGGCAAAGGACAATACCAGCCCGGCAACCAGACCCGGCCAAGCCAAGGGGATGGTTATTGTCAAAAAAACCCGCCATTCACTGGAGCCTAACGTCCGGGCGGCGTCCTCAAGGGTACGATCCACCCCCTGAAAAGCCGCTTTAGTACTTTGATACATCAGCGGGAATGCAACTACCGTGGCAGCAAGCATTGCTGCATATGGCGTAAAAATAATCTGGGTATGGAAGGTTTCTGACAAAAATTGTCCTATCGGCCCTTGTTTGCCAATCAAAACCAATAATACAAAGCCGGTTACCACAGGCGGCAATACCAAGGGCAATGCAAAAACTGCCTCCAGTGCACTCTTGCCGGGAAATTCAAAGCTTCGCATTGCATAAGCGGCAGCTACTCCAAAGATGAATACAAATATTAATGAGACAAGTGCAACCTTGACCGACAAAAGGACTGGCTGCCATTCCATAACATACACCTACCTTATTGGCCTGAGCCGACAAAACTAAAACCGTATTTCTGAAATATTGCTGCACTTTGCGGACCACATAAATAGTCTAAAAAGGCGGCCGCCTCTTTAGGATGCTTAGAATTAGCCATAGCTACCGCCGGGAACATAACCGGCGTATGCGAACCATCAGGCGCAACAACGACGACTTTTACTTTATCACTCAGCGCTGCTACCGTCGAAAATGCAATACCGGCATCAACATTTCCTGTTTCGACATAGGAGATGATGGTACGAACGTCTTTAGCCTGGACAGCTTTATCTTTAACGGCTTCCCATACATCAATGCCTTTAAGCAATTCCATGGCATATTGGCCAGCCGGCACTGTTGCCGGCTCGCCCATGCCAAATCGCGTAACTGTTTTTAAATCCTCAAAACTTTCAATTACTAACTGTGAATTCTGCGGAACGATCAAAACCAATTTGTCATTCACCAGTATTCTTCGGGTAGAAGGTACTACAAGGTTTTTACTTTGCAACTCATTGATCTGCTTCATAGAGGCAGAAATGAACAGGTCGGCAGGAACACCCTGCTCCAGCTGCTTTTGCAAAACTCCGGAAGGCCCAAGATTGAACACCAGCTTCACATTTGCGTTAGCTGCTTCATATTCTGTTTGAATTTCCCGTAAGGCATCTTTTAGGCCAAGCGCGGCAGAAACATTAATTTCAACCGGTTCAGCAACTTTAGCCGGCCTGTGAGCCACAGGCTCCACAGCCCAGATGGTTCCGGCAACAGCCAAAACTGCAACCAGTCCAAACAGCAAATGAACTGCAGCATTCCTTCTCATGGTAAACTCCCCCCTTGCACTACCTTAAACAAGCTGTCTGCTATTTGCCCATCGTAAAGCCATGTTTTTCAAAGACCGTTTTGCTTTCTGCACTAAACAGATACTCAACAAAAGCTTCGGCTGCTTTTTGCTGTTTAGTACCGGTGGTTACAGCCACAGGATAAACTATGGGCTGATGGCTTCCTTCCGGCGCAACGGCTGCAACTTTCACTTTGTCACTGGAAATGGCATCTGTCTTATATACAATCCCGGCCTCTACATTGCCTGTTTCAGTATAAGCCAATACGGTACGTACATCTTTGGTGAAAACTACCCGGTCTTTTATTGCATCCCACAATCCTAATTTTTGTAATACCTGTTGGGCATACTGACCGGCAGGCACTGTGGCTGTCTCACCAAGCGCAAGCTTTTTCACTCCGTCCTGAGTTAAGTCTTCATATTTGGTTATGTTCAGCTTTGATTCTTTAGGCACAACAACAACCAGTTTATTCTCAACCAAATTTTTGCGGGTGGCTTTGTTGACTAGATTTTTTTCTTCCAATTCGTTCATCTGTTTGGGAGCAGCTGAAATGAAAATATCTGCAGGCGCACCCTGCTCGATTTGCTTCTGGAGGGCACCGGAAGCCCCAAGGTTGTAAGCAAGTTTAACATTCGGGTTTTTAGCCTCATAGTTCTTTTGAATTTCCGCAAGTGCATCCTTAAGACTCACTGCCGCCGATACATTAATTTCTACCGGCTGTGCTTGCGCTGCCGGTGGAGCTTGTTTTTCGCCGCCACAGCCAACCAAGCTAAAAATAGCGGCTACTGCCAGGGCCAAAACAACAAACAGTCTTGTACTCATTTTCCCCATCTTTTCTTCCCCCTTAGATTCGCTCTATCCGGCAGGTAAAATCCAGCGGATAGGCATATAGTACAGAGCTAAGTACCATGAGATCAACAAACCCGGCGAATTTTTTCACCGTGTCCAGTGTGATACCTCCGGCCACCCCTATTTGGAGTTTAGGATTCATTTGCCGCAGCTCCTGCACAACCGGTTTTAACGTTTCGGCTTCAAAATGATCAAGCAGCATAACATCTACGCAGGAAGCATAACGGAAGGCTTCCTCTAGATTGCTGGGTTCAAACTCAATCTTATGCTGCATGGAATACAACTTTTCAGGCAGGCTGTCCAGCATCCGCATGTGGTTCTGTGTTATCAAAATAGTATCACTTAGCGAATTGCGATGATAAATAGCACCACCATCCTGAATAGCCCGCATTTCATCCAGCCTCATTCCTAAATGAGCTTTGCGACAAGCCACCACAATCTGAATATCGGGATTGACTTCTCTGGCTGCACTGACAAGCTTATGAGTTTGCGTAGCAATAGCTGACATCACTGTCAGGTACGTTTGACATATCCGCCATAACTTAAACAGTGTCGTTAGTTCACCATGGGCTTCAATAATGACTCCGCCTTTAGCTACTGGGGTCCCCGCTTCCTTGCAATCAACGACCTGGAGTTTCTTGCTCTCAAAAAACTCTTTAAGGCGCGGCGTTCCGGATATGATAGCATCTTCCCGTGATATGAACCGAAATTTTCCCAATCCGCTGATCCCAAGCAATTCTGTCGTTATATCCCCATACGGACAGTCTTCATTCAGCCCGGCTGTCAATGAATCAAACAAATACCTTACCCCCTTTCAGGCAAAAAACAACTAACATAACCGAACTATACCTAAAACAGTAGATACTACCATACTCTTCTTTAATTAATATCATCGAAAAATCGAAGACTTGGCTTACCGTTTAAAATAAAAAATGCAAATGCAATTCATTTCAACTAATATAAACTAACAAAAACGAACATAGCCTCTATGGTGTTATTATATTATTTGTTGTATGATATTGGCAAGAGCTTGCCAGCAATTAATATAACTTTTTATAGAGGTGCATATTATGAGTGACACAACGTCCTACACCCCCGCAGAAGTTGCCAAAATCCTGAAGATTTCTCGCTTCACCGTCTATGAAATGATTAAGCGGGGCGATCTTGCGGCCTATCACATTGGCCGCAAAGTCCGGGTCGAAGCACCGGATTTAGAAGTCTATATCCAAAAATCAAAGAAAACTGCATTGTCCCGGAAGGGCGCTGCCCAGCCACCATTAGACGACCCGGGCGCCGAACCGGACAGCTTTATTATCTGCGGGCAAGACATTATCCTTGATATTCTAACCCGGCATCTCGAAAGAGCACTTCCCCATATCCGTTGTTTTCGCAATTATGCTGGCAGCATTGACGGGCTGTTATCCCTGTATCGCGGGACTGCTAATGTCGTTACTGCCCATTTGTGGGATAGCGATACCGACACGTATAATACTCCTTATGTACGCCGGTTTCTGCCAGGGCACCGTACAGTGGTCTACAACCTGGCTTATCGCAATACCGGTTTTTACGTTGCCAAAGGCAATCCCAAAAACATCAGCCATTGGCATGACTTAAGCCGGCCTGATATAACGCTCATCAACCGGGAACGCGGGTCCGGCGCAAGGGTTTTGCTTGACGAAATGCTGCATGTGCTGGCTATTGATTACCGTCAGATAAACGGCTACTCCCGGGAGGAAATGAGCCATCTGGCAGTTGCCAGTTGTGTGGCCAGAGGCGAAGCCGATGTCGGTATCGGCATTGAAAAAGCCGCCCTGCAAGTCAGCGATATTGATTTCATTTTTCAAAAAAAAGAGCGTTACGACCTTGTCTTGCGCCGGGAGGATGCGGATAAACCGCATTTCCAGGCACTGTTAGCCATTATCCGTTCCGATGTATTCCGTAACGAAGTAGCCGGCATGGGCGGTTATGACTTGTCCCAAACCGGTCAGCTTATGGGAAATAGTTAGAAAAGGCCTGTACTGCACAAAAAAATAACCCTCTGCCTAAATACAGAGGGTTACGCGAGAGCAATATTACATTACTTGTTCACACAGCCAAACTGCCCAGGTTGTTGGGGCATCGACACTATATCCTTGCCCCCGCATTTTTCACAGACTTCTGGCCTTTTTCCGTCCTTTACCTCAAGCATCAAACCACATTCTGTGCACTTGTACAAAGTATCAGCCATTAATAACCCCCCCTTTGACATATTTTCTAATGTATTCATTCTACATTAGTTTCCATTTTCCTTTCTAAATTTCTAAATATTCAGTATATATTTTTTTACTTGTAATTCTTACCTGCATTGCTCAAAAGAGCCACTTTCCGTCTTATTGTTGGTTAATTAAAAACTGCATTATTTTCGCAATAACACACAAGATATGCTTGTGTGTTATTGCTTTTCCTGTTTTTTTTCATAATTTTCCATGTTATAATTTGTTATATAAAGTAAATTCAAAATAAAAAGGAGATTGATTACATCATGAAAATCAGCGGCAGAAACAAATTAGAGGCAACAGTAAAAGAAGTGGTTAAAGGTTCTGTGATGGCAAAGGTTGTTATGGATTATAAAGGCACCGAACTGGTAGCCGCTATAACTGTCGATTCGGTAGAAGATTTGAAGCTGGCTCCTGGAGATAAGGTTACTGCGCTGGTAAAAGCTACTGAAATGATGGTGCTTAAATAATCATTTCTCTCCTAAAAGCAAGAGGTCAGCTTTCCCGATCACTCGGGAAAAGCTGACCTCTTGTTTTAGCGGTTTTCCACTTTATCTTTACCGCAGCATTTTAAACAACCTGTAAACCAGTAAGGGGACAGGCGCTTTTCTTACCACCAGCCGCATACCTAGCGAAATAAGAAATAACCCTCCCAAAATGTGCACAATCCAAAAACCGGTGCGGGGAAACGCAAGTGTGGAGTCACCCATTAAGTTGTTTTGATGGCAAAGCATAGCTATCGACCTCCTTTGCACTAGTATTTCCCGCACCGATGTGTTCAAACAATGGTAAAATCTTATATTAACTATCCTGACATCTTCTGATTACCCCGCAGGCCAGCCGTCGTCCAGAATTACCTGACGGCTGGGTTCGATAATCATCAGGACTTTCATGAATAATAACCGCCTTGCCAATAACTTCGGAAACGGTAAATTTATCGGTAAAAAAGGACATATAGGCAAATCCCTTGTTTGAAAAAAGTACAGGAAAATCACCGGCATGGTTGCCATGCGGCTGATTACCAGGATTCCAGTGTCCGCCGGCTGCCATAAAAGGATCATCCGGATCTCCCACTTTGCAAGTTCCCCGTTCATGAAGATGAAAACCATGAGGTCCGACCGGCTGTTTTCCGTTACTTGCCGGCTGATAGCGGGGTAAGCCCCAAACCTCAACAGTGACCTTGGTACCGCCTCGTACACTGCGGAAAGTTACCTCTCCTTTAATTTCAGGCGCAAGCGGCCCTCCCCGAAGATAAGCAATCGCTAAATTGTCAGCCATTTTCTCACCTCATCTACATTTCTCAAAAGTATATTATATTTTATGTAATAAGAGGTGACCTGGTGAAAAAAAAAGATTGCTGCGCTAACGCGAAGCAATCTTGCTTTTGGTTTTAGGTGTTACTTTTCAACCACTGCCATGGCCTGAGCCATTTTAGCAGCCATGCCGGTAATTTTGGCAGATGGTACAGCGCATACGGCTACGCGAACACCTTTAGCCAGTGGTACGGCAAAAATGTGATCCTCATGCAATTTATCACATACCGCTTCAGGATTATTGGAAGGAATAGTCAGGAAGAAACCTGCGATATAGGGCAGCATATGAAGGTTAGCGGCTTTAGCCTCACGGACAAAAATTTCCGAACGTTCACGAATCATTGCATAATATTCGCTGCGCTCTTTCTCCACCTGAGCTAGAATGGCCTTATCGTTGTAAATAGTGGATAACAGGCGCATGCAGCCGCGGTTGATATTAGACCAGGTCGCCCGACTGGTGAATTGGTTAATATCAGCAAATTCCTTGATTACATCTTTGCTTTGAGAAATGCCAATCATGGCTCCGGTACGCTGACCATACATCGTATAGCCTTTAGACATGCTGAAGGCTAAAATAACGAGAATATTATCAGGAAGGTTACTGAATTTTTTCATGAAGGCACGGCATTCGTTTTTTTCACCCGCATAGTCAAGATATGCAATATCCACCAAAAGGACAAGCCGTTTTGATTGATCTTTTGCTGCCGCCTTGGCTACCTCCAATACGCCGTCCCATTCGTTATCTGCCAAACTGTAACCGGTCGGATTATGAGCCGGAGTATTGATTATGGTCACCAAATTGTTTTGTTTGGCTAAGAGTTCGGTAACTTTGCTTTCAAATGACTTAATATTAAAGTTTTGGTTCTCGTCAAACAGGGTGTATGTATCCAGCTTGCGCAGCGCATCTTCACACAATACTTTGTATGGGCCCCAATACCAGTCAGAAGTAAGCAAAGTATCACCAAGCTCGGTATAGTTGGCAATTGTATGATGAAGTACGCCCGAACCGCCGGAAGTGGCTACCGCCTCGGTGTAAGCATCAGGACGGTTATCGGCAAAGGCTAACGCTGTTGCTGCATCCAAAAACTCAGGCAGGCCGGCAATAGGCGCATAGTTGATTACTTCAGTTATTGGCAGGCTACGGTATACTTTTTCCACAGTAGGCAGACAAACCAATGCCTCATTGTCATCTAAAATTGCACCAATAGTGGCATTTACCACCATTGCTTTGCCATATTGGGCAACATCCTTATTAGCGGCAGCGGCCGCTCCGAAAATTTTGTCTGTAGCAAATTTACCTCTCGCATGTGTTGCGGCAATACTTACTGTCATATTATCTCCCCCTATATATACTTTGTTTTTAAATTATCCTCTGTTTTTTATTGTTTAGCTGCAGTCTCACGGATACATTTTATGAAGCATGCGCGGGAAAGGTATCGTCTCGCGTATGTGCTCCAAACCACACAGCCAAGCTACCGTGCGTTCAAGCCCCAAACCAAAGCCGGAATGTGGCACAGTGCCAAACCGGCGCAAGTCCAGATACCACTCAAATGCAGTTTGGGGCAGTTTGTGCTCCGCAATACGCTGCTCCAATAATGCCAAATCATCAATGCGCTGACCGCCGCCAATGATTTCTCCATAGCCTTCAGGGGCCAGGAGATCGGCGCCTAAAACCACTTGGTGATTATCAGGATCGGGTTTCATATAGAAAGCTTTAATTGCTGCCGGATAACGATGTACAAATACCGGTGCGTTAAAGTGGTTGGAAATAATGGTCTCATGCGGTGCACCAAAATCATCGCCCCAGGTAAACTCTTCACCCGCCTGCTTTAACAGCTCCACAGCCTCAGTGTAGCTAATGCGCGGGAACGGCGGTTTGATAGCTTTCAGCTTTTCTATATCGCGTTCTAAGGTTTTCAGCTCATTTTGACATTTGTTAAGGACACGCTGGACAACATAACAAATCATTTCTTCCTGGAGCTCTATGTTGGCATCCAGGTCGAAATAAGCCATTTCTGCCTCAATCATCCAAAACTCCAGCAAATGCCGGCGGGTTTTGGATTTTTCCGCCCGGAAAGTGGGACCAAAACAATATATGCGTCCCAAAGCCATGGCGTTTGCTTCATTATAAAGCTGACCGCTTTGTGATAAATAGCCTTTTTCACCATGATAGTCAATCTCAAACAAGTTGGTCGTGCCTTCACAAGCCGCCGGCGTAATAATCGGCGCGTCGGCCAGGACAAAGTCACGCTCATAAAAAAAGTTTCTCAGTGCATGTTCAATTTCTGAGCGGATACGTAATACGGCAGCCTGGCGTGGCGTACGAATCCACAAATGGCGGTGTTCAGCCAGAAAATCCACTCCATGCTCTTTATGGGTAATAGGATAGTCCTCAGCAATGCTGACTATCTCCAGACCGGTGACTTGCATTTCGTAACCGCCCACCGAACGCGGCTCCTCGCGGATAATTCCCGTTAATTTGACAGCACTTTCCTGAGTAAGTTTTTTGGCTTCGCCAAAAAGCGTTTCACCCACTTCCTGCTTAACGGCAACTCCCTGCATCAGTCCAGAACCATCCCGGAGAATAACAAAAGTAATTTTTCCGGAAGAGCGCTGATTGTACACCCAGCCCTGCACAGTTACTTGTTCACCGACATGGCTGGATAAATGTTTTATTAATGCCGTTTTCACACAATGCACTCCTTCTTCAAATAGGCCCAAATAAAATTCAAAACGTACGGATTTAAACCTATTATATACTTATTCTGGTTATACCATTATATTTCCTGTTTAAAATTTGGCAAAAAAGAGTTTTTTTATAAAGAAAACACGGCTTACACCGAGCCTTTGGCGGGCCGAATTGCTATGCCATCCAGGCGCGTCGCAGCGGAAGTCGCTGTTGCCTTTATCCTGCTTTTAAGAAAGTTATGCTTTCTGTTAGGAAGAGAAAAAGCAGGCTTATGCCTGCTTAAGGTTTTTGGTTGACGTCATGTGCAGCTGTGGCAGTCCCATTAGTAGCCTGTACACTTCCTTGTCCAAATTGAGTTTCGCGGCTTTGAATCATCTTGCGAACCATATGTCCCCCTACCCGGCCGTTATCGGCCGAAGTCAGAGCGCCTTTGTAGGTGTTTTTGTAGTCTTTAAGACCAAGCTCGGCAGCCGTTTCTTCCTTTAGACGGTCTAGGCCATTTTGCGCTGCAGGGTTCACTGGTTTTCTCGTCCTTGACATTACGCAAAACCTCCATTTGTTTTTATTTTTGGTGCCTGTTTATAGGTTGGCCTGTATTACACAATCGATACATTGTAATTTTTGTATCAGAAGCGCTTGAATAAAAACAAGCACCAGCCTCTTGCCGGAGGCTGGTGCTTTCATTACTTTGCAGTGTTATGCGGGAAAGAAGCGGGCATGAATAGCATTAACGGCTTGTTTGGCTTTGTCCTCTTCAATCAAACAGGATATGCTGATTTCAGAAGTGCTGATAACCGCGATATTGATACCGGCATCAGCCAATGCGCCAAAGGTAGCGGCAGCAATACCGGGGTTGCCTAACATGCCGGCGCCGACTACCGACACTTTAGCTACATTTTCATCAATGAGTAGACCGCTGAATTCCATTTCTTCAGCAAGCTTCTCTAAAATAAGCCTGGCCTGGGAAACATCTCCCTGAGCAATCGTGAACACCATGTCGATTATGTGTTTGTCCATAACGCGTACGCTTTGTACTATCATATCCACATCAACATTGGCATCAGCCAGAGTAGAGAATATTTTATAGGCGATTCCTGGCCGGTCGGGAACTCCTAATACGGCAATTTTAGCCACATTGGTGTCATGGGTTACGCCACGAATTACAAACTCTTTTTCTTCCATCGTATATTCCTCCCTGATAAATGTGCCTGATTCATTTGTAAAGGTGGAACGAACATGAATTGGCATGCCATAGTGCTTACCCAATTCCACTGAACGCGGATGCATTACACCGGCACCTAGACGAGCCATTTCAAGCATTTCGTTATGTGTAATCTCCTTCATCCGTCTGGCAGTCGGAACAATCCGGGGATCGGTAGAATAAATGCCATCCACATCAGTGTAAATTTCGCAATGGTCAGCTTTTAATCCTGCGGCCACTGCCACGGCGGTAGTATCAGAACCACCCCGTCCTAATGTGGTAATATCCCCGGCTTTTGTCAAACCTTGAAAACCCGCAATCACTACAATCTTGCCGGCATTAAGTTCAGTAACTACCTTTGCAGGATCAATGCCGGTAATCCTGGCCTTGTTAAAAACCTCATTGGTGGTTATGCCGGCTTGAAAACCGGTCATGGACACGGCCGCATGTCCTAATTTGGTAAATGCCATGGCTAAAAGTGCAATAGATACTTGCTCGCCTGTTGCCAGCAGCATATCCATTTCTCTGGCAACAGGTTGATCTGTAACTGCCTTAGCCAAACTTATCAAGTCATCGGTAGTATCTCCCATTGCTGACACAACAACAACAATTTTATCGTCAGGCTTTTTTTCCTGCAATACCCGCCTGGCAACTGCCATAATTTTTTCTGGTGTAGCTACTGAGCTTCCGCCAAATTTTTTTACAATTAGTGCCATGCCTATCCCCCTTTATTATACAGCATGTAATTCAGCATGGCAGTTTATATTCTCCATACAAACACAATATCCTTCTACCTGTGGACAAAAATAACAAGAAATTAAATAATTGAACACTCCGGCAAAATCAAAATAAAATAAAGAAAAGTCAGGAGTCACCCTCTCTGACCTTTCAAAAAATCATATACTATTCTTCCACAGAAATGGCCTTGGACCCTTCCCATAAACCATGAATATTACAGTAGGCTTCAGCAACAAATGTACCGGAAACATTTAATTTAACAACAGCCTTACCAAACGGTTCGGTATAAACGGGTCCTTTGTTGGCGCCCTCCACCGATTCACCGTGAGCGGCAAATTCGAAAGCTGCCACTTCATAGGCAAATTTGCCGTTATCAGGTTTAAAGTAAAGCTTTATCCAGCGAATATGGTGCTCTGTTGTGTTAGGATGAGCAATTTCTTTGCCTACACAAACTTCTACAGTAACTTTTTCCCCAGCTTTTGCTTGGGCTGGCGCATCGATTACCGGCACATGTTTTTCAGCTTTCCAATCAGCACTTTGTACTAAATCAGCAATTTTCATCAGATATTTCCCTCCAGATTATTTTATTTTTTACTTAATAATAATTATTATTAAGTAAAAATTTAAATTCCTGTTACTTTCAATACATAGTGAAAATTTTTCTTTCCGCTATAGTATCCGGGATTATTATTTAAATATTCGCACCTTCAAACTTTTCAGTTGCTGCTTGTCGACCCCTTCCCATTCAGGCGGATACAACATATCTATAGGATAGAGCGCTAACGAAGTATCACATTCGTATACGGCATCAAATGCTTGTATGGCAGCAATGGCATTAGCTGCCCGGTTGATGCAGTCAATCTTATCTCGGTGAATTTTTACAGCAATTACACAATCATCACTAAATTCGTTTTTAACAATGCCGGCAGCATATACCTCTTGAAAGGAGGGTATATGGGCCAAAATTGTCGATGCAATCTGTAAGATAATGGCCGCACTAAGTTCAAAATATTGTTTGTTAAACACCCGGGTATCTTTATCCTGATACTGAAGACGGCCTGTCGGTAAAATCTCGCAAAGTTGTTTGGGAATAACGCCTTTGGTTGGCAGGTATACCTTCGCCAGCGGAATATTCCTGTAAAAATCAATCTCAACTTCAACAACTACCGGCAGTTTTACTTGGTTGAGCACCTCGTCCACCCGGGAGCGAACGGCAGCAGCTTCCCCGGCCATCAATTGGTTGATGAGCGTGATTCGTGACTCCTCTTTTTCTTCATATTGACGTCTGGCTTCTTCGTAAGCCAGACGTTCCTGGGCATTGCGCCCGCCGATTTCTTCCATAGCCTCAAGTTTGGCCTTCTTTATAGCCTCTTCCCTGTCCTTTATAGTAAAATGCAGAGATACTGCGACCGCAACTCCAAACGCAGCCGTGATTAAAAGAGTCATAGGGCTAAAAAGTATTGCCAATACACCGACCAAACAGACAATGGCCGCGATTCTGGCAGCAACAGGGTAAACATATTTACCTTCCATATTACTTGCAGCTTTGTCGACTAGATAACTATAATCAGTTAACTTCAGCTCGGGAAAAGGCTCAGTCACCAGTAACGATTCAAAATCCACCGGGCTATAGGTAACTTTGCTGACAGCGGCTAACTTAAGCTCATAGTCCTGATGCTGAACAAACTCTTTACGCCAGCGTTCAAATTGCTCTTCACCCTTGAAATACCTGACTTCAGCTCGTTCGTTAGGTTTATTATCCCGTCGTACCCGGGCTGACTTTTTATCAGGATTAGAAGACATAAAAAATCCTCCTTACTTTCGAATAGTTATTCTAACAGTTTTGCGTGCTACAACATAACAAAAAGCCAGTACTCCGCCTAAGGTAAAGAAAAAGGCGACCGGCTTTGTCATCATAAGCTCTGAACTGCCGATAAGACTGAATAACAGTGCTGCCATATAGGCTAAAAATAGTTCGCCATATCGCGGACTACTCGCGCGCGGCGCAATAATCACCCATACTAAAAAACCCATGAGAATAATATTACTATTTTTCATAAACTCCATTGAGCCAAGATTCACCTACTTATATTTAAAGATAGCTTATATATTCGTCACATACCGCTTTTTTCCTGCCTGTTTTCATCGCCAGCCACTAGTACTAGAGTCCTAATTATAATTCAACTCTTAAATTGTTGACGGCTGTAACATTATGTTTTTGAACTTCATATGCTGAAGTAGAAAGAGAATATATAAAAATCATCATTATTTTTCTTAAGGTAAATAAAGGAGGTCATTGATATTTATGGAAACCAGATATCCTCATTGGTATGGTCCGGAAGCCGGAATGTGTTGTGATTATCCGGATAAAGACATGATGTGCTGTGATGACCAATTCATGGAAGACCCTATGGCGTATAAAATGCAGCGGGATAACTTCAAAGACCGCCTGCTCTGCTTTTTAGGCGATGAAGTTCTCCTCGGCACCGACGCTATGATTGACCGTAAAGGTTCCACATTCTGCGGCACCATTTGCTATGTAGGCTGCGATTACATCATAGTTAACAGTAGCTTTTGCCGGCGCTCCATTTCACTGCATGTACCAATCAAGATGATTCGCTTTATCGCTCCCTTCAAAGGCGGTCGCAGATAAACTTCGTTAATGCCTTGGCAGAGGAGCTGATGTCCCGATGAAGAAAATATTCAGCCGTCGGCCGTTAGCCGTTGACCCGGCGCACATGATACTATTACATCAGGAAGCTATTGAGCAGCTTGAGCTTATGTATACAGCCGTAGAGGCGTCAGAACATGCCAGCGACGGCATGCGCGATACACTTATCACTATGGCCGAAAACCATTGGGAAGGCTATTTGGACACTTTACACATGATATGTATGCATGACGATAATTTGGCAGCCATAACGAAAAAATACAGTTTTAAAATGCGCGACAACGAGCAGGCAGACACTGAGCGGCAATTTTTGGGCAGTCGCCTATTGCTTCTGGCACTCCTCTTAGGGCTTATCCGGCGGCATCGCCGGTTTACCTACTACTATGGGCTAAGAGCAAATCCAATGGGCGATTATATTAAAGAATCCATAGCAACAGAGCGCGAGCACATAGCCATGATGATAAGCATGGTGCAAAATATGTTCTGAGACTTTCATGTTTGCAGGGAGGCGGCTTGCCTCCTATATTTTTTATGCATAAGAAAACACAGCTTGCCAAACTTAGCGCAAGCTGTGTTTTCTTGCTTTTAGAGGATTTTTATTCTAGTATTGCGAATAATAGGCTATACTTAATATATATTCAGCATCCCAGGAGTGACTATGCCTGATTTTACTGTCCCACTAACCTGTTCTGCCCTGCCGCTAAAGGATTTTTTACGGCGGCAGGCCGGACTCTCGCTAACATTATGGCGTAAGATAAAAACAAATGGAACCCTTGCCATTAACGGCCAGCCAGCGGCAGTCTCCGACACGGTTTATCCCGGAGACACCATTACTGTCACTTGGCCGGAAACCTCGTCCATTATTGCCGAAAACCTGCCGCTTTCAATTATCTATGAGGATGAATGGCTGCTGGCAGCTAATAAACCGGCAGGCATGCTGGTACATCCGGCAACCGGAGAGCGTTCCGGTACATTAGGCAATGCAATTATGCATTACTATAGCCTGCAGCACTACTCCTGCGGCTTCCACCCTGTCAACCGCCTTGACCGTAATACCTCAGGCCTGATACTTATTGCCAAGCGTCCCGATATTCAGCACTGTCTTAATCAAAATCAACAATATATCGTTAAACAGTACCTGGCGGTCGCTACCGGCATTCCGACTCCTGCCTGCGGAGTAATTGATGCCCCGATTGGCCGTAAAACTGACAGTATTATTGAACGAGAGGTTCGTCCCGACGGTCAGCACGCCCTTACCCGTTATCGCGTTCTGGAAAACTTCAAACATGCCAGTTTGCTTGAAATCCTGCTGGAAACAGGACGCACCCACCAGATACGGGTTCACCTGCAGTATATCGGCTGTCCGCTGCAGGGAGATGACCTCTACGGTGGTCCTGTTGATCAGATTAATCGCCAGGCTCTGCATGCAGCCAGGCTGATTCTGCCACATCCGGTTACCAAACAGCAGCTTGACTTGACTAGTTCTTTGCCGGATGATCTAATTAATCTTATCAGCAAACTTGGGAAATAATATCTAAATATGCTATAATGTATTTGAAATATGCTATAATATATCTGGTTCTTAGGAAAACATAGGAGGGATTTCCATGCCATTAGTAACTTCACAGGAGATGTTCAAAAAGGCTTATGCAGGCCAATATGCTGTTGGCGCATTTAACGTCAATAACATGGAAATTATTCAGGGCATTGTTGAGGCCGCCAAGGAAGAGCAGGCACCGCTCATCCTTCAGGTATCTGCCGGCGCTCGTAAATATGCCAAACACATCTATTTAATTAAACTGGTCGAGGCGGCCCTGGAAGATTCTAACCTGCCGATCTGTTTGCATCTGGATCATGGCGAGGATTTTGAAATCTGCAAATCTTGCATTGACGGCGGCTTCAGTTCAGTTATGATAGACGGCTCCAAACTCCCGTTTGAAGAAAATATTGCACTTACTAAAAAAGTTGTAGACTATGCCCATGAGCGCGGTGTTGTCGTTGAAGCCGAGCTTGGTCGTCTTGCCGGTATCGAGGACGCCGTTAATGTCAGTGCCAAAGATGCTACATATACCGACCCTGATCAAGCCGTAGAGTTTGTGGAGCGTACAGGAGTAGATTCCCTGGCAATTGCTATCGGCACCAGTCATGGCGCTTATAAATTTAAAGGTGAATGCAAACTTGATTTTGACCGTCTTGAAACCATTTCCAAACTGTTGCCCAACTTCCCGCTGGTATTGCATGGTGCTTCTACTGTACTACCTGAGTTTGTGGATAAATGCAACCAATTTGGCGGCCAAATCAAAGGCGCCCAAGGCGTTCCCGAAGATATGCTGCTCAGAGCTGGTAAAATGGGTGTCTGCAAGATTAATATTGATACCGACCTCCGTCTGGCTATGACTGCTTCTGTCAGAGAACATTTTGCCAATAATCCATCTGACTTTGACCCCCGGCAATATCTGAAACCAGCCCGCGAAGCCATTAAAGGCATGGTCAAACATAAAATCCGCAATGTTCTAAACTGCAGCGGCCGCTTGTAGATTCCGGCATATAAATTCTATAATTGGCAAAATTAATAGTAAGCCGATTATAGAAAGGAGTCCTACAATGCACGCTGACAAAATCAACTTTGCGACTTTGTCTACAGAAGAACTGGATACTATCAAAAAGTTCGAAAAAGACTTTACCAGTAAGCACGGCAACCATATTCTTTTATTAGCCTTTAACCAAGCAAAATAAAGAAAAATCCTGCTCTGTTGGGATAAACAAATAGCCGCCAAATTGGCGGCTATTTGTTTATCTTCCTGTCGGCAACCAGATAACTTTATATAAAGGTCTCCGGTTGCCGGCAAAATTCTTCGAAGGTTTTTTTAGCGAAATGGACATGGGTACCCAAAAACCTCTTATAGCGTTCTTCTTCCTCCAGCCTCCTTGCTGCTTTCCTGCAAGGATAATTGTTAATTACCGTTATCTTCAGCCTGCCGGCACGGTTGGTTTGAATCCGTTTTAACAGATATTTAACATGCATATCTGCATCTGGAAATGAATAACCGCAAAAAATAAGGTGTCCAATATCCCTTAGGGTTGTTTCGGTTTTGTGCCAAACCATAGTTAAAAAACTATTAGACATATCTTTGAAAAATGTAGGCGGCACAATGACAGGAGTTTCCATTGATTGACAACGTCTGCACCGTACCTGCGCAGGGTCTGTTAACCAGTTAAAGACCCCCTGCTGACACTTGATTAACCGCAATGAACTGCAAGTTGGACAATAAAACCAGTTAAGCGACCCATGCACCTTATAGAGCTGAACAATGAGCTTGTTATTATCCGGAGAATAAGCCGGACTTGCATAATTGGTAAAGTCTACTCCATAATCTAAAGCAATGTCATCCCTGGAAGCTAAAGCCTGATCAATCAAAATATCATAATTGGTCGATAGGAACACCATATCGGTCAGAAGCCCATTGGAACTCAGACTTTCCGCCAAAGCGCGATGGAGCCCTTTCACGACAGACGTTTTATCTTCAAGTACCTCAGCCATTAACAACACCAGATACTGCCTGATAAAGCCAATCCGATTACAGCTTTGTGCAAGGTTCTCCAAATCAAAATCCATAAACGACTGTCGTTTACGAACAGCCAAATCTAACAGGCCAATAGCTTCTTCAAAGGTTGGAAACTGAATAGCATCCAAATCATCATGAAGCACATCAATAAAAAACATTTCTTTAAAATACGAGCTAAGTTCACTCACGCGCTTGCAGTCACTATAATTACTTTCAGCACGAAGACTTTTGAAATATTTTTTAAATAACAGATTTTGTACAGGTGCGCCTTCGGCTGCCGAGGCACCCCCACCTAAAAAAATTGCTGTCTTTATCATACAAAATTTTATTCTCTCCGCCAAACACAAAAATATACAAAAATATGATGATAATGAGAGTATCAAGAAAGATAATCATTGACTAAAAGAAAAAAGGCCGTGTTAAGCACAGAGGCCGCTGAAGAACTTGTAGCTTTGGCGGAACGAATCTAAAGAGTACGAAAACCAGAAGACGACCTTGTTCCCCACTCGGGATAAGGTCGTCTTTTGCTATGGGGGAAGACTTTTTATGACGTATCTCTTACTATATCAATTTCAATATCCTCTTTATATTCACAGCAAAGATCGCCATCGCCCCTTGTAACTCCATGCCAACAAGACCCGAATATGACGCCACGTCATACCCGTGCCGGTGTTTGAGTTCGCTGTTCTTTGCTTCAATCTTGTAGCGTTCCTTCGTCTTTTCCTTAAAGTACTCGCTATCTTGGAAGGCTATTTGTTCGGTGTGCTCACCAGATTTGATACTCACTGAGTACGTTTTACTTTTTGCTCCCTCTTTGTAGCACCCTTCTTTGAAAGGGCATTGCTTGCAAAGCCCAATATCGAAATAGTACGTATCAACTTGGTTTGTACCAACGCCTTTCTTGCCTTGCCGCGCTTTACGGATTGCCATCTGGCCAGCCCTGCACACATACATACCCGCATCCTTATTGAATTGGAATTCGTCTTCTTTCTTCCGGTTCCCTTGCGTTATGAGGGGATTGAGCTTGGATATGAGTTCAATGGTATTATCCTTGGTGTACGTTATGTTATCTTTTTCAGAGTATGCCGTATCTCCGATGACCGTTTTGACTTCCATACCGGCTGCCTTGCTTTTTTTTATAAGCTCTTGTAGTTGCTTGCCGTCATTTTTTTCTCCCGTCGTGACAACGGCTGCCGTAATAATTCGTTCCTCGGTCATGGCAAGATGCGTTTTATATCCAAAAAATGAGGTATCTGCACTCTTATGACCAACTTTTGCATCCTTGTCTTCTGAGAGTTGCAACTGCTTAAGGTCTTCGGTTACCGTTTCTTTGAGCAGGTTGAGAGGTTCTTTTATTTTTGGAAGCTCACAAACACCGCATTCCGATTCAATAACATCAAGTAGGTTTTGGCAGTAGGCAATTTCCTCTTCGAGCATACCGCTAGTGTTTTTCGTCGGGAACTTCGCTTTCAAAGATTCGTCGACTTTGTAGACGGCTTTTCTCAGTTTTCGGGAACGGCTCTGTAAGATTTCTATAGGGGATTTCTGATTATAACGGGCTTCTGTATGGGTTGCATCAACAATGATTGATTTACTCTTGATAATTCCCTTTTCGATTGCGATTTCAACAGTTTTGTGTATGAGCATATCAAGCAAATTCATATCCTTTAACCGCATCTTCCGGAATTTTGTTAGAGAACTTGGATCAATCACTTGATCTTCTGGTGCCATCTGGAGAAAATATTTGAAGGACATATCGTATTTGGACCGTTCGACGATGTCAATGTCAGACAGCTCGAAGATCACTTTGAGCAGCAAATATTTAAACATCCGAATCGGGTCAATCGCATTTCTGCCGTTATCCAGACAATAGCGCTCTTTCAATTCATCATATACAAAGGTGAAATCGACAAGCTCATTGATTTGCCGCAGCATATTATCCTTGGGAATAATCAAGTCATATAGTTCTATATAGGGACTTAATACCAGGGATTGTTGTTGTTGAATCATGTGACTCACCTGCTTTCTTTCATACCTTAATTATACAGGAAAAAAGGTACAGCCTCCTCTGTTTCTTTTAGTCTGAACCCACGAAGTGGGAACCCCTGAAAAAAGCTATGCCGTATGTAGCTGCTCTCGATATTTTATCGGGGGCAGCTTATTTAGTTTTAATTGTAATCGTTCATTGTTATAATAATAAATGTATTCTTCCACCATCTCAATGATTTGTTCGTTGGTAGCGTTGAAATCTTGAGAGTAGAAGGCCTCTGTCTTCAAATGTGAGAAGAATGACTCGATTAGAACATTATCATAGCATACTCCTACCTGGGACATGCTTTGGATAATGTTCTTCTTTTTTACAAACTCTTGAAACTTTGGAGATGTATATAATCCCCCTTGATCAGAATGAAGGATTACCTTATCTATACTTCGGCTTCGGATAGCCTGATTGACTGTTTCAAAAGCGAGCTCTAAATTAGGTGAATGGCTAATTACACTGCTGATTACCTCATTGTTGAAGCCATCAATAATAGCGGAAAGATATAACTTGGATTCGCCGAAGGGGATGGTAGAAACATCGGTATACCACTTTCTATTGGGCTCATCTGCTTTGAAATTTCGTTTGATTAGATCCGCCTTCTTGACGATCTCAGATGGCTTGAAGTGTACATATTTTTTGCGCCGAATTCGTGCTCGAAGATCATGCTCGGTCATAATGCGGCTCACCCGCTTATGATTAACTGTTAATTGATACTCATATCTTAAACACTCTGTAACTCTTCTATAGCCATAACGCCGCTTGTGTTTACTGCAAATTGCTTTTATTCGTTCGATCAGCTCATTCTCTTTAGTGTCATTCGGCTTGTTTCGCCAGCGATAGTAACTGCTTTTAGGGATCTCAAGAAAGGTCAGCAACTCCATAATGGAGTACTTACTCTTAAGCGACTCGACAATCTCTACGAGATGCCTTTTGGTGGTTTTCCTAAGATCCCATTTAACTTTCCCAGTACTTCGTTGTGCATTTCCAGCTGCTTAATTCTGAGTGTTAACCGTTCAACTTCTGATAACTCATCGATTCCCTTGTTATATGTGTATTGCTTTCCCAATGGTTGATGGAAACGATGAGTCTCACCTTGTCTATACCACTTCATCCAAGTTTCGATCTGTGTGTCATTCTTGATCCCTAAAACTTTCATAATTTCACATGTACTGTGACCAGCTAATTTCATATTCACAGCTTTCCATTTTACCTCAGGAGAATAATGGACCCTCTTTATCATAAAAATACACCTCTCATGTTGTATAGTTTTCCCATACGACATAAGAGGTGCTTTTTTCTCTTTTTCCCATACTAGGGGGTCAGACTACTTGAGGGACTATACCTTTTTTGTATCACAGGACTTTTTCAGCGGCCTCTTAAGCACACGGCACTTTTCTAACGTTACTATTCTGTCGCGTAATTATCAAAATACCCCTGTACCAGAACGACCGGTGTACCTTTGTCACCACTGCCGCTGGTTAAATCACACAAACTGCCCAATAAATCAGTATACTGCCTCGGCGTAGTACCCAAAGCTTCCTCTTTGCCACATAGATTAAGCGATTTATCCTTTATCTTATCTTTAATAGCCTGGGTCAGTGCTTCACTGGTAAGCGCTTTCATTTCATTATCGGCTACATATTTAATCTTAATTTCATTAGGAGTTCCGAACAAGCCGGAAGTATAGCCGGGAGAAACTACAGGATCGGCCAGTTCCCATATTTTGCCTTGGGGATCTTTAAAAGCACCGTCGCCATAAATCATTACTTCTACTTGTTTTCCCGTGCTTTGTTTAAAAGCCTTTTGTAATTCCCCGACAATTTCATTGCAGTTTCTCGGAAAAAGCTTCACTTTGTCTTCAGTTGCTTTGTTTGATCCTAATAATCCATAGTCAGCATTAAAGCCACTGCCATTTACTGAATGAGTCATTAAGTCGTCAAGTCCGTAAACAGTATCGGCTCCCGCCTTTTTGAGCATTCGTTTAGTTCTGTGTCTTTCATGAATATTGGCAACTAAAATTTCTTTCGTATAGTTTAAAGCTATTTTTGGATCATTAGTAAGATATATTTGAATATTTCCATTTACTGCAATATCTTTATAGAGTTGAACATAGTCAATACCAGTAAAGGGATGTGCAACATTATTACCGAACATTTGACGGTATTTTTCCTCAGTCAGCATATCGGTATATGGATTAATTCCCAAATCATCCATTAATTCAACATCAATTAAATGATTTCCCACTTCGTCAGAAGGATAATTGAGAAATAAGTGGATCTTTTTCCCACTCATGGCTATCCCTTTGAGAATCAAAGAAAATCGGTTTCTGCTTAAAATGGGAAATAAAACTGCTATATCACCTTTAAATTTACTATTAATATCATCGGCAATATCAGTAAGAGAAACGTAATTGCCCTGTGAGCGTGCTACCAATGATTCTGTAACACCTATAACGTCTCCGTCTTTAAGCTGATAGTTTTCCTCTTGTGAGGATTGTAAAACAGAGGATACCACTATATCAATGATGTTATCGCCCTCTTTAACAACCGGAGTCCTGATACCGCGTACTACAGTTCCTATTGTTCTCGCCAAAGTTATTCCTCCAATTGACTAATCGTCAAAAAATAGCACTATTGCGCAATAATATTATCACAATTAAGTAATAGTTGCAATGTAGAATAAAAATTATAAACTGACAAATTGTTAACTCAAGTCCATTTTCCGTTGGCAGCAGTGAAATAATTGCTATTTACATAGCTTTAGAAACTGTGCTTATTGGCATAAAAAGGGGCTGTCGCAGTAAGCCAGCCCCAAAACAAGAAAAAACGGCGACCAGCAGTAGCTGGAAGCCGTTTTTTTGT